>URND01000019.1 GCA_900549105.1 uncultured Eubacteriales bacterium
AACCGCATCACCGCCGGCAAAAACGCCCGGGCGGCTTGTCGCACCGTTACTCTCCTCGGCAACAATACATTTTCTGCGATCCGTATCCAGGCCTTCTGTCGTAGAGGAAATGAGGGGATTCGGCGACGTGCCGAGGGACATAATCACCGTGTCTGCCTCAATCTCATATTCCGAGCCCGGTACTTCCACCGGTCTCCTTCTGCCCGATTCATCCGGTTCGCCAAGTTCCATACGGACACATCGGATTCCCCGTACCCATCCGTCATCATCCACAAGAATTTCCACCGGATTATTTAAAAGATGGAACTGAATTCCCTCTTCCTTTGCGTGATGCACTTCTTCTGCTCTGGCCGGAAGTTCTTTTTCACTTCGGCGATACACGATATGGGTTTCCGCCCCCAGACGGAGAGCTGTACGCGCGGCATCCATCGCCACATTGCCGCCGCCGACAACAACAACCTTTTTGCCGGCATGAATCGGCGTATCATAATTCATAAATGCTTTCATTAAATTATTTCGTGTCAAATATTCATTGGCCGAGAATACACCGTTGGCCTGTTCTCCCGGAATACCCATAAACTTCGGAAGTCCGGCGCCGGAACCGATAAATACGGCATCAAAACCCTCTTCATCCATCAGCTCATCAATCGTTACAGATTTGCCCACAACAGCATCTGTTTCAATCTCCACACCAAGCTTTTTAACGTTTTCAACCTCATGGGCCACAACCTTATCCTTTGGCAGACGGAATTCCGGAATACCATAGACAAGCACGCCGCCGGCCTGATGAAGAGCCTCAAAAATTTTCACCTGATAGCCCATCTTTGCCAAATCTCCGGCACAGGTTAAGCCCGCCGGGCCGGAACCAATCACAGCTACCCGTTCCGGGCGCTGCTCTTTTGTCTTTGCCGGCTCCACCCCATTCTCACTGGCCCAGTCGGCAACAAATCGTTCAAGCTTTCCGATGGATACCGGGTCGCCCTTTTTGCCGAGAATACACCGCCCTTCACACTGAGTTTCCTGCGGGCATACGCGTCCGCAGACTGCCGGAAGGGAAGACGATTCATTAATTATATCATAAGCTTTCTTAAAATCTCTTTCTTTCACTGCCTGAATAAATTCAGGAATATCG
Source organism: uncultured Eubacteriales bacterium (assembly GCA_900549105.1). Lineage (GTDB taxonomy): Bacteria > Bacillota > Clostridia > Lachnospirales > Lachnospiraceae > Frisingicoccus. The sequence continues at coordinate 1,133 of URND01000019.1, forward strand.
ATGGATACCGGACATCCCTGCACACAGAGTGGCTTTGCACAATGAAGGCAGCGTTCTGCTTCCGCGACAGCCTCTTCCTCCGAATATCCCAAACATACTTCTTCAAAATTCTTTGCCCGTACCAGCGGCTCCTGCTCCCGAACAGGAACACGTGTCATATTTACTGCCATTAAGCCTCACCTCCACACTGTCCGCAGCCGCCATGATGGGTATCCCCTTCGGTCACCTTCAACATAGCCCGGCCTTCCTCTGTCTTATACATCTGCTGACGTTTCATTGCCTGGTCAAAATCAACCAGATGTCCGTCAAACTCCGGACCATCCACACAGGCAAATTTCACTTCGCCGCCAACAGTTACACGGCAGGCGCCGCACATCCCGGTGCCGTCCACCATAATCGGATTCAGGCTGACCGTTGTCGGAATGTCCAGACTTTTCGTCATCAAGCAGGCAAATTTCATCATAATCATAGGGCCGATAACCACACAATGGTCATACTGTTTATGCTGATTCTTCACCAAATCTTCAAGCACCTGGGTAACCAGCCCTTTGAAGCCATAGGAACCATCATCCGTGGCCACATAAAGATAATCAGACACGGCCGCCATCTCTTTTGTTAAAATCAGTAAATCTTTTGTCTTCGCTCCAATAATGACATCTACTTTAATGCCATGCTCATGGAGCCATTTTACCTGTGGATATACCGGGGCGGTACCAACGCCGCCGGCAATAAACAGCATTTTTTTCGACTGAAGCTTTTCAATAGCTTCATGCACAAATTCCGAAGGATTTCCCAGTGGGCCAGTGACATCGGCAAATGCATCGCCCGCCTTCAATTCAGCCATCCTCTCAGTGGACGCGCCAACTGTCTGGAAAACAATGCAGATGGTCCCTTCCTCTCTATTATAGTCGCAGATGGTCAGCGGAATCCGCTCACCTCTCTCATCCATTCTCACAATAACGAATTCTCCCGGCTGGCAAGCCTTAGCAACCCGTGGTGCTTCAACTTCCATAAAGAAGATTTTCTCTGCCAGTTTTCTGGCCTCCCGTATTTTAAACATATTTCCCCTCCTGGAATATCTTTAATTCTTTACCCAATTGAAGTATCGATTTTGTGTGTAGATTATACTCCGATTTACAGAGAAATGCAAGGTAAGTTTAGGACTTAACAATGTCTTTAAAAATGCATCCCGAATTTTTCTCTGAGAGCCTTAACGACTTCCTCTTCATGCATGCCCCTGGAACCCTTCACCAAAACGGCATCTCCATCTGAGACATTTGCCAGAAGCCACGGGATTGCCTCCTCATTTGTATCAAAACTGCACACCGCGATTCCTTCGCCCGAATCAATGACAGCCTTTGCCAGCGCTTTCATTTCCTGTCCGACAGTAACAATCAAATCAAGTGCTTCCCTGGCTATGGCAAGCCCCGTATCATAATGGCACTGCCGGGACACATCGCCCAACTCCAAAATATCCCCGAGAACCGCAATCTTCCGCCCCGGATTATCGAGCTGCATTAATACATCCACCCCGGATTTTACGGAAGCAGGGCTTGCATTGTAAGTATCGTCAATAACTTTAATGCCGCGGGACAAATGATTGATCTGCTGACGCATCGGAATGCCCTCGTAATTCTTCAAACCCCTCTTGGCTGTTTCCGGCTCAATGCCAAAATACCGGGCAACAGCAATAGCTACCGCCGCATTCAACACATTATGAAGTCCAAGCTGCTGAATGACGATATCCTCCTTCCCTTCCGGATAGACAAGGGTAAAACAATTCTTTCCATCTTCAATGTGAATATTTTCTGCCCGATAGCCGCACCCCTCGGATGTTCCGAAAAGAGTCACCGGGCATTTCATTGTTTTAGCGGCCTGCCGTAAAAGCGGGTCGTCGCCATTCAGAAAAATCCTCTGTTTCTCTGTAAAATTCATGGCAATTTTTAATTTTTCTTTCATTGTGTTTTCTTTTTTTCCAAACTGGGCAATATGGGCCTCGCCGATATTTGTCACAACAGCCACATCCGGTGCGACGAAGCGAACCAGATTTTCCATTTCTCCAAATTCACTGATACCCATTTCAACGACAGCCAGTTCCTGCCCCTTTTCCATGCGGAATAATGTCAGCGGAACGCCAATCTGACTGTTCTGATTTCCGGCCGTCTTCATAATATGAAATCCGGTTTCCAATGCTGCGCCAATCATTTCCTTTGTGGAAGTCTTTCCAACACTTCCGGTAATGCCTACGATTGGCATCTGAAATCTTCTCCGGTACCAGGCGGACAACGCCCCCAGAGCTTTCACTGTATCCTTCACCAGGATATGTACTTTATCCGTGGCTATCACATCTCCATGGGACATAAAAACGCCGGCGGCGCCATGGTCCAATACCTGGGCAATAAATTTGTGGGCATCTACTTTTTCACCGATAATCGGCACAAAAAGACTTCCTTTCCCCGCCTCCCGGCTGTCAATACATATATTATCAATCACTGTCTTCGGATTACCGGCCAGCAATATTCCATCCACTGCTTTTACAATCTCCCCTGCAGTTATTGCTTCCACATTCATCATCCCTTCTATAATAAAAATACAAGCCTTCCGCGTAGATTATAACAAGAAATCCCATAGCTGTCGATAATTTCTGTGTTTTTTATCTCTCTGCTGGTTTATATCCATTTTTTTACAATTCCCTTGACCCCAAACGCCACATTTGATATCCTATATAAGTTATAAGCACATATGAAAGGGGAAAATCATGGAAAAAAGAGAACACTTTTCATCCCGACTCGGATTTATTCTTATTTCGGCTGGCTGCGCCATCGGCCTCGGCAATGTGTGGCGTTTTCCTTATATCACTGGTAAGTACGGCGGTGCCGCCTTTGTGTTAATTTATCTTGTATTCCTTGTCATTCTCGGTCTGCCGATTATGGTTATGGAATTCTCTGTAGGCCGCGCCAGTCAAAAATCTGCTGCCCGGAGTTTTCACATTTTGGAGCCATCCGGCACCAAATGGCATATCACCGGTTATCTGGCTATAGCCGGGAATTATCTGCTCATGATGTTTTATACAACAGTGGGCGGCTGGATGCTTTTTTATGTTTACAAAATGCTCTGCGGTGAATTTGTCGGCGCCTCCCCGGAAGCAGTCGGCGGCATTTTTAACGGCATGCTCGCTGACCCCGGCGCCATGACCCTCTGGATGCTCATTACCGTTCTGCTTTGTTTCGGTATCTGCAGCCTCGGACTTCAAAATGGCGTGGAGCGCATCACCAAAGTAATGATGAGCTTTCTTTTAATCATTCTTGTTATTTTATGTATACGCAGCGTGACTCTGGATGGTGCCGCAGAAGGTATCCGTTTTTATTTAATTCCTGATTTCGGGAAAATCGCAGAAAACGGGCTTGGCGAAGTTATTTTCGCCGCCATGGGGCAAGCCTTCTTTACTTTAAGTTTAGGTATCGGCGCCATGGCTATTTTCGGAAGTTACATCAGCAAAGAACACCGTCTTCTGGGAGAATCTATGAATATCTGTATTCTGGATACCCTAATTGCCCTGATGGCCGGACTGGTTATCTTCCCGGCTTGCTTTGCTTTTGGTGTGGACCCGGGCGAAGGCCCTGGCCTTGTTTTTGTCACTTTGCCAAATATTTTTAACCAGATGGCCGGCGGACGGATTTTCGGAACACTGTTTTTTATCTTTATGTCCTTTGCCGCCATGTCCACCATCATTGCCGTATTCGAAAACATTTTAAGTTTTTCCATGGATTTATGGGGATGGGAGCGCCGAAAAGCCGTTTTAATTAACGGCATCCTTATCATCCTGTTATCCATGCCGTGCGTCCTCGGCTTTAACATTCTCAGCGGAATTACTCCGCTTGGCGCCGGAAGCACAATTCAGGATTTGGAAGACTTTATTGTCTCCAACAATCTCCTGCCTCTCGGAAGCCTTTTATATTTACTCTTCTGCACAAGCAAGCGGGGATGGGGATGGAAAAACTTTATTCAGGAAGCAGACGCCGGAAAAGGGCCGAAATTTCCTCAGTGGTCCAAATTCTATGTCAGTTACATCCTTCCTTTGATCATTCTGTTCATCCTTGTTATGGGATACTGGCAAAAATTCTTTGCCTAAGATAAAAATCAAAAAACGTTACAAACTATTTCTATACGAAGGAACCGGGTTTGTAACGTTTTTATTTATCTGCTATGCAATTTTATCCAATCGCGCCTTCACCTGCCGCATTTCTTTTTCAAGATTTGTCACGCGCAGCGCAATCAGCTCTTCTTCATTTGTAATTTTTAATGCTTCGTGCAGTTTCCTATGTAAATCAAAATGAGCCTCGGCAATAATTTTTATTCCGTGAATAACCTCATTTTCCAAAGTTGTCTCTATAGATTTGACAGAAGTTTTTAACTGCTCAACGTCCGTCTTCAATTCCTGCACATCTTCTTTTGTATCCTGAATGTCCGCTTTAACTTCTTTCATTTCTGTCTGAAGTTCCTGAATGTCTCCCTTCATCTCCCGGATATCTTCTTTGACCTCTTTCATTTCTGTCTGAAGTTCCTGAATGTCTCCCTTCATCTCCCGGATATCTTCTTTAACTTCCTTCATTTCTGTTTGAAGCTCTTTGACATCCGCCTGAAGTTCCTGAATGTCTCCCTTCATTTCCCGGATATCTTCTTTAACTTCCTTCATTTCTGTTTGAAGTTCTTTGACATCCGCCTTGACTTCCTTCATCTCCGTCTGGAGTTCTTTGACATCCGCCTTGACTTCCTTCATCTCCGTTTGAAGTTCTTTGACATCCGACTGAACACCCAATACTGTCGTTAATATTGTTTGTAATATTTCCCGATCCTGCGTTTCATCTCCCCTCCTTCCACTTTAAGTTAATTAATATTATACTCTAAATAGATTTCAGGTTCAATTTAAATTTTAATAATCGTATGCCAGGATTCGACAACTCTCCGCATTATTCTATTTTCTCAAAATGCTGATAGTCCTTTGGATTTTCCCAATCACCGCCCCAGGTAAAACCGTGCTCGATAAACAACTGGTAGCACAAATCCTCATGATTGATCATATGCTCCAAAGAGGCGTCTTCTCTGTTCATATAAGGTATGGACGCGTCAAAATAAGTGTCCATTCCCCAATCATAATAAGTCACATAAGGGTTATGCAATGGATTAATATCGATGGCCCGGCCGAAAGCATGGTTTGACAGGGTTACTCCATCCAGCGTCGATACTCTGTAGTTAAAAGCAGACGTATTGTTATTTTCAATTGACCAATTGTCATCCGCCCCAAAATCATCAATCAGAAACATTTTTTCAATTTCGTACTGATTCTCATAAAGAGCCTGAAATATTTCCAGAAAATCCTGGGCCAGCTCCGCATGGACCATAAGCTCTCCCACATAAATCTGCTGGTCATATCCGTAATGAAGCACCTTTAAATATCTGAGTTCCTCCCGGGGAATCGTGCAATCTTCTTTATAGGATAGGCCATAGATTCTCTGAAATAAATCGTCATCAATAATGGAGCTTATAAAATAGTTATCTAATTCTCCGCCTTCAATATCCTCCGGATGGATAATCGTCCCTGCGGCCAGGCCATCCAGATTTTCTATTTTGGTTTCCATACCTGCCTCTGCCGCGGTATCTGTCTCTGTATCCGCTGCGGTCTCAGCAATTAGGACATTCAGTTTTGATTGGGATTCTGCTGCTGCGGTTTCGGCCGGGGCCGTATTTTTCCGGCATCCCGCCAAAACCAGCACCATGCAGAGAACCATTCCCATGATTGTTCTTTTATTCACCATAGGCCCTCACTTCCGCAATACATGTATCCTGCCAGTCTCTTCCTTCATAGACACTATTGATTGTCAATCGTACTTTAGAAGCCGGTACCGGCTGTGAAAATTCAACGCACTGCTCAATCTGTCCATCCGGAAATTCATATGTGGCCGTATACTCGCCGACCTGAATCGTCAAACTTCTCGGCCGGTTATTATCATAAAACCAGTCGTTGCTCCGCCAATTGCCAAGATTAAGGATGAGGTATTTCACCGGCTGTTCGCCGTTCAGATAAAGTTCCAGATATTCGCCCTCACCATTTCCGTCAACGCCTTCCTGCCATGAAGTTTCCAGCAGACCATCAATGGCAACAAGTGAAGAGTTATCGTATCCCTCCTGTGCCACAACGGAACTGGCATAAGCATCCGCAAACGCCAACGGAACCGCCGCTGACAAATCCACATTGGATGATTCTTTAACAGCCATCTGAACCGCCGCCAAATCAACACTCTCAGAAACTGTTTCCGTTTCCGCCCCAGTCTCATTCTGAGCTGTTTCCGGCAAAACTTCTTCGTCCACCATCGGCTCAGGCTGTGCGGATACGGTTTGAACCGTTTCCGGCCCACGGTGTTTCCTGTTCTCTTTAGATTTGAGCACACCTCCGATGGCTCCCGCAATAACCGCAGCCATAGCGAGAATAAAGACAATACCGCAGCCGATCATACAGCCCTTTTTCTGTTTTTTCTTGCTGAGTTTATAGCCCTCAAGCAAAGCCTGCCTTCTCTCCGGAGACAAGCCGGTAAACGGCACGCCAAAATTCTGAAGGTTTTCAATCCGTTCCGGGGACGATGGATGGTCCCTGAACATTCCTTCAAATAAATCCTTCGGCGTATCATTGCCCCACGTATCAAATAATTCGCATAACGGAACGCCATACCCCAGCTTCGCGGCAAATATATCCGCCTCAAACTCCTGATTCCTGCTGGCCTTTGCAAGCATAATCTGTCCAAAACGCACCCAGACAAGCTGAGCTACCGCCAAAGCTAACTGACTCAACCAGGCAGACAGTTGAACAAAGAAGTAGGCCAGCCCTCCGTCATCATCGGATGTAAAGATAGCAAAAATGCTTCCGATTAAGTGCATCATGCCGACACCGATACTGCACAAAATGAAAAATACATTAATGATTAGGTTCCCGACATTGACAAACAATCCCAAATCCGTATCATGGTGGGCAATGTGCCCAAACTCGTGGGCTAAAACAGCCTTAATTGTCTCATCATCATGGCGCTGGAGTGTCCCTGTATGTATACATATCGTTTTTCTTCCGGCTGCAAAGGCATTGACGCTGTCATCCTCCAGATAGTAAAATTTAATATCACCGGTAAGTTCCGGGTTTTCTTTCTTAGCCCGGCTGTACACCTCGTCAATCAACGGCATCACAGCCGCCTCAAGTCCCGGATTTTTGCTCATCGGAATACAGTGCAGTTGGCGCCGCCGCATCCATTCGCCAAAGGATGAAAGCGAAATTATAACAGAAACTGCATACAATCCAATGCCGACTCCGATGCCTAAAAAGATATTCACTTCGGCAAAACAAAGGGCAATAATTCCTACGACAAGCAGCATATTAATAAAAAAGTATATGAGAATTGTCGTATTTCCCTTTTTGAAAACTTTCTTTAAAAAATCACCAATATACATAACATCTTTCCTCTTTCATTTTTATCTTACTTCATAACTATTCTCAGCACACCGGATAATGCTCTCAAAAAATTGTCTGCATACTTTTATCATGTACTCCGTGTCCTTTGCTCCGGCTGTCTCATAGGCCGAATGCATTGCCAACTGGGCAAGTCCTATATCCACCGTATTCATTGAAATCTGCGTGCCTGCAATATTTCCCAGGGTGGACCCTCCCGGAATGTCTGAGCGGTTCACATACACCTGATAAGGTACATCCGCTTTTTCACAAATCATTTTAAAAATAGCCGATGACACGGCATCCGATGTATATTTCTGATTTGCATTATATTTGATAACAATGCCCTCGTTCATAAATGGGCGGTTGACAGCATCCGCCTTCTCCATATGATTCGGATGGGCTGCCTGAGCATTATCCGCCGACACCATAAAACTTGACGCCACCGTCCGGCTGCGCTCCACCGCGTCCATACCTCTTTCACAGCAAATCCTGAAAACGGTTTCCTTCAGGAAATCCGAAGCCGCCCCCTGCTTTGTCGTACTTCCGACCTCTTCATTATCCAAAACAGCAAGCATTGCCGCCTGAGAACAGTTTTCCGCCATAATTAATCCTTTGGCAGATGAAAAAACACATTGCAGATCATCTAACCGGGCAGATGAAATATAACAGTCCTCTTTGCCCCAGATGCTGCCGTGAACCCTCGGATAAAGGAATAAATCGTGGCCCATAATGTCCGGCGCTTTTACCCCGGCCGCTTCTGCGATCACTTCCATAAATGTTCCGGCACACCCGCCATCTCCATACAAAGGAAGCAAATCTTTTTGAATATTGAACTTGTATCCATCATTCACTCCACGGTTCATATGAATCGCCAGGCTTGGAATAATGAGTAAATCTCTGTCCACATTTACAAGCCTGGAAACGATCCGCTCTTTCTCGCGGGCCAGTATACGACCTGCAACAGATAATGGGCGGTCAAACCATGTGGACATGAGCATACCGCCGTAACCTTCCACATTTAACTTTGTGTACTTTTTCCCCACGCCGATTTCAGGAAGCTCTTTAACCTTAAATGTCGGCGAATCACTGTGACAGGCTATGATATGAAAGCCATCGATGGTTTCCGGCATACAAAAAGCAATGATGGAAGACCCATTCCGCGTCACATAATATTTTCCTCCGGCCCGAAGCGGCCAACGGCTGCTCTCCTGCAGCTTTTCAAAACCTGCTTCCCTCAACATATTTTCCAATGCAGCTACAACATGGAAACAGGTCGGACTTTTTTCAATAAATTCAAGTAATTCTTCTGAATAACAGCTTTGCATGTCTATCTCCTTTTAATGCCCATATACGGAATTGCCTTCCAGCGTCAGCGTTGTAATACCGCCTTCCGCCAGCATCCGCTCGTATTTCCCAATAATAAAAACATCCGCTGAAAATGCCAACGGCGGCAGTTGAGCCACATCAAACCAACCGGCATCAATAATATCATCCCCCGGTTTCAGAGGCTCATCGCCATGATAATATGAAATCATAACAACAACAAGAGAATGTACACCATTGTCAAATTGGTTCGAAACAACATTAATAATACCGTCCGGCGGACTTGTTATTCCTGTTTCTTCTTTTATTTCCCGGGCTGCCGCCTCCACATAAGTTTCATCGTACTCAATATATCCGCAGGGCAGACACCACTTCCCCGGATAAATAGATTTCTCCCCCCGCTTTCCGAGCAATATCTGCCCGGAATCATTGACAACGAGAACCGCAATACAGGGAAAAGGATTTTTATAATGAATATAACCGCAGCGCGTACATCTCTGCCGGAGAATTCCACCCTCCGCAAAATCCTCACATTCGGCTCCGCATTTCATACAAAACATGATTGTCTCCTCCTGTTAGTAATATGTAATATTCACCTGCTTGCCCATATGCTCCATCGCATCCTTCAACTGGACAACCAGATTTTTACGCACACTGATGTCAAACAGCCGGTTATTCTCATAATTTGCCTGATTATTGGCTTTGCCGACAAACAGATTCAGTTCCGTACACTCTTCCAGCAGGATCCGGGCCAGTTTTGCGCCGCCATTATCAGCGTCCAGCGCCTCAAAAAAATCGGCGTCAATATCCCCTTCATCAAACCGGCGAAGCAGTTTAAACGTATGACTCATGGTCAGCACCCCTTCCGTCACCAAATCCAATCCCCGGATATTGGCCGTCGGCGGCACATCCTTTGTCCCATCATTATTATTTGTCATTTCTTTATTCAAATACCTTGCGGCAATCTGGCTGCTCGTGCCTCCGCAGACAATTTTTTTGCCGTCGGCAGCCATAAATTCCTTCATCAGCCGAATATCGTCTTCTTTCTTTTCCGGCGGGCCCGTAAAAATATTAACGATATGCCGTTCAATAACTCTGGCCACAGCCACCGTTGTGTCATCTCCCGGCCGCTGCTGATACAAATCGTCACAGGCCTGGCTGAGCATTGAGGCAATGCGCGCCGCGGATTTTGTTTCCCTGACACATTTTAGCGTATATTCCGCCATACTTTCCCATGTCCATCCAAAATTCAGCAATTCACCCACCCCGGCATAAATTGTACCGTCGCTCATAAGCACAAAACAGTCATCCGGCTGAACCTGAAAACGATATTCCCGAATCTTCCGCCCGCTGATTTCCCGCATATTATCGGGGATTGTCATTAACTTTTTATTGCGAACAAAGATACAACCCGGATTATCAAATTCAACAAGATAGGCTTCTCCGCTGTGGAAAATCTGCAGAATACTAAAGGTAGAATAGGATACGCCCCGCACCTTGCAGACCGGCAGGGTACTGGCCAGTGTTTCCACAGCCTCCTCAATAGGCTCTCCCTTTAAAAACATAGTTCCCAGAATCTTCGATGCCAGCGTTGCCAGAATATTCGCTTTGACGCCGCTTCCCATGCCGTCGGCCAGAATGACAATATCCGAATCTTCAGTTTTTAAGATTTCCACTTTATCTCCGCATAATTCTTCATCATGCTTATTTAAACTTTTCCATGATACATCAATACTGACGTTCATCACACACCAACCTTCCGATTATCTTCCATCTTCCTCCAGGATAGACCGTTTTAACTGATTCAGAGTTGCCTTAGTTTCCGCTGTTGTCTCTCCAAGCAGCCCGGCAATCTCCTGGGCTACCATCATCTGTTTATCAATGACAATCTGAGCAGCTTCCACCGTTTTCATTTTCAACTGATACTGATGTTCCAGTTCCTTTTCTTCGGAGGTTATGTCCTGAATGATGGTCAGCAGCGAATCCTGATTTTCCATATAAACCACACTGATCAGCACCGTCATTCCATAAGGCTCCAGCTCAGCCTTTCTGCGCTGAATCGATTGATGCGTCTTTAAAATTTCTTCAAATAAAGACCCATCCATAAACTCATATATGTACCGTCCTACTGCTTCCTGCCTGGAAACTTTAAATACTTTTTCCGCCTTTCGGTTAAATTCGCTGATACTCAAATCAGAGCGGATAATCATAATCATATTCGGCGTCGCCTCCAATACAAGATTGGACATGGACTGGGCCTGCTCATAGGTGTGCGGCAGACACATATCCAGTTCGGCCTTCCCCTGGAATACGGCAATGGCCTTTTCCCGGCAGCTCGTATATCCGCAGGCGCCGCAGTTTAATTCCTGATCTTTATTATATTTTCCTGTCGCCTTCAAAATTTCCTGAATTTCCTCTTCTGTCGGCATACGGTCATTTTCTTTCCTTGAATAAAACTTTTTCTCCATAGCCACATCCATCGGAGTATCCAGTACTTCCGCCGGCGCATACTCTACCTGGTCCTCTATATGAAAACGGGCGCGATATCTGGAAAATTCCATCTTCGTTGTTGCCGGCCCCTTGATACAACCGCCCTCACACATATTCATTTCAATAAAGCAATTTTGAATCTCTCCGGCTTCCATCGCTTCCAAAAGCTCCCGGCAATTCTCAATACCATCCACAAACAGATGGCGATAAGAGTCATTCTTTTCCGTTTCCATAACTGACTGAATGACTCCCCGGCTGATTGGATAAAGCCGGTTAATTTTCGGATCCGGATTTGCCATCGGGCGATTCTCACACTCGCTGAGTACAATATTTTCCGACTGCATCCATTCCTTTAATTCACCAAAATGAATCACAGCGTCAATAGCGCCCTCCGTCCGCTCATCTTCCTCCGCTTCTTCCTTCTTTGCCACACACGGGCCAAGGAAAACAACCTTTGTGTCCTCACCATAAAGCTGTTTAATAAGCCGTCCATGGGCCACCATCGGGGATACAACCGGCGCCATAAAACGCACCAGCGACGGATAATATTTCTCAATCAAATCATTTACACTCGGACAGCAGGTTGTAATCATATTTGCCATCTGTCCTTCAGAAAGAATTCTTGCATACTCAGCTGTCACCAAAGCCGCGCCCTCCGCTGTCTCCCGGACTGCCGTAAACCCAAGCTTGAGCAGACCGTCCACCACCTGTCCCGGCGTTTCGTAATCCATAATTCCAAGATAGGACGGCGCAATAGAAACAACCACCTTTTCCCCGGAACGGATATAATATTTTACTCTGTCCAAATCACTTACAAAAGTCTTTGCATTCTGCGGACAGACCTCCAGACATTTGCCGCATAAAATGCAGTATTCCTTCATAATCTGGGCCTGGGCATTTTTAACCCGAATCGCCTTCACGGAGCAGGAACGCACACACTTGTAGCAATGCTTACAGCTTGCATTCTTAAAATCAATAATCTTCATAAAATCTCCCTCACGTACACTGATTATAGTTAAATGTATTATATCATCCTTTGATATTTTTTTCACCTTTCATTCAAAAAAAGAAAGAGCCAATGAACTTCGAGTTTCTTCATGAGTTCATTGGCCCTTACAACTTTACCCCCATCAGCAGGTTGCGCCGCCGACAACCGTCTTATCCAGAATATGCTTTTTATCTATCTTGCTGTTGAGCAGCTTATCCTGCACATACTCAAATCCCAGTCTGGCGATGGTATCTGCAAAACGTTCCCCTGAGATACCCTCATCGCGGAAGAAGAGAATTGCACGTTCTACCAAATCAATGACTTCTGCTTCGGAGGTAAAAATTTTATCCAGCGCACGGCCCTCGGCAACCTTCTTGCCCCAACGTCCGCCGATATATACTTTATAGCCAATCGCAGCTTCATTGACTGCGCCAAACGGGCATCTCCCGATACAACGGCCGCAGTGATTACATTCATCCACAGGTATCTGAATCTTTCCATCCACCAGTTGGGCCACTTTTATCGGACAGTTATCCTGAACCTGACATACTTTGCAGCCCTTGCATTTTGCCAAATCAATTTCCGGCAATCTCTGCCCGATAATACCCAAATCATTCAGATTCGGTTTTACACAGTTATTCGGACAGCCGCCCACAGCGATTTTGAACTTGTGCGGCAGAGCCACGCCATGATAACCGATATAATAAAGCTCATGCAGTTTTTCAGAAAGTGCAAAGGTATCAATCAGGCCATACTGGCAGGTTGTTCCCTTGCAGGATACCACCGGCCGCACTTTGGAGCCGGTACCGCCGGTTTCCAGCCCTGCCTCCGCCAGAAAAGCAAACAGATTATCCAGATTATCATATGGCACTCCCTGAATTTCCAGGGTCAGCCGGGTTGTCATGGTTACTTCGCCGGAACCAAACTTTTCTGCCGCCTCGGCTACTTTTTTCTGTTCTTCGGAAGTCAATTTTCCATTCCGTGTAATGACGCGTACATTAAAAACATCATCATATCTTTTATCCTGAAGGCATCCCAATCCTTTGACACGTTTAATCTCCTCTGCCGAAAGCTTTTGTCCATTGCGCGGCGCCTTCACTTCATTGAAAAATGCACCGCCCTCCAGAACAACTGTGTTCGTATAGCCATAGGCTTTCAGCCGATTCTGCAGGAAATAACCTCTCTTGCCCTTTGCGCATACAAGCAGAAGCTTTGCATCCTTTTCCAGTCCGTCAATCGGACCATTAACCTCGGAAAGATTTATCCAGCGGGCATTTGGAATTGCCGGAGCCGGCTGAACATCCAGCACGGTATACCCTTCCGCATCCCCTGCATTATATTCGGCAGGCGTCATGGATGTAAGTAAACCGTCCATTTTATTCTCCAGAATATAACATGCCGTAACAAATGGATGAATTGCCGTGGAAAACGGCGGCGCATAGGCAAAATCAAGCGTATCAAAATCATCCAGCTTCATTCCCCGGGAAATGCCTACAACAGCAATATCCGTCATCTTATCGACAGCTCCTGCCCCCAGCACCTGAAGTCCCAACAGCTTTCTTGTTTCCGTTTCAGCAATCAATTTCACAACAAATGCGGAAGCCCCCGGGTAGTAATGGGCCTTATCATCCACGACACATATAACCGAAGCAGTCTTATACCCGGCCGCTTTCGCCTGAGCCTCCGTGAGCCCGGTACGGCCGCCGTTTAAGGTTGGAAGAAGCTGCACCACCCCGGTACCGAGGCATCCGCCGTAGCCATCGCCGATACCGTTCAGAGCCTTTGCCATGGTACGAGCCGCCAGATTCGCTGTGGAGCCCATCGCCGACCATTGGTTCTCCCCGGTCAAAGCATTTTTAACCATGGCACAGTCGCCCACCGCATAAATATCCGGCAGATTAGTCTTCATTTTAGCATCAACCAGAATCGTCCCTTTAAACATTTCAAGGCCCGAATCTGATAAAAATTCTGTGGCCGGACGCACACCAATCGCCAGAATGACAATATCCGCCGCCAGTGCGCCATTGTCTGTTATCACCTTTTCCGCTCTATCTGTCCCCTCAATGCCCTTCAACCCGGTGGACGTCAGCACACGCATGCCGGCCGCTTTGAGCTGCTTCTTTGCATAAGCGGCCATCTCTTCATCATAGGCATTGGGCATAATCTGGGCGGCCGCGTCAATAACCGTAACCTCCAGGCCCTGGGCCATCAGATTTTCCGCAACTTCCAGGCCGATAAAGCCGGCGCCGCAGACTACGGCCCTGCGGCATTTTTTCTCTTCAACATAAGCGCGGATTCCGACCGCATCATCCGGCGTCCGCACGCAGAATACTCCCGGGAGCTGCACACCGTCTACCGCAGGGACAAATGGATTTGCACCCGTGGCAATAATCAATTTATCATAAGTTTCTGTCACCGTCTCTCCCGAATTCTTTTTCAGGCCAACGGTTTTGGCACTGCTGTCAATTGTTGTGGCTTCATAGCCTGTGAAAACCTCCGCCCCGGTCAGACCGGCATACTTTTCCGGCGTATTCACAATCAGATCTTCCCGTGTCGGAATATCCCCGCCAATATAATAGGGAAGTCCGCAGCCCGCATAGGAAATGTCCGGACTTTTCGTATAAACCCTCACAACCGCATCTCTGTCACAGCGTTTTAACTTCGCTGCCGCCTTTGTCCCTGCAGCCACACCTCCGATAATTACATATTTCATAAAACCGTCACTCCTTTCACTGCCTTTCATCTTGCCCTCACATTTGCCTATTTGAAAAACAGGAAGAGCGCTTTAACTCTTCCTGCCTTCATATACTGGATATTAATTTCCATTGACACTTCGTTTCACATAAGTTGTATGGAGCACTTCATGGGCCTTATGACTTCCCGGTTCTCCAAAATACTCTTCATAAACCTTCTTAATGGAAGGATTTTCATGAGATTTACGAATCGTCTTCGCCGCATCATTATCGTACAATACTTTTGCGCGAATTCCCTGAACATCCACTGTGTTCCGGACAGCTCCGGACACCTGAGGCTGACCGCCGCCATTGACGCAGCCGCCCGGGCAGCCCATAATTTCAATAAAGTGATAATCTGCTTCACCGGATTTTACCCTTTCAAGCAGTTTCCGGGCATTGCCAAGGCCGGAAGCCACAGCAACCTTCACATCCATACCGGCTACATTATATGTCGCTTCTTTAATTCCCTCGGTTCCACGGACATCGACAAATTCCGGATTTGGAAGGCTCTCTCCCGTCAGCGTTTCCACTGCGGTACGAAGGGCAGCCTCCATAACGCCGCCGGTTGCGCCAAAGATAACGGCAGCGCCGGTGGATTCACCCAATGGATCGTCAAAACCTTCATCCTGGAGTTCATTAAACCGAATTCCAAGACGTTTAATCATGCGGGCCAACTCGCGGGTTGTCAGCGCATAATCCACATCCGGCACACCAGCCGCACTCTGATCCGGCCGGCCGATTTCAAATTTCTTTGCCGTACACGGCATAATGCTGACACTGACAATCTTCTTCGGGTCAATGCCCATCTTTTCTGCATAATAAGTCTTTAACACAGCGCCGAACATCTGCTGCGGAGATTTACAGGAAGACAGATGCTCTGTCATATCTGGGAAATAATGTTCACAGTATTTAATCCATCCCGGTGAACAGGATGTAATCATCGGAAGAACGCCGCCATTCTGCACCCGGTCGAGGAATTCATGGGCTTCCTCCATAATCGTCAGATCCGCACTGAAATCTGTATCAAAAACTTTATCAAAACCGATTCTGCGAAGCGCTGCAGCCATCTTGCCTTCCACATCTGTTCCCATCGGATAGCCGAATTCTTCGCCAAGGGCCGCACGAACAGAAGGCGCTGTCTGCACACAGACATATTTGTCCGGGTCCGCCACAGCCTCAAGAACCTCATCGATATAATCTTTCTCTCTCAGCGCCCCTGTCGGACAGACAGCAATACACTGGCCGCAGGATACGCAGCTTGTCTCGCCAAGACCCATGTCAAATGCAGAACCGATATAGGTTTTGAAACCGCGTTCATTAGCTCCAATGACACCAATGCCCTGAACCTTCTCACAGACAGCCACACAGCGGCGGCAGAGAATACACTTGCTGTTATCACGAATCATATGCGCGGCGGAAGTATCGATTTCACTCTCAAGCATCTCACCGTCATATTTATGTTCATCCGTTACACCTAAATCCCGGCAAAGCTGCTGTAACTCGCAGTTTCCGCTGCGGACACAGGAAAGACATTCCTTCCGATGGTTGGAAAGAAGCAGCTGCAGTGTCTTTTTACGGGATTCAATAACCTTTGGTGTGTTGGTCCATACTTCCATACCCTCGTTAATCGGATATACACAGGCTGTCACCAGTGTTCTTGCGCCTTTGACGTCCACAACACACATACGGCAGGCGCCGATTTCATTAATCTCTTTTAAATAACATAAAGTTGGAATTTCAATATGCGCCAGTCTGGCCGCTTCAAGAATTGTGGAGCCAGCCGGAGCGGTTACATCCATACCATTGATTTTAATTGTAATATCGCCCATCTTTCTGCCCTCCATTACTCTTTATAAATTGCGCCAAAGCGGCATTTTTCCATACATGCACCGCACTTGATACACTTATCCAGATGAATCACATGCGGTTCCTTAACCTTTCCTTCAATCGCACCTGCCGGACAGGTTCTCGCACAAAGCGTACATCCACGGCACTTATCCGCATCAATATGATAAGACAGAAGCGCTTTACAAACCCCTGCCGGACAATGTTTGTCCACAACATGGGCCACATACTCATCTCTGAAGTAGCGCAGAGTAGATAATACCGGATTCGGCGCTGTCTGGCCAAGACCGCAGAGGGCATTATCTTTAATGTAGTAAGCCAGTTCTTCCAAGCGGTCCAAATCTTCCAGAGTACCCTGACCCTTTGTAATCTTATCAAGGATTTCATACATACGTTTCGTACCCACACGGCACGGCGTACATTTACCGCAGGATTCATCTACCGTAAATTCAAGGAAGAATTTGGCGATATCTACCATACAGTTATCCTCATCCATAACGATCAGACCGCCGGAACCCATCATGGAACCAATCTCAATCAGATTGTCATAGTCGATTGGAATATCAAAATGCTCTGCCGGGATACATCCGCCGGACGGACCGCCGGTCTGAGCTGCCTTAAACTTCTTGCCGTTTGGAATACCGCCGCCGATTTCTTCGACAACCGTACGCAGCGTTGTTCCCATAGGGATTTCCACAAGGCCTGTATTATTAATCTTACCGCCGAGGGCAAATACCTTTGTTCCTTTGGATTTCTCTGTACCCATGGAAGCAAACCATTCAGCTCCATTTAAGATGATCCGAGGAATATTGGCATAAGTTTCCACGTTATTTAAGATTGTCGGGCTTGCAAACAAACCTTTAACAGCCGGGAACGGCGGTCTCGGCCTCGGCTCTCCCCGATTGCCTTCGATGGAAACCATAAGCGCTGTCTCTTCACCGCATACAAAAGCGCCTGCGCCAAGACGCAAGTCAATATCAAAATTAAAGCCTGTGCCAAAAATATCTTTGCCGAGCAGGCCGTATTCTCTGGCCTGATTAATAGCAATTTCCAAACGTTTTACTGCGATTGGATATTCAGCCCGGACATAAATATAACCCTGGTCTGCTCCAATGGCATAACCGGCAATCGCCATGGCTTCCAGAACAACGTGAGGGTCTCCTTCCAAAACGGAACGGTCCATAAATGCTCCCGGGTCGCCTTCATCGGCATTACAACAGACATATTTCTGAACCTCTCCCCGATTGGAAGAAGCAAATTTCCATTTTAAGCCTGTCGGGAATCCGGCGCCGCCGCGGCCTCTGAGTCCGCTGTCCAGAATAATCTGGATAACTTCATCCGGAGTCATTTCGGTAAGTACCCGTCCGAGGGCTTCATAACCGCCGGTTCCGATATATTCATCAATACTTTCCGGGTTAATGACACCGCAGTTGCGCAGCGCAATACGATGCTGTTTCTTATAAAAATCTGTTTCGGCCAGGGATTTCACGCCTTCATCCGTCAATGTCTCATCATAGACAAGCCGTTTTACGACACGGCCCTTGAGCAAATGCTCTTCCACAATTTCAGGAATATCTTCTTCTTTAACCATGGAATAGAAAACTGCTTCCGGGTATACGACCATAATCGGGCCAAGGGCACACAGGCCATGACATCCGGTCTGCACAACGGATACTTCCTTACTCAATCCCTGCTTTTCAAGTTCATGTTTTAATCTCTCTAAAATTCTCTGGCTGCCGGAGGACGTACATCCTGTGCCACCGCATACCAGAACATGCGCACGATACATAGAACGCTACCTCCTGACTATAATGTTGTTTCGTTTAATGTATATTTTCCTAATACATGGCCGCGAACCAGATGCTGTTCCAGCATCTCCATGGCTTTATCAACGTTCATTTTCACATAAGTTACTTTTTCTTTGCCCGGTTCAAGAACCTCGACAATCGGCTCATACTGGCAAAGTCCGATACAGCCGGTCTGAGTGACAACAACATTGCTCATTCCCCGTTTCTGAACCTCATCTGACAATATATTGAGCACCGGTCTTGCCCCGCTGGCAATACCGCAGGTTGCCATGCCGACAATAACACGAATCTGTCCGGCATCCTCTGAACGCATGCCGACTTTTCCCTGCATCCTCTCACGAATAGCTTTTAATTCTTCAAGCGATTTCATAGCAATAGTTACCTCCTATTCAAATGATGGCTCCGCCATCCACATCCATTTTATTCTCCGTTAAATATTCCTTTATGTACTCGGCCACCTCCGGAGTATCCAGGGGAATCCCACCGAGAATCTCTTTCATCTGCCGCGTATCCAGCACAAACTCCCGGTCGTCATAACGATAGGTATAGCAGAAATCCGCCTCCGGATGGAAATGAATCAGCGTATATATCGTTCCGCTGATATCTCCAAGAGGCATCCTGTCTATATGATTCAGCCGAAACTCCGCCTGAACCACCGTTCCCTCTCCGACCTTTGAGTCAATACGAAAATCCCCGTCGGCGCTGAGAGCCGCCATCTTAAAAAAGGGTACTCCAAGTCCGACTTTCCGCGTTGTACGCGTCGTATAAAAAGGATCCTCCACCTGGGTGAGCTGCTCTTTTGTCATACCGCAGCCGTCATCCTTAATGATAACCGTCAACCGGTCTGCCCGGGTATCCACCAAAACACTGATTTCTACCAGCGAAGCTCCGGCCCGGGTAGAATTCTCCGCCACATCAAGAATATTTAAGGAAATCTCCGTCATCATAATTTAATCATATTTTGCCAGGATGGCTTCGACATCATCCACGGACAGGCGTCCATAGACTTCATCGTTAATCATCATGACCGGCGCCAGTCCACAGGCGCCGACACAACGGCAGGCATCCAGCGAAAACTTTCCGTCCGGCGTACACTCGCCGCCAGCAATTCCGAGTAAATCCATAAGCTTATTATAAATATCCCCGGAACCTTTAACATAGCAGGCGGTTCCGAGACAGACGGAAATCTGATAACGTCCCTTTGGATTTAACGCAAACTGTGAATAAAAGGTTGCCACTCCATAAATCTTTTCCAGAGGCACATGGAGTTCATCGGAAATCATAGTCTGGACCTCTATCGGCAAATATCCGTAGATTTCCTGCGCTTTCTGCATAATCGGCATCAGGGAGCCCTTTTCATCCCGAAGCTCATGAATAGCCGAAAGCAATGCCTCTTTTTGCTCCGCTGTTCCGTTAAACGGAACACTCTGTTTCTTACTTCCCAAAATAATCACCCCTTATTTAAAATCCGGTACTTCATTATACCACTATTTTTGCGAAATTTCTAGATTTACGCGCGAAAACAATATACAATTTTTTCAATTTTATGATATAATTATAACAATTGGTACAATCCCTAAAATCAGGAGGAGCAATATGACAGTTCAAACCATAAAAGAATTATTAAACGCCCGTGTATTGGGCGGAGACGACATGCTTGACCGTGAAGTTTTCACTGCCTGCGGCTCAGATATGATGAGCGACGTCCTCGCCCATGTTGATGACCAGGCGGTCCTTATTACCGGTCTCTGCAACCCTCAGGTGCTGCGCACCGCGGAAATGATGGATATTGTATGTGTCATCATGGTCCGGAACAAAAAGCCGGACGACGCCATGATTCAGATGGCCGCTGAGCGGAATATTTGTCTGCTCGCCACATCGCTGCCAATGTTTTCAGCCTGCGGACTTCTCTATGAAGCCGGGCTCCGGGGAGGTGGACAGCATGGAAAATAGTCTTATGACTTTAAAATATCATGTTTCACCGACAGATTTCACCCGGGCCGGAGAGGCAAGCAGCGATGTGAAGCATAAATTAAAAAAACTCGGCGTACCGCCGGAAATTGTCCGTAAAGTTGCCATTGCCATGTATGAAGGCGAAATTAATATGGTCATCCATGCAAATGGCGGCGAAATCACCGTCAACATCACCCCGGACCTGATTCATATGGAACTCAGGGATGTGGGCCCGGGCATTGAAGATATTGATAAGGCGATGCAGGCCGGTTATTCAACCGCCCCGGATCAGGTGCGTTCCCTCGGCTTCGGTGCCGGAATGGGCCTTCCAAATATGAAAAAGTATTCCGATACGATGGATATTCAGACAGTTCTCGGACAGGGAACTACTGTCACAATGACAGTGAATATGCCGGAATAATTGGATTTCGAGAAATATTAGAAAGGATGGTGTGTCTATGAATAATCATACATTCTTCCACTCCGTCTACTTAAATGAAGAATTATGCAACGGCTGTATCAATTGCATCAAGCGCTGTCCGACCCAGGCGATTCGTGTCCGCAACGGCAAAGCTGTGATTACAAGCCAGTTTTGCATTGACTGCGGTGAATGTGTGCGCATCTGTGCCCATCATGCCAAACGCAGTCATTACGACCGCACAGATATTCTCAGCAATTACAAATATACAGTGGCGCTCCCGGCGCCGTCCCTTTACAGCCAGTTCAACAATCTGAATGATATCAACATCGTATTGACCGCTCTCATCTATATGGGCTTCGACGATGTTTTTGAAGTCGCTTCCGCAGCAGAGATTGTTTCGGAAGTATCCCGCGCCTATATTGACGAACATCCGGAAAAATGGCCTTTGATCAGTACGGCCTGCCCTTCGGTTGTGCGTTTGATTCGTGTGCGTTTTCCGAATCTTATCGACCATTTGCTGCCAATTAATCCGCCGGTGGAAGTGGCCGCACGGCTTGCCCGTAAATATGCCGTTGAAAAAACAGGTCTTGCCCCGGAAGATATCGGCATTATTTTCATTTCACCATGCCCTTCCAAAGTGGCCTACGCTAAAGAACCTTTGGGAACAGCCAAAAGCGATATCGACGGCGTCCTTGCCATTAAAGATGTTTATCCGATGCTTCTTCCGCTTATGGTGGAAGCGGAAAAGAAACCGATGGATTTATCCCGGGCCGGACGGATTGGCGTTGGCTGGGGAAGTCACGGCGGGGTGAAGCTGCCGGCATTGTGACCGATAATTATCTGGCCGCCGACGGTATTGAAAATGTCATTCGTGTTCTTGAGGACCTGGAAGATGAGAAATTCTCCAATCTGTCCTTTATCGAGCTGAATTCCTGTGACGGCGGTTGTGTCGGCGGTGTCCTCACCGTGGAAAATCCATATGTCGCCCAGGCTAAATTAAAGAAATTAAATCAGCACCTTCCGGAGGTTGTCACCCGTGCGCCGTCAGATTTGGCCGAAGATGAAATCAATTGGACGGAAGAAGTTGAATATCTCCCGGTATTCCGTCTCGGTACTTCGATGAAAGAAAGTATTATGATGATGAACCGGGTGGAACGGCTTTGTCAGAAATTCCCCGGCCTGGACTGCGGCGCCTGCGGCGCTCCAACATGTAAAGCCCTGGCGGAAGATATTGTCCGCGGCAAAGCAAACGAAACCTATTGTATCTACATATTGAAGGACCAGATTCACTCTCTGACCCGAAGTATGAATTCACTGGTCAACAGCGCTTCCGCTTATGAAATGAAAGGCAACGACTACCGCTACATATTCAAGCAATACCTGCGGACTCTCCTTTCCGATATATCCCTTCTGGATGCGGCGCTGAACCTGAATAAAGAAGATAAGGATGTGTGATTATGACCGTACAGGATTTAATCAACTCAAATCTGTTTCAATTAAAAAATGCCGGTGATGACCTTGAACGGGACATCACCGTGCCGTTCTGCTGTGACCTTTTAAGTGTTGCTATGGGTAAGGCGCCGGCCGGCTGTGCCTGGGTCACCGTTATGGCAAATATTAATACTCTGGCTGTCGCCTCATTGGCTGATGCCGCCTGCGTCATTCTGGCCGAGGATGCCTGTGTGGACGAAACAACCCTCAGCAAAGCCGAAATGCAAGGAATCACCCTGTTTACCACCGGCCTTTCGATTTTTGACGCAGCTCTGAGTATTTATCAGAAGTTAAACCCATGACTCAGCTGACTTATGACCTTCATATCCATTCCTGTCTCTCTCCCTGCGGAGATAATGACATGACTCCCGCCAATATTGCCGGTATGGCCGCCGTCAAGGGACTGGATGTGATTGCGGTCACTGATCACAATTCCTGCCGCAACTGTGCGCCGGCCATGAAAATGGCGGAAGAGTACGGCGTGATCGCTCTGCCCGGCATGGAATTGTGCACTGAGGAGGAAGTTCATGTTGTCTGTCTGTTCCCGGACTTACAGGCAGCTCTCGATTTTGATGCCTATGTCTATGATAAAATGCTGAAAATTCCAAATAAGGAAAAGATATTCGGAGAACAGCTTCTCTATAACGATATGGATGAGATTATCGGAAAAGAGCCGAATCTCCTGCTCTGCAATACGTCCATAGGCTTCGACGAGGTGTATGCTCTGACGGAGGAACGGGGCGGCATTATGATTCCGGCCCACGTGGATAAAACAACAAACAGTCTGATTGCCAATCTCGGCTTTATACCGCCGGACAGCCAATTCACCTGTGCCGAAATCAAAAATTTAAGTAAAAAAGAAGAACTTCTCCGGCAGCATGTCTATTTAAATCAATGCCGGATCATCAGCAATTCGGACGCTCATTATCTGGAGCATATCAACGAACCGGAACACCGGATAGAGGTTTCCGGCACTTCTGCTTCAGAAATTATCAAAGCATTAAAAATAAAAGCATAAAAAACCTGTTGACAAAAAAACAGGTTTTTTCTATAATATGTTAGGCATCTAACTGTTTGATGTCTAACTTTTTTTTAAAAAAGGAGGTATTTTTATGCCCCATACATTAGATATCGGATTTCAACTCCACAGCTTATCAAATCTGATGAGGCGCCGTATGGAACATTCGGAGGTTTTCTCTCATATGGATGATAATGTCACGCGGAATAACGGCTGGATTTTGAATTATCTGGCCCACCACTCGGACAGGGATATTTATCAGAAAGATATTGAAAACGACTTCTGTATCCGCCCTTCTACTGTTTCCAAGGTCATCCGGCTTATGGAAAGCAAAGGTCTGCTTTGCCGCGAGGCGGTTCCCGGAGACGCCCGGCTGAAAAAACTTGTGCTGACACCGGAAGGAAAAAAACTTCAGGCGGCCATTGAAAGAGAACAGCAGGAAACGGAAAGACTGCTCCGGCGGGGCGTCACTGAAGAAGAACTCCGGATTTTCCATCAGGTGATGGAAAAATTCAAAAACAATATTCAATAATTTATACCCTATCGCGCGGAGCCTGACGAAGCGCGCCCATGCGCAGCATCTGACATGCGGGATGCCCGAAAGGGTATAAATGACAGGAGGTATCTTAATGATTAAACATTTAATGAAAAGCATCAGGGAATACAAGAAAGATTCTATCCTGGCGCCGATTTATGTCAGCGGTGAAGTTATTCTTGAGGTCATTATTCCATTTCTGATGTCGAAACTGATTGACTCCGGGATTGATGCCGGAGACATGAATTATATTCTGCGAACCGGCATTATCCTTGTTGTATGTGCCCTCGTATCCCTTTCCCTCGGTTTTTTATCCGGCCGCAGCGCTGCCATCGCTTCCTCCGGCTTTGCAAAAAACCTTCGGAAAGATATGTATTACAATGTTCAGAACTTCTCATTCTCCAATATTGATAAGTTTTCTACCGCCAGCATTGTCACCCGTCTGACAACGGATGTGACCAACGTGCAGAATTCTTATCAGATGATTATCCGCACGGCCGTCCGCTCACCGATTATGATGATTGCGGCTATGATTATGGCTTTTAAAGTCGCAGGCCCCCTCGCCTTCGTTTTTCTGGCCTGCATCCCGATTCTCGGCATCGGCCTGTACTTCATCATGACCCGCACCCATCCGATTTTTGAGCGGGTATTTAAAACCTATGATAAATTAAATAACGTGGTTCAGGAAAATCTGCATGGGATTCGGGTTGTCAAATCCTTTGTCCGCGAAGAACATGAGATTAAAAAATTCAAAGACATTTCCCGGGATATTTACAATGATTTCAGTCATGCCGAAAAGAATCTCGCTTTTAATATGCCGCTGATGCAATTCTGTGTCTATGGAAGTATGCTTTTTATCTCCTGGTTTGGCGCCCGGATGATCGTGGCTTCCGGCAATGATGCCGCCATCGGTTTAAGTACCGGCGAACTGATGAGTTTATTTGTCTATCTGATGCAGATTCTTATGAGCCTCATGATGCTCTCCATGGTGTTTGTTATGATTACCATATCGAGAGCTTCGGCGGAACGAATCGTGGAGATTATCGATGAAACATCCGATATCACCTCCCCGGAACAGCCGGTCATGACAATTAAGGACGGTTCCATTGATTTTGAAAATGTCAGCTTCAGTTATTCCAAAAAGAGGGATAAACTCTGCCTGAAAAATATAGAACTGCACATTGCCTCCGGCGAAACCATAGGCATCATCGGCGGCACGGGCTCAGGCAAATCCAGCCTTGTACAGCTCATTCCCCGCCTCTATGATACCACCACCGGAAATATTCAGGTCGGCGGTGTCAATGTGAAAAATTATGATTTGGAAGTTCTCAGGGACAATGTCGCCATGGTTCTTCAAAAAAATGTCCTGTTTTCAGGTACTATCAAAGAAAATCTTCGCTGGGGAAACGCCCGGGCCACGGATGCGGAATTAATCCATGCCTGCAAACTTGCCCAGGCCGATGATTTTATTCAGGCCTTCCCGGAGGGCTACGACACATATATTGAACAGGGCGGAAGCAATGTTTCCGGCGGTCAGAAGCAGAGGCTCTGCATCGCCCGCGCTCTGCTTAAAAAGCCAAAAATACTTATTATGGATGATTCCACCAGCGCCGTCGACACGAAAACGGACGCACTCATTCAGAAGGCCTTCCTGACAGAGATTCCGGAAACAACCAAAATTATCATTGCACAGCGAATCTCTTCCGTAGAGCATGCGGATAAGATTATTGTCATGGATGAGGGTGAAATAAATGCCGTCGGAACCCATGAAGAACTGCTGGCGTCCAACCCGATTTACCAGGAAGTTTACGCATCACAGGTGAAAGGAGGAAAAGACAATGAATAAACGGCCAAAAGTATCTTCAAACACAGTAAAGCGTCTGCTCTCCTATATTTTTCATTATAAGCTGCGGTTTTTCTTTGTGCTTATATGTATATTGGTCAGCGCTCTGACCAGCGTTGCCTCATCCCTTTATATACAGACTCTGATTGACGATTACATTACGCCGCTTTTGCTGGAAACAGATCCGGTATTTGATGCCCTTTTAAAATCTGTCGTTACCATGGCCTGTATTTATATGACAGGAATTGTGTGCTCCTTCCTTTACAACCGAATCATGGTATCTATTGCCCAGGGCGTTTTAAAACAAATCCGGGACACCATGTTTGCCCATATGCAGACACTTCCAATCCGGTACTTTGATACCCACACCCACGGGGATATTATGAGCCATTATACCAATGATACGGACACCCTGCGCCAGATGATTTCCCAGAGTATTCCTCAAATGTTTTCATCTCTGATTACGGTTATCTCCGTCTTCTGCGCAATGTTATCCGTCAATGTGTGGCTGACCCTGGTCATTATCGTCTGCATTACATTTATTTTAAATATTACAAAATTTATTGCCGGAAAGAGCAGCGCCTATTTTATTCGCCAGCAGGCATCCATCGGTGATGTGAACGGCTATATTGAGGAAATGATTAACGGCCAGAAAGTTATCAAAGTTTTTTGCCATGAAGAAGCGGCGAAAGATATTTTCAACGAAAAAAACGCCAATCTGTGCGAGGATGCAACCGCTGCGAATATGTTTGCCAACGTCCTTATGCCGATTATGAATAACCTGGGACACCTGCAATATGTCCTCATTGCCATCATCGGCGGCGCCATGGCCTTAAACGGCGTAAGCGGCCTGACCTTGGGCGCTATCGCTTCCTTCCTCCAGTTGACCAAGTCCTTCAATGGCCCAATCAGCCAGATTTCTCAGCAGTTAAACGCCGTGATTATGGCGCTGGCCGGCGCAGAACGTATTTTCAAATTAATGGATGAGGTATCCGAAGATGACAATGGCGAAGTGACCCTTGTCAATGCACGGTATAAAGACGGTAAACTTGAAGAAGCGGACCACCGCACAGAGTTGTGGGCCTGGAAAGTGCCGCAGGCGGATGGGGGCTTCCATTATGAGGAATTAAAAGGCGAGGTTCGTTTCTACGATGTGGACTTTGGATATACTGAAGAAAAAATCGTCCTTCACAACATTACCCTCTATGCGGAGCCGGGCCAGAAGGTTGCCTTTGTCGGCGCTACCGGCGCCGGAAAAACAACCATCACCAACCTGATCAACCGTTTTTATGATATTGCCGACGGCAAGATTCGCTACGACGGCATCAATATTAATAAAATTAAAAAAGCAGATTTGCGCCGTTCCCTCGGCATTGTCCTTCAGGATGTCAACCTCTTTACCGGGACTGTTATGGAAAATATCCGATACGGCAATCTGGAGGCAACCGATGAAGAATGTATCGCAGCGGCAAAACTGGCCAACGCCGACAGCTTTATCCGCCGCCTCCCTCAGGGATACGATACCGTCCTCTCCGGCGACGGTTCCGGCCTTTCCCAGGGACAGCGCCAGTTAATCTCCATCGCCCGGGCCGCCGTGGCTGACCCTCCGGTCATGATTCTCGATGAGGCTACCTCCTCCATCGATACCCGTACTGAGGCCATCGTCCAAAAGGGTATGGACCGGCTCATGCTCGGACGCACCGTATTCGTTATCGCTCACCGGCTCTCCACGGTTCAGAACTCAGATGTTATCATGGTTTTGGAACAGGGACATATCATCGAACGCGGGCCTCATGATGACCTGATTGCCCAGAAAGGGAAATACTATCAGCTCTATACCGGGGCCTTCGAACTTGAGTAAATTCTGAAGAATAGAAAAAATTCTTCTCCATGGG
The DNA here is from genome assembly GCA_900549105.1 of uncultured Eubacteriales bacterium. Taxonomy (GTDB): domain Bacteria; phylum Bacillota; class Clostridia; order Lachnospirales; family Lachnospiraceae; genus Frisingicoccus. The sequence continues at coordinate 28,973 of URND01000019.1, forward strand.
AACCGTTCCTTAGGTTCCTCAGGAGAAGAATTTTTTTACATTTGATATAATGTCACCATCAGCGGCATCGTAAAAATACAGCACAGAGTTGTAACCACATTAATGGCGCTGGCATAGTCCGCATCTTTTCCATAAACCTGGGCCATCTGTGTCACTGTGGAAGCCGACGGGGTTGTCATGGCCAGAAGGGTTATCATGAGGATAGTTGCTCCCTCGGGTACCAACCCGGTGATTCCGCTGAATTTTAAAAATGCAACGCCAATCAACGGATAAATAATGAGGCGCAGCACGCTGACAAACCACAAGCGCCGATAGGACAATATCTTTTGAAAGTCCATGCTGCCGATAAGCACCCCGGTAACAATCATGGCTGATGGCCCAATCATTGTCCCCACCGAATCTACTGCATCCAGCATCGGTGCCGGAAGCATCGCCTCCAGAATAAAACAGACAAGCCCGGCAACTGCCGCCAGAATATTAATGTTCATAAAAATTTTCCGCACATCAACCTTCTTTTCACCACAGACGGTCATTCTTCCGTGGCTCCAGAGCAGGATTGTCTGAACCGATAAATACCCGGCAGAATAAATGACCCACTCTTTTCCGAAAATCGCCGTGACTATAGGGATGATCAGATTTCCCGCATTTGAATAGATGATGGATGCTTTTTCAACCGCATCCAGCTTCATCGGCTTTTCCAGAAGCTTTGTCAGAATAATCATAATAATATGTAAAATAATCGCCGCAGCCGCAGCCAGAATAAGTCCCTTTAATATCTGGGGCGTATAAGCCATCTGAAAAGCCGAAAATATAGCGCAGGGCGTAATCAAATACAGGGATATGAGGGATATACTTCTGCTGTCCTCAACCTTTATCACCTTTGACTTCACTAAAATAACGCCCATTGCCATCATCAGAAATAAAGAAAGTATTTTTTTTGCCAGTATAAAAGCAATCATTGCCCTTCCTCCATCACAAAGATTTCAGGCCCGCGCCTACTCGGTCACCTCTTTATTTGCTTTTCGGTGAAGTACCGGCGTATATTCATAGGGCTCGAGGAAACGGCGTTCATACTCATCCTTTAATTCTTTCCGGAATTTCGGATGGGCAATCTTAATCAACGCCCGGGCCCTTTCCTTCAATGTCTTTCCCTTGAGCAGCGCAATCCCATACTCTGTAATCACATAGTGTACATCATTTCGGGAGGTTGTCACCGCCGCCCCCTGGTCCAAAAATGGCACAATACGGCTGACTGTTCCGCCCTTTGCCGTGGAGAGCATAGCGATAATACTCCGGCCGCCGTTACTCATAGCTGCACCGCGCACAAAGTCCACCTGTCCGCCGACACCGCTGAACTGGCGCAATCCGATACTTTCACTGGCAACCTGTCCCATCAAATCCACCTGAATACAGCTGTTGATAGAAACTACGTTATCATTCTTTGCGATTGTCACCGGGTCATTCACATAATCCACCGGGTTCATGGAAATCTCCGGGTTATCATCGATAAAGTCATAGAGCCGGCGGGTTCCCATAACGAAGGTAATCACACTCCGCCCCGGTTCGACTTTTTTCCTCTTATTATTAATAATACCTGCCAGCATCAAATCCACGATGCCGTCGGAAGCCATCTCCGTGTGCAGGCCCAAATCCTTTTTATCCCATAAAAACGGAAGTACGGATTCCGGAATGGAACCGATACCAAGCTGAAGACAATCCCCATCCTTAATTAATGTGGAGCAATATTTTCCGATTTTCTGTTCTAAAATGCTCACCTTTGCCGGCTGCTGCTCCAAAATCGGTTCCGAATGTTCCACGATAAAATCAATATCCCGGACATGAATCAGGTTACCGCCGAAGGTTCTCGGCATAAACTCATTCACCTGGGCAATGACGATTTTTGCACTGTCGGCCACCGGCTTTGTATAATCGCTGGATGTGCCAAAGGAACAGAAGCCATGTTTATCCGGCACGCTCACCATCACCAGCGCCACATCCACCGGAAGTTCCGTGCGGAAAAGCTTCGGAATCTCATGGAAAAATCCCGGGCTGTAATTGGCATACCCCTGGGCTACCGCTTCCCGGGTTCCTGCGCCAAGGAAGAAACCATTAAAGATAAAATGGCCTTTCATTTCCGGCCGCGTATATTTTCCTTCTCCCAGAGAAACAAGATGACAAATTTCGACATTTTCATACATCTCATAATTTTCCACTAAAGTATCAATCAAATATGTAGGCTCGCCGGCAGCATGTCCCGTAACCACCCGGTCGCCGCTTTTAATATAGCCGATGGCTTCCTTTGCCGATACGACTTTTGAATTGTAAATATCTTTCCAATCTAGAATATTCATATCCTCTACCCCCTAATACTTATTATTATATTTCACCCCCAACCTAAACACAAGCAGAATTTTTACCGGCCTATACCAGCCGCTCCCGATAGGCTTCCAGTTCCCGGATATAAACCTCTCCAATCGGGCTGATATTTGAACCTTTTCGCTTGATATAACCAATCCGCATCTTCTCCGTTTCCACCAGCGGCACAGCCTTATAGTCCGGGCCGTTGAGTTCCTCGCAGATAATGCCGGAGCAGAGCGTGTAAGCATTCAGCCCAACCATCAGGTTTAAAAGCGTTGCCCGGTCGTTGGCATGAATAATCTGCTTATAATCATAAGTGCTCTTCATTTCCTCCGCAAAATAAAAGGCGCCGTTTTTTCCCTGGTCAAAGGCCAGACACGGATAATCCTGCAGCTCCTCCATCGAAATCTCCGGCTGATCAGCCAACGGATGTCCGCCCCACAGATAGACAAAGGTTTCACATTGAAAAAGCTCCGCAAATTCCAGGCCATTTTCCTTAAAAATCTTACGCATCACCTGTTCATTATAATCATTCAGATAAAGCACGCCGAGTTCGCTCTTAAAATACTTCACATTTTCAATTACTTCCCAGGTGCGGGTTTCATGAACGGCAAATTCATATTCATCCATGCCGATTTTTTTGACCATCTCCACAAAAGCTTTCACCGCAAAGGAATAGTGCTGCATGGAAACGCTGAATTTCTTCTTCGACTTTTTTTCTATGTAGCGGTTCTCCAACAGGCGATACTGTTCGGTCACCTGCCGGGCATAGCCCAGAAATTCCTCTCCTTCAGGCGTGATAATAATTCCCCGGTTGGAGCGCACGAACAGATTAAAACCTATTTCCTGTTCCAATTCCTTCACCGTGGCCGATAGACTTGGCTGCGATATAAACAGCTTTTTGGCCGCCTCATTCATAGAACCGCTGTCCGCAATGGTAATTACCTGGTGTAATTGCTGTAATGTCATTTATTCCGACCCTCTTCTATCCGCACATTTATACATTTTTAAGGCTCTGTTCCAAATCCGCAATAATATCCTCTACATTTTCAAGTCCGACAGAAAGGCGAATCAGTCCCGGATTCACACCGGCAGCAATCAACTGTTCATCCGTTAGCTGACGGTGGGTTGCGCTGGCCGGATGAAGAACGCAGGTACGGATATCCGCAACATGGACTTCATTAGACGCCAGCTTCAGTCCGTCCATAAAGCGGACAGCCGCTGCCTTTCCGCCTTTAATTGTTATGGAAATCACGCCGCAGGTTCCCTTTGGCAGATATTTCTTCGCCAGTTCATGATATTTATCCCCCGGCAGGGCTGCATAGCTGACGGATTCAATCTTATCCGAAGCCTGTAAAAATTTCGCAACCTTCAGTGCATTTTCGCAATAGCGCTCCATACGGATTGGCAATGTCTCCAATCCGAGGTTCAGCAAGAAGGCGGAATGGGCTGCCGGATAAGCGCCGAAATCACGCATCAACTGCATACGTGCTTTGATGATATAGGCCATCTCACCGAAATCCTTCGTATAAATCACACCGTGATAGGATTCATCCGGCTCAGTGAATTCCGGGAATTTGCCGTTGGCCCAATTAAATTTACCACTGTCAACAATCACGCCGCCAATCTGAAGGGCATGTCCATCCATATATTTGGACGTGGAATGAATGACGATATCCGCGCCGAATTCAATTGGCTTGCAGAGAATCGGAGTAGCAAAAGTATTATCAATAATGAGCGGCACATCATTTTTATGGGCAATCTTTGCAAACTTTTCAATATCGAGAACCGCCAGCGCCGGATTTGCCAGAGTCTCTCCGAAAACGCAGCGGGTATTCGGTTTGAAGGCCTTCTGAATGGTTTCTTCGTCCGCTTCCGCATCTACAAAAATACATTCGATGCCAAGTTTTTTCAATGTGACTGCAAAGAGATTCACCGTACCGCCATAAATCGTGGATGTACTGATAAAACTGTCGCCCGCATTACACAGATTTAAAATCGAGAATAAAGACGCAGCCTGACCGGAAGATGTGCACATCGCGCCAACGCCGCCCTCCAAATCTGCAATTTTTTTCTCCACCGCATCCACTGTCGGATTGGCAAATCGGGAATACATATATTCTGTCGGCATATCGAACAACTGGCCGATATGTTCTGTTGAATCAAATACATAGGTAGTGCTCTGCACAATCGGCAGTACCCTCGGTTCTCCGTTTTTCGGCGTATAGCCTGAATGTAAACATTTTGTTTCGTCCCTCATGATTTCATTCCTCCGTTTTTTGCAAGTTTTTCTTTTAATTCCGCATCAAATACTCCCCGGCGGAGCATTTCTATTTCCATCCGATAAGGCGCCCAGGACTTTTTCGGCTGGTTCGCATCAGCCACATAAGGCGTCTCCAGAATTTTCGGCACATTTTCAAAATCCTTATGGTGGACAATACGGTTCAGAGCCTCAAACCCAATATGGCCGAAACCAATATTTTCATGGCGG
>URND01000020.1 GCA_900549105.1 uncultured Eubacteriales bacterium
GAAATCAGGCTGACGAACACATCGGTGGCGCCCAGCTCCCAATCAGCCCGTCCGAAATACTCCCTGCGATTCTGGAAACCGATATATAAACATCCCGCCCGTAGACTACCGGGCTCATACTGTTTAACCATACATTTTTCCCGGTTAAAAGCCCTGTCAGCCAAAGGAAAAGAATTCCGCACACCAATTCAAACAGATAAAATAATTTTTTGCCCAACCGCATCGCCCGCCTTCATATTCCTTTTGTCCTTTAAGTACCATCACTATTATATGTGGCGGAAAAAAAGCTATGCCATGGAATGGCAGATACTGTTCAGGGCTTCCGAAAGGGTATAACTCATCTGGCGGACAATTTCGTCGATATTCTTCGGCGTGACAAACATATTCATCATTTCCGGGGCCATCAATTCCCGCATAAGCTGGTACCGCTCCTGCTCATCAAAAGGCGCCACGCCTTCCCAGATTCTTTCGGACAAACGGTTCCGGGTTTCATCCATAATCGCCAAAAGATTCCCCACCGTATCATTGACAATCGTCGCCGCATCAATCACCGTCGGAATTCCTATCGCAATCACCGGAATCCCCATTGCCTCTGCGTCAATGCCAAACCGGCGGTTCCCCACGCCGGCCCCCGGCGCAATTCCTGTATTCGTAATCTGAATCGTCTTATTTAACCGCTTTACACTCCGGGCCGCCAGGGCATCGATAACAACCAGCACATCGGGCCGGGTCTCCCGGACAGCGCCGAGCAAAATTTCCCGCGTCTCAATCCCCGTCTGAGCCATTACCCCCGGCGCCAGAGCGCTGACACAGCCCATGCCCCGCGTAATCTCTGAGTGAACCCCATATTCCTGAATAAGATGCCGGGTAATAAAAAGATTATCCACCACCATCGGTCCCAGGGCGTCCGGCGCCATCTCCCGATTCCCGATACCGGCCACCAAAATCTTTTTGTGTTTCATATCCGGAATCAGCCGCCGGATTTGTTCAGCGACTTCCCCTGTAATCTCCCGGTGGTAATTCACATCCGTCTCATCCAGCATGGGAACCTCAAGGGTTACATAGTCACCAATCGCTTTCCCAAGTTTTTTCGCTCCCCGCTCATTTTCCACCGCAACCCAGGTAACCCGGATTCCCGATGTCCGGCCGACCTCTTCCTCTATCCGAATTCCCTGAAGTTCCTCCGTTTCCTGGAACATTTCAGCGTTCTCTATCGCTAAATCTGTGCGCACTGTCGGATTCATAAAACCGCCCCTTTTCACTGTGTTTTACTATGAATTTTTTCCAAAAGATTTCGGAATATGTATTGACAATTACAAAAGATTCTCTTATTATATAAGGGTATGTTTACATTAGAACGTCCGTGTCCGGCTTTAATGAATATACACGTGAAAAATATTCAATAAAGGGAGGTGTCCAGATTGGCTAACATCAAATCTGCAAAAAAAAGAATCCTTGTAACTCAGACAAAGGCTTTAAGAAATAAGATGACAAAATCCGCTGTTAAGACTGCTGTTAAAAAAGTAGACGCAGCTATCGCAGCGAATGATAAAGAGCTGGCTAAAGCTGAATTATTAAAAGCTACCAGCGCTATAGATAAAGCAGCTTCTAAAGGCGTTTACCATAAGAATACTGCTTCCAGAAAAATCAGCCGTTTGAACCTTGCTGTCAACAAAATGGCGTAAGCAACGAGCATTGCGAAAACGGAATTCAAAAGAACTGAGATATACACCCTCACATCTCAGTTCTTTTTTTGTTTATCACGGGCATCCTAAGTTCAAAGGAAATAACGGATTTACTTTTTTGTTCCGGCCCGGAACCATCCTCATTCAGACGGGCTTCCAAAGTCCCGCCCATCTCTTCTGCCAATATTTTTGCAACGGTTAATCCCAGGCCTGTACCGCCCTGATTTCTTGAATCATCTTGTATATAAAATCTGTCAAACAGATGAGAAACCGTCTCCTGAGACAATTCCTCCGCATCATTCGCAAAGGAAACCGAAACATCCTTTTCTGTCTCGCTCATCCGAATATTCAGATGAGCACGGGCATACCGTCCGGCATTTTGCAGAAGATTCAGAAATATCCTCTCCAGTGCCGCCCCATCCCCCATAACCCAAACCGGATACTCCGGTATATTTATATTTACTTCCAGATTGGTTCCTTCTAAAATCTGGCAATTTCCCAAAAGGGATTCTCTCAGAATTCTGGACATATCCACCTTATCCGGCTTTAATGTATAATCTCCTGCATTTAACCGGGAAAACTCATAAAATTGTGCTACAAGGTTTTTCATGGTCTCCCCTTTAAGTTCGATAATGTCTAATATCTCTCTTAATTCTTTATCCTGCACCACATATTCTTTATTTTTAACATATTTCAGATATCCCAGAATAACTGTCAGCGGCGTACGCAGGTCATGGCTTATATTTTCAATCTGTTTTTGAAATTCCTTTTCCCGTTTTTCATATTTCTGCCGCTCCTTTTGTATTTCTTCCAAAGTATTATTAAACTCGCCGATCAATCCTGCCAGATGCCGGTTTGGGAGAGGCAGATGAAGTATTTGATTTTGAGTAAGGTCCTGCCGTACTTCCCTGACTTCTTTTGTGATTTTACGAAAGGCATACAGCAGGGACAGGTAACGGAAGGCACAGTAAAGCCCTATGACAGCCAGAATAATCAAAATAAAATCTTTCATTTCACCCCTCCAAAACAATTTTCCCAATTACAATTCTCTTTTTCTGAGCAGGGCGATTCCCGCAATCAGGCAGACCAGAGTATTCACCCCGCCTGTAACCAGGCATTTTATCATTCCCTGGGCAGTTTCCCAGGCTGTGATGCACTGCCGTGTATTTACAATCATGCCGCGGCTGCTCAGGAAATTATAGGGCAGCCACATAGCCAGTTTATGAACCGCATCAAAACGGAACCCCAAATAAAAGAGAATATTCGGAATAAAAAACCAGACAGCCATCCACACAATAATCCCTGTCGAATTTTTTTCAAACATTTCGATACATACAATCGCTGAAATCATACAGGCTGCGGCAACCAGAAAGACCGCCGGGATTTCTGTGAGCAAATCTCCCAGCTCCACCGGCCCGGCCTTCTCCAAAAGAGTTTCAGCGCTCAAAATATACAGGGCAACAATAAAAATCATTGAAAAAATCGAAGCCAGCAAGCTTACCACACATTCGCCAACAAAAATTTCTATTCTGGAAATACCAAAGGCCACCGTGTTTTTCAGATTGCCGTTCTTCCGGTTTCCCTCATAAAAGAGCACCGCAACGACAGCCCCCATCACACCGAAAAGCATTGGTGAGGCAACAAGATTCGAATAAGAAAATGACGTGTTTCCGTAAAGAAACTGTACATCAAATATCTGAAATACATGTGAAACCACATTAAACAAAACGGCTAAAACAGCCAGAATTCCTGTAAAACCATAAATCGCTCTGCCATGAAATACCCGGTAAAGTTCACTTTTTATATAGTTCATCATTGCACGCCACCCCGCTTCTTTAATTCCATATAATAGTCCTCCAGGGATGTCTGCAGTGTCTGCATCCCGGTAATATAAATCCCGTTTTCAGCGGCCAGTCTGCTGTAAGCTTCCGCCTGAAAACCCGGTTTATAAACGCGGATATGGTTTTCGGGAAGTACTTTATAGGTTTCCCCCGGGAAATTTTTTTCCATCAAAACCGCAAATTTTTCCACATCCGAAAGGATAATCTCAATACAGTCTGAACATTTTTCCTGCAGCCCGCGGGCCGAAATTTCCTCAATTAAAATCCCTTTATTTAAAAATCCATACATGGTTGCAATCTGCTGCAATTCGGACAATATATGGCTCGACAACAAAATGGTTATATTTTTTTCTTCGTTTAGGCGATGCAGCAGGTTTCGAAATTCAAGAATACCACTCGGGTCCAAACCGTTAATCGGCTCATCAAGGATGAGAACCTGCGGCTCCCCGATCATGGCAATGGCCAGTCCGAGCCGCTGCTTTTGCCCCAGTGAAAGATTCTCACATCTGCTCCGCCTTTTTTCTGCAATATCCGCCAGTTTTAACATGGCGTCCACTTTTTTTCTGCCGGGAATTCCCTTTTGGATACAGTAATAAATCAACGTCTGCTCCACCGTCATATTCGGAAAGAAACCCGGCCGCTCAACCATAAATCCGATTTTCTTTCTGGAATTCGCCAATTCCCTTTCTTCATATTTTCCAAAAAGTCTTAATTCGCCCTCCGACGCATAACTGTGCCCGGCCAATATCTTTAAGAGGGTACTTTTCCCTGCCCCATTATCGCCAATGAGACCATATATTTCTCCCCGCCTCACATGAATATCCACATGGTCCAATGCCAGAAGAGAACCATAGGACTTCGTTATCTGCTTTGTCTCTATGACATATTCATTCATCTGTCTACCTCCATTACGAAAATACGTCTGCCAATTCCCTGTATTTTTCATTGACAAACGTATTCTAACATCTCAGTCTTTAATAAGTCATAAAGAACTTTTAAAGAAGTTATAAAGATTTTTACTGAAGTTTAAATCCAATGCCGTATACGGTTTGAATATAATCCTCTCCCTCGTCCTTCTCCTTCAGCTTTTTCCTCAGATTACTCACATGGACATTCACCGTGTTGTTTTCGCCGTAATAACCGCCGTGCCAAACCATCTCATAAAGGGTTTCTCTGGAATATACCTTGCCCGGATTCTGCATGAACAGGCAAAGAATATCATATTCGCGGGCGGTCAAACTAACCTCGTTTCCCGCCGCCGTCACTTTCCGGGAATCCATATAGATTTTCAGATTTTTATATGTAAGATTCTTTTCAGCAGTCAATTCTTTGCCGACACGCCTTAAAGCAGCCTGAATCCGCGCCAGCACTTCCTCCGGTTCAAAGGGCTTTGTAATATAATCGTCCGCGCCGCTCTGCAGAAGCGCCACCTTATCCCTCAAGGTATCCTTTGCAGAAATAATTAAAACCGGTACATTGCTGTGCCTTTTCTCACGGATTTCCGCCAGCAATTCTTCCCCCGACATTCCCGGGAGCATTAAATCAAGCAAGATTAAATCCGGCGTTTCCTTCTCCAGCAAAAGCCCGGCCTCTGTCCCCGAAAAAGCCTGTACTACCCGGTAATTTGCCCCTTCCAGTATTTTAACCAGCAATCCGCTGATATCCGGCTCATCCTCCACAACAAATATTTTATACTGCATACAATCGCCTCCTTGACTTCCCTCTTTCCAAATGCTACACTTGTATCATATTTATACAAAGGAGAAACAGATATGGATAAGAGGAAAGAAGCCAATCTACACGTTAAAACAAGTATTATCAACGCCCTCATCGATTTGATGAAAGAAAAAAATTTTGATGCTATCTCAGTTTCTGAAATCACTGCCCGCGCCGGGGTTTCCCGCATTTCTTACTATCGGAATTTCGACAGTAAAGAAGATATTCTGATTGGAAGTCTTAATGATTTAATGTCTCGATTTTCTGATGAAATCAACGCCGTGCCAAGTCATACGCCGACACGCCGCGTGATGACCGTTTTCTTTCATACAGCCAGAGAAAATGCCGCCATTTTCAATCTTCTTCATCAGGCAGGCATGGACAGTCAGATTCAGGAGGGCCTTGACCAGTTGATTCTTTCCTGCTCCCATTTTCCATCCCTGGACCGCCGGCGCACCTATCCGGCCTATCTGTTTTCCGGCGCCCTTTTCCGCCTTCTCATTCGCTGGTATGCGGGCGGTATGACTGAAAATGACAGCGAACTCTCAAATATTTTCTGCCAGTACATGGATGGACTGCTCTAAAACAAGCCTTTCCCGGTCCTAAACAGAAAAACGTACAATTAATAATTCCACGGCCATATTTTTGTCCAAACGCCCTGTTTTTACATCTTCCTCCCGCTCCACACAGATTTCCACTGCCCGGCGGAGTTCTGCCAGGGAAAATTGCCGGCATACTTCTTCATTTTTGCGTACCACAAAATCCCGTACTCCCAGCCGTTCCGCAATGACGTGGGCAGGATATCCTTTTCCCTGTAATTCCTTTACCTGATAGAGCTGATTAAACTGCCGCGTAATCCAATAAAGAATCCGCAGCGGCTCCTCTTTCTGCCCAATCAATTCATAATAAAGCTGCAGCGCTTTCCTCTGTTTCTTTTCTGCGACGGCCTCTATCATATCAAATACCCGGCTTTCCGTATGGATGGTGCAGACTGCGTCAATATCTTCCCGCACAATTTCCTTTCGCCCATCCGTATAGACGACCAGCTTATCCAATTCCCGGCGGATATTTTCCATATCCGTATCTATCCGTTCCAAAAAATAACGCAGGGTACTATCGGACATCTGCCGCTGTTCGCCTTTTAAAAGTCCTGCAATCCAGCGCATTAATGTCCGTTCATCCGGCGGCGCCATATTCGCCGCATATCCCAGAGAAGAAATTGTCTTAAACAATTTATTCCGCTTATCCACATCTTTTTCAACAAAGATAAAACAGGCGGTCTCCGGCATCTCTTTCAGATAAGCTGCCAATTCATCCTGCGAAGATGAGAAAAAACCGCTGTTTTCCACGATAATCAAACGCCTCTCGCTGAAAAAAGGCAGGGTTTCTCCCAAATCAATCAGCCCTTTGACAGAAATCCCTTTACCCTCAAAATAACTGTAATTCATCGTATCCTCGCCGACAATCGCCAGTTTCATTTTATCTCTATATTGCTTTCGCAGATAATCCTCCGCTCCATAAATTAAATACACCGATTTGAATTCTCCGGATTTTATATGCTGACTCAATATTTTCACAGCCGTCTCTCCAATTCTTCAATATATAGGGATTATTATAACATACCTTTAGGTATCATGCTATTATTTTTGCCAGGCATATATTCGATAGCCTCCCGATGAAAAGATAACTCCAAGGGCTCCCTGCCGGGCTGTCGTGAGATATTGGCAGTCTGCGCCTCGAAGCCGCTCCAGCGTCTCATCATGGGGATGGCCATAGCGGTTATCCTCCCCGCAGGATATAAAGGCCCATTCCGGCAGGGCCGCCGCCAAAAAAGCATCGGAAGTTGCCCCGGAGGAGCCGTGATGCCCAACCTTCAGCACATTACAGTCCGGCACTGTCTTCTCCCGAAGCAGGGCTTCTTCCCCCTCCTTCTCCAAATCCCCCATCAGCAGCATCACAAAATTCCCGGTTTTCATCTTCCGTGTCAAAGACAACACAAGGGAAGCATTATTTTTATCCTCCGCACAGTTCCCACCCTCCGGGTAAAGACAATCCAGCCTGAAATTTCCGGCTGCAAGCCAGTCCCCCGGATGTATTTTTCGAACCGGAATATCCTTTTTCTCTGCCAATGCACGGATTTCATCCAGCGTTTCATCCCCGGAAATATCCGGCAAAATAATCTGCTTCATCGGAACAGCGCTTCCGCCAAGGGCCTCTTCAATCCCGGATACATGGTCCGAATCCCCATGGGTTAAAAACCAGGCATCAATTTTTCGAACGCCATAATATTTAAGCATCGGTTCAATCCGATAGGAATAAACCTTTTTCACATCCGAGCTTCCGCCATCCACCAGTATGGCATGACCGCTTTCACTTAAAATGCAGATGCCGTCTCCCTGCCCCACATCCACACACACAATCCGGTCCGCCCGCTCCCGCACAGCCATCAGCAGAAAGCAAGCCAGAAATATCAAAACCGGGCCGGACAATTTTTTAAAAGTAAAACGGCTCCTCTCTAAAAGGACAACAAGTCCACACAGTAAAATAAAAAAACAAATCTGCCGCCACTGGGGACGGCCGCAGATAAATGTTTTGGAGGGCAGCTTGTGAACCCAGGCCAAAAGCATGTCAATCCCCCACATTACTTTAGAAGCCGGCCCCGCCAACGGGCCAAAAGGACTGATTCCAGCCAGTCCAGCCATAAAGGCTGCCAGAACAATTAAAGAAACAAGAGGAATCATAAAAAAATTGTAAAAAAATCCAAACACAGGGACTTCATACATGTGCCACAAAATCACCGGCAAAGTCACTACAAAAATGCCAAGCTGTATCCAGAACATTTCCTGAAACTTTTCTAAAAATCCCTTTACCTCCGGCATTTTCCATCGGCTGTACATATATTTTCCTGCTTCCACGCCGATAACAGCCCCAAAAGATAACTGGAATCCCGCCGCCATCAGCCGCTGCGGCCGAAGCATAAGCAGCACATCCGCAACCAAAACAATGGCTGTCGGCACATCCGTTTTCCGTCCCAAGAGTCTGCCGATAAGCAGAAGAATCATCATTCCCATAGCCCTCAGCATAGAATCCCCAAAATCTGTCATATAACCATAGGCCGCCATAACAATCAATGCAGCCGCCGTGGATGGAAGTATGGAAAAGGTAGATTTTCGGAGTCTCCGATAAAGCCCCATGGCAATAAATGACAAATGCAGCCCGGAAGTAGTCACCAGGTGAATCCAGCCATTTTCCTGATAATAACGGCGCAAATCCGCCTGAAACCCGGAGCGGTCGCCAAGCACCGCCGCCATGACAACACCGGCCCCGGATTCACTCATTGTTTCCCGGTAAAACAGCGCCAGGCTTTGCCTTAGCTTCTCCAGCACACGCAATTTTTGCCAAACCCATCCGCCTTCATGGATACAATCAACTTTTTCCGCCCAGAGCCGATAAGCCAGCCCCTGGGAAGTGTAATAATTCTTTTCATCAAACTGTCCCGGATTGCCGGAATGGCTGAACGCCTCCGCTTCCCCGGAAACCCTCAAAATCTGACCTTTATAATAGACCTCATTACTTTTCTCAGGATGGGTGATAAGGACCAGCGCCCTGAGATTATCCCCGCCCTTTAGATAAATCCACCGGCTGTTTTCCTTTTCCTGAATTTTATATACCTCTCCCTGTATTTCCTGCTTTCCCGGAACAATCTCCCCCGCTTCACTGCCAGACAAAGTACGACAATATCCGACAATCAAAAAGACAGAAAGTCCCAAAACATAAGTTAAAGAACTCTCTGTCCATTTCAATACACACACGCCGCACACAACCGCCAGCACGGCCGTCCACACACCGGGCAAACCCGTTAAAGCCGCTGCTGTTCCTGCCACCAAGGCGATACCTGCACCCATCAGTGGTCTTTTCATGTGCTATTCTCCTGTATTTTCCTCATTGTTTTCCGGAATCGGTTCCGGCTCCGCTTCCGGTGCCGTTTCCACCGGGGCTTCACCCATTCCGGCTTCATCTGAATTTACATCCATCCCCGGTTCAGTTCCCGTTTCCACCGGGCCGGTTTCTTCAGAACTCATCTGATTTTCCTTTACCTGCTGTTCAATATCTTTTTTCAGCGCGTCGCCATTCTCCGCAGGCTTTGACGGCGGAGCCGTCCCCTCCTTTTCCGGCCGGTACACAAGGGACATATTTTTTTCAAACATTCCATCAATATGCAGCCCTTCCACTGCCCCCGTAAAAATAGCTCCATCAATTAAAAACTGGACACGGCTGACCCCTGTCATCTGGGTTAATGTATTCACCACCGAATAAATATTGAGTTCAAAGCTCTGCCCGTCCACCCTTTCAAGGAAGGTCTTATCCACATCAACATAGCAGATTCCCTCTCGGATGCTGACCTTGTTCACTACAGTGTCCGGGGACAGGGAAGGTTTCAGTCCTTTTGTGATCGGCCCGGAAACCAGGCTGTTTACCAAAGCTGTCTCCAGATTGATTTTACTCAGATATTTCACGATGACATCTTCCGCCTGAAGCCGGGTTCCATCCCCGCTGACAAAATACATCGTTACATAGTCCTCCCGGACATACTCCATGTTGCCGCTGATACTGTCAACAAAATCTCTCCCCCGCATCAATAACGCCGTTCCATCCGCCGCCGTCATCGGTTCACTGCCAATGACAAAGGAAACAAACTGAATATCATCACTGAACTGGGTCAGAGTCTTAACAATGCCCGCCCGTGTCAGTATTTCCCTCGATGGCGGAAGTTTATTGTAAGCCGGGTCAAAATAAAGAGTAACTAAACGGCTGCTGCTGTCATAAGTATAATTGGTCACCTGGACATCCCCGTAAATCAGACATTTATACGCATTGTCAGAGGGCGCCTGCCTCATCCCCTCAATGCAGGATGAAATCAATTCTTCTGCCGAATCTGTCGACAACTCACAGGCTGCCTTTATCAGCCGGGTCTCATTGAGATTCATCTGATAAACGCCGTGAGAAGCCTCCGTGGTCGTAATCTCCACATCCTTATTACGGCTCCAATGCCAGAGAATATCTTTAACTAAATCACATCCGGTCAGCGGAATCACCAGGCAAAGACTTAAAATCAGAACGGCAAAAAATTTATTTTTTCTCATTTTTCACCCCTCCATTCGAATCTTCCTGAATGTGTTTTAAAGGAATCCGCACAACAAAAGTAGAGCCCTCATCTTCTTTACTTAACACCTTAATCGCACCATCGTGCATCAATATGATATTTTTTGTAATTGCCAGTCCCAAGCCCGTACCGCCGGTTTCTCTCGAACGGGCCTTATCCACACGATAAAAACGTTCAAAAATCTGATCCTGATATTCCTTTGGAATACCGATGCCCGAATCTGCCACCTTCACATAGAAATATTTATGGTCCGCATCCAGGGACACTTTAACCCATCCGCCGGCCACATTATATTTAATGCCGTTTTCCACCAGATTCGTAAAGGCCAGATTTAATTTCACTTCATCACATTCCGCTGTCACCGGGCGAAAGCTCTCAAATACAAGTTCGATATTGCGTTTTGCCGCAATCGGCCGCAGCCGCTTCAGAATCATTTCCATGGTATCATTGACATTTACTAAAGAAATATTCATCTCGGCCACCGACTTATCCATTTTAACAAGAGAAAGCAGGTCGTTGATAATCTGGTTTTCCCGGTCAATCTCCACGACAATATCCTGCATAAATTCTTTATATACTTCCGTCGGCACATTGTCCTGCATATTTAAGGAATCAGCCAGAACCTTTATCGACGTAATCGGCGTCTTTAATTCATGAGACACATTTGAAACAAACTCCTGCCGGGAATTCTCCACCTTCTGCATCTTTCCGAGCATTGTATTAAAGGAATCCGAAATCAGTTTTATCTCGGAAAATCCCCGAAGATGAATCTCTTCATCAAAATGCCCTTCCGCCATTCTGTCAATCGAATTTGCCACCCGTTTCAGCGGCTTAGTAAAGAAATTGGCGATAATCAGTGAGAGTAAAATGCAAAGCCCCACCAAAGCCGTCGTAATGCCATTATAAGAGCGCCCGATAGAATCACAGGTTTTCTGAATATCCTGAAGCGATGAATAAAAAAGAATAACGCCAAGCACTTCTTTCTTATCCTCCGTGGTAATCGGCACCGCCAGTTCCATCATTCCATCATCTCTGTTATAATTCCGGATACTTTCGCCGCCCATAGCCTGTACGGTTTCCTGGGAAATCGAAGTCAGCCCATCCAGAGTGGAATAGGTATCCTTGACAATCTTATAATGGTTATCTATGATCAGAATCCGCCCGTTATACATGGATGCATTCTGATTCATATCCGAATGAACAATATCCATGTTTTCACCACGGAAATAATTGCTCCGCACAATCTGATTTGAAAGAATCAATGCGTAATTTGACAGTTCATTTCCCCGCCGAGTACGGATCTGAACCTCAATATTATTCAGAGCAACCAGCCGCATAATAAATAAAGGGCTGATAGTTACCGCAATCAGGGCAACTACCAACCATAAACGCATGCTGTATAAAAACCCATTTTTCTTTTTTCTGGACTTTTTAGCTTTGGAAGAAATAACCAACACCCCATTTTGTATGTATATAACGTGGCTCACTCGGATTTACTTCCACTTTTTCTCTGAGACGGCGCACATGGACATCCACCGTCCGCACATCTCCCGGATAATCATAGCCCCACACAAGGTTCAATAAATTCTCCCGGTTATAAACTTTATTCGGATTGGTAATCAACAGTTCAAGCAGATCAAATTCTTTGGCTGTCAGATTCACCTCTTTATCCGAAATAAATACCCGCCGGCTGTCCAAATCAATCCGCATATCTCCCGATGTAATCATCCGTGGATTTACCACTTCCGGTTCCTTCACCCGTGTCCGGCGCATGATGGCTTTAATCCGGGCCTTTACCTCCAGAATATTAAACGGCTTTGTAATATAATCATCCGCGCCGTATTCCAGCCCAAGTATCTTATCCATATCGTCGCCTTTGGCCGTCAGCATGATAATCGGAACATCTGAAAAATCACGAATCATCTGACACACCTCAAAACCATTCAGCTCCGGAAGCATGACATCCAGAAGAATGACATCATAAACATTATTCTGGGCCATCTCCAGCGCCTGGCGTCCATCATATGCAACCTCAACGGCCATACCGTCCTGCTCCAGACTATATCGAATGCCTTTAACAATCAACTTTTCATCATCAACTACAAGTACCTTTTTCGCCATTTTCCTCACCTCAATCTATAGAAATCCGGTCTTTAATTTTTGCGAAAACGCCTTCCTTAATGCCCGGAACCTGCATCAGAGACTCCACGCTCTCAAAATCGCCTTCTGTCTGCCTGTAAGCCAGAATTGCATCAGCTTTCGCCTCTCCAATCCCAGGGAGCGTCATCAGCGCTTCTTTCGAAGCCCGATTAATATTTACCCGCCCGTCTGACAGACTGCGGGACCCATTCTCCGGTTTTTCCGTCTCCATTTCTGTTTGAGACAAAGCCTCCGCTTCATCCTTCGATGGAATATAGATTTTCTGTCCATCTTCCAGAGACGCCAGATTAATCCTGGTTAAATCTCCCTCCGGAAGAATACCGCCAGCCATATCCACCGCCTGAAACAGCCGGCTCTCCTTCGCCATCGAATATACTCCCGGCGTCCTCACCTGGCCACAGACATATACATAAATTAATTCCTCTGATTCCTCTTCAACCGTCTGCATCTCCGCCGCTTCCGTCATCTCAGCCGTCCCGGCCGAAATCTCCGTCTCAACCTCCGCCAGCCTCTCGCCAGTCTCCAGCATCGTTTCCGACGGCCCGCAGCCAGCCGCTGACATAAACAGCAGACACATAAATCCAGACATTAATATTCTCCATTTTGACATTCCCATTCTCTCCTTCGAATCGGCATGTCAATAAAAACCAGATATATTTATTTTATCGAAAACCCAAAATTATTACAATATGTTTTTGAAATATTTACGGATTTTTTAAGCGACAATTTTTTTCCATTTTCGACGTTTCTTCATACTCGGATTTCCTATTTATGGTAATCGCCCCAGGACTGCCCGGAAATATTCTTACCTTAAATTAAGGCAAAATCGATTTTGACATTTTCTCCAAAGTGCGATATAATTTCAATTGAACGTGTAGCGTAACTGCGTAAATCCAGTTTCCGCTGCACGTTTATTTTTTTAGAACAGGAGCCCTAACGGCTCCAACCTAAACATCTTTTATGGAAACAAGTGCGTGGCCAAAGAGGCGTAAATCCAGCTTCTCTGACGGCGCACTTTTTCTACGTTTCCATAACACTTTATATTTTTAAGGAGGATTATATACCAATGGAGCAAAAAGCAAATACCTTTTTAGAGGAGCGCCCAATCGGCAGTCTGATGAGGAAATATGCAGTACCTTGCGTGATTTCCCTGTTGGTGGCGGCGCTCTACAACATCGTAGACCAGCTCTTTATTGCCAATGCCAGCTATCTCGGTTCCTACGGCAACGCTGCCAATACGGTCGTATTTCCTATGACAGTAATAGCCCTGGCTGTCGCTGTCATGATTGGCGACGGCTGCTGTGCCTTTGTCAGCATCTCTCTGGGTGCCGGCAAAAAGGAGGATGCTCACAGAAGCATCGGCAGCGCTGTTTTGCTGTGCGTCATCAGCAGTTTGGTTCTGACTGCGATTTACCTGATTTTCCAGGAGCCAATCTTAACCCTATTCGGCGGCCGGGTCAACGAAGAAACATTTTTTCATGCAAAAGAATACTTTTTCTGGATTACTGTAGGTATTCCTTTTTATATGTTTGGGCAGGCCATGAATCCTATTATCCGCTCTGATGGAAGCCCGCGCTTTGCCATGATTTCCACACTGGCCGGAGCAGTAGTCAACATTATTCTGGACCCCATTTTTATTTTCGTTTTTAAATGGGGTATGATGGGCGCGGCTGCAGCTACCGTGCTGGGCCAAGTGCTGACAGCATTTTTAGCAATCTGGTATCTGTGCCATATGAAAGCGGTCAGGCTGAAAAAGAACAGCTTTCATCTCCATGCCGGACTGGCCAGGAAATATGTGGCCCTGGGTATTACCAGCCTTCTTTCCCAAATCTCTCTGGTAGCTGCGATGGCAGCGATCAACAACATGATTCAAAAATACGGCGCCCTTGATTCTGTATTCGGTCAAATGCAATATGCCCAGATTCCCATGGCAGTAGTAGGCATTGTCATGAAGTTTTTCCAAATCGTAATCTCCATCGCCGTGGGTACGGCAGCCGGATGCATCCCTATCGTAGGCTACAACATCGGCGCCGGCCGCAGGGACCGGGTAAAAAGCCTGTTTACACGACTGCTGCTTACGGAGGCTTTGGTCGGCGCTGTGGCTCTGTTTATCGTAGAACTGTTCCCCAAACAACTTATCAACCTGTTTGGCGCAGCCAATGAGAGCCTCTACTACACGCAGTTTGCCATCAAGAGCTTCCGGATTTACCTCTGCATGATGATCTTTGCCACGGTAAACAAGGGAACCTTCATTTTTCTGCAGTCTCTAGGCAAAGCTCTGGCTTCTACACTAATCTCTCTTGTGCGTGAAGTCGTATTCGGCGTAGGTTTCGCCCTGCTGTTACCCCGTTTTTTCGGGCTGGACGGCGTACTGTACTCCATGCCGGTTTCGGATATTCTGACCTTTTTAATTGCAGCAGTGATCATTGCACGGACATATAAAGAGCTGACCCCTTTGGGGCAGAACAGAACAGGAGGAAAACATGAATAATCGTATCATCACTATCAGCCGCGAATTTGGAAGCGGCGGCAGAACAATTGGTAAAAAGGTTGCGGAGCGTTTGGGAATTCCCTGCTATGACAGTGAGCTGCTCCAGAAAATCGCAGAGGAAAGCGGTTTTACAGAAAGCTACATCAAAGACGCAGGTGAATACACTCCTTCCGGATTTCTCTCTTCTGTATTCTCCAACAGAGCATTGGGTCCTACCAATGAAGATCGTCTTTGGGAAATACAATACAGACTGATTCAGGATCTGGCCAAGAAGGGTCCCTGCGTGATCGTGGGGCGCTGTGCAGACTATATCCTGAAAGATAAAGCAGACTGTCTGCGGGTATTCATCCATGCCAGCATGGAATATCGGGCGGAACGGATCGTAAAGGTATATGGGGAACGGGAGGAATCGCCCATGCAGCGCCTTCAGGACAAGGATAAACGCCGGGCGGCCTATCACCGTTTTTACACCGGTATGAAATGGGGGCATGCAGAGAACTATCACATCTGTCTCGACAGCGGCGAACTGGGCATCGAAAAGTGTGTGGAGATGATTTCTGGCCTGTTTTGATGAAATCTCAGGGAAAAAGTGATATAACACCACAAACAAATTATGCTGAAATAGCGCAATGGGAAATAGAAGGTCGCTTCTCTTTCATATTTTCCCATTGCGCTATATTTTACTGTTTACTGACAATATACTTACTCCAATACGCCGATCAACACAAACCTCGCATTATTGAATTCATAGCTGCAGGTGGACAGCGTAAGAATCAGGTCTGTGACTGCAGGAGTAATCTCGCTTGTAAAACAGGAGCGTTCTTTAGCTCTTCGGAGCCACTCTTCAAATTCCAAGTCTGAGGAAAAACCAACTGTCCAGGCATCCGCATCCACGCTGGCTACATACCCGGCAAAAATCTTCACCTCATAATTAGCCTCCGGCGTCAGGAACAGTGCGGTCGGATGTTCATCATAATATTTCTGGCTTTTGTACTCCATCAGTCCGTGGAACATGGATTCGTTCTTCATGTGATGGCCGTACAGAATACTATTCCGGTCTGATAAATCCATATCGTTTCTTGCATCTAAAAAGATGCATCCTGAGTTGTTCCACTCCCCAGTAAATAAATGCTTCAGGTACCTTCACATACTCTTCCAAGTCAGTATAGAAATCGGCTCCCTCCGAATACTCATGGAGCTGCCGATAAATCTGCCATGCTCCCACCGCAATTCCTGCAGTAAAAATCAAAATGAGCATGGCGCAAATCATATTCTTTTTTCTCATCATAACACCTCACAGCTGGTTGGCTTTATCCTTCATTTCTTTTGCGGTTGGGTTGCTGTAGATCAATGTGGTCTGGACATTGCTATGGCCGGCCTGATTGGCAATCTCATGAATCGCATAGCCCGTTTCCAGTGCGTGCGAACAAAAATAATGTCGAAGCGTTTTGGGGGTGATGATATCGGAGTATTGATTGAAAATCTGATTGATCCGGGAAGGATTCATTTTCCCGCTCTGACGGCTGACAAACAGATAGGGGCTATCTGAGTCACGCACCTTCAGGTATTCCCGGATGGCATAGTCCCGTTTGTTGCCGCCCTCCAGTAAGCGCTGCCGAAATGCTTCCACATCCTTCTGCTCCACCGTGCAGGGACTGGCATACTGGATCTGAATTTTCATGAAGTCGCTGTCCAGCACCACAATCTCGGTCTGACAACCGGCTCCGATCAGATACTCATTCAGGCTCCGCAGGGAAGAGAGATGGTTGTTCACGGTTTTCGCATGGTAGCCCCGCACATTCCGCATGTAAGAAATGTAGTCCAGCACATTGGCCCGGTAGAGCTGCTGCGGCTCATCGTCAAAGCTGTCCCGGCACCACTGAAAAAACTGTTCCATGTTATAGCAATAGGTTTTTATGGTGTTCTCCGATTTCCCCAGCTTACGCAGGTAATCGGCAAATTCGTTTTGCAGCATAATATCCGCCTCCTTACTTTGATTACACAGATGAGAGGCCGAATATACAACCCATTATGATTGTGTTTAACTCAGAGGTGTTTTTGCCCATCCAGCTGCATCCGAGTTAAATAGAATTGGTATTATATTGAACTGAAAAACTTCTTATTTCCGGGCATACTAAATGTTGAGTGCAAGCTTTTTTGCGCGGCTATTGTTTCACAAATACTTGACAAGTTTCATTTCCCGCGGTATAATGCGAAGCACATTGAAACTTGTGCTGTGTTGAAAATCAGGAAAGGAGGATGGATATGCTGGATTTTTTGAAAACCATATTTGGAGACGACATCACAGCTGTCCCATATGACTGCCCGGAGAAAATGCCCTATTATATTCGGGACAATTACAAACTGCAGCGTCTGGCATGGAAGAATAACGAATGCGTCTTACTGTCCCCAAGCTCCTCTTCCTGGAGACTGCCAACCCTCAAAAAGCATTTGAAGAATCTGCAGGAGATATGTCAGGAGCCTTGTGCCCTTTCTCTGGAAAACCTGACTTCCATGCAGCGCAGAAATCTGCTGGAAAACAGCATTCCATTTATCTCTGCATCTCAGCAGGTCTATCTGCCGTTTTGGGGCTGCGCATTTATGGAAAAATTCAAGTCAGATACCCCTATTCCAGATAAAATGGCGCCCGGTACCCAGCTTGTCTTCTTATATCTCTATTACTTAAAAGGAACGGAAGACATTAACCTGACCAGAATATCCAAGGAGCTGCAGCTCTCCAAGGCAACCTGCACCCGGGCCATCAACGATCTGACTGCATCGGGCCTGTTGGCTCAGAAGGTTGAGGGAACTAATAAATGGATCGCTCCTGCCTTTGAAAAGCCTGAGTTTTTGAAAAAGGGTTACGCCAGGCTCAAATCTCCCATTGAACGCCTTGTATATGTCAAGGACCTGCCGGAGAATTTACTGTGTTTTCAAAGCGGCGTAAAGGCCCTCTCGGAGATCACAATGGTTGGGGCAAAAGAACAGGATGCCGGACTGGCTGTTTCAAAGAAAACCTGTCCCAGCATTCCAGCAGACGATATGATATCGAAGCAGGACTTTGAGGATTTTGGCGGGACGATCATTGAAGTATGGAGCTACGATCCTTCACTGCTCTCGAAAAGCGGCCGGGTGGATGAAATCTCTCTTCTACTGAGCTTGGAGTCGGAGCCGGATGAGCGGATCCAGATGGGTCTGGATGAAATCAGAGAAAAGCATGAGCTTCCTGTCAAACAGGACGAATAGGAGAAACGAAAATGGTAAGCGGGATTGATATATTCAGGGAACATTTCAGCGATTTCAAGGATTAGTATACCGTCATAGGCGGCTTTGCCTGCGATCTGCTGATGACAGATGCCGGGCTGGATTTTCGGCAGACTGTGGATATTGATATGGTACTCACCGTGGAGGCACTGACTACGGAATTTGCCAAAGCTTTTTGGGAGTTTATTGAACAGGCAGCCAAATCTATATTCTGTTGGAAAGACTATGCTTCTTCTGAAAATTGTAAGGAGAATCTTTCTGGTTTTATATCGAAGAAATCTCACCTCCCATTCTATGGAAAGCTAATAAGCTTTCCAATTAATGTTCCGTGGACTTATAAAAAAACAGGGCCAATGACTTGCGTGTAACAAGTTCATCGGCCCTGCGCCTATGCGTCCGGCTCTTTAATAACGGTTATTTTTAAATCCTTTGCTGCAATCAAACTGTTTTGCTTACACTTTGGACAGTATAATGGATAATTTATTAAAATAGTGTCTTTCCTGATTTAATCGCGAGTCTTATTTCCGCAAATGGGGCAGAATATCCACTTTATTTCTTTCATAATTTTGCATCACGCTCCTTCAACAGCACATTATTGCCGCTCTCCTTATTCCACCCTCATCATGCGGTATCCAACGCCAATGTGCGTTTGAATGTATTGCGGGGAATCTGTTTCCGGTTCCAGCTTCTTCCGCAGAGTTGCCATAAATACCCGCAAAGACGCAATATCGTTTTCCCAGCTTCGTCCCCAAATATTCTGGGTAATAAAGGTGTGGGTCAATACCTTGCCAACATTTTTTGAGAGAAGGCATAAAAGCTTATACTCAATGGGCGTCAGATGCAGTTCCTGATCGTCCAGATAGGCGCATCCGCCGGCATAGTCCACCCGCAGCTTTCCATTGACGAATACAGAACTGGCATACATCATTTCGGCAGTCATAAGGGAAAGCCTGCGCTGGGTCACCCGGAGTCTTGCCAGCAGTTCCTCCACTGAAAAAGGTTTTGTCAGATAGTCATCCGCACCTGCGTCCAATGCTTCAATCTTATCATGATCCTCACTCCGGGCGCTGATAACGATAATCGGCAGGTTGGACCAGGAACGGATACTCTGAATTACCTCTACACCGTCCTTATCCGGTAATCCCAAATCCAGCAAGACAATATCCGGATTGTGAGACGAGGCTTCCATGATGGCAGCTTCTCCGGTTGCGGCCACCAAATATCGGTAATCGTTGGTTTTCAGTGTTGTTGTAATCAGGTTGCGAACCGGAGGATCATCCTCTACAACTAAAATCAAAGGTTTATTCATATAATTCTACCTCCCCGGCTGGTAATGTAAATGTAAATTCCGTACCCTGCGGCTGATGATCCTCTACCCAGATCTTACCGCCATGAGCGGTCACAATGGATTTGCAGAGGGAAAGCCCCAATCCAAGGCTCCGGCGGCTGTCAGCGATTTTATTTGCGCCGCTGTAAAACATATCGAATATCCGCGGCTTTTGTTCGTCCGGGATACCGGGACCGTTGTCCGAAACCGACACAACGACCCATTTTCCTTCCCGCTTTGTATGGACTTCAATCGTGGAACCGGCAGGTGTATACTTAATGGCATTGTCGATCAGATTGATCAGAACCTGCACAATCAGCTTCGCATCGACGCGGGCTAAAATCATCTCCTGAGAAGAATGCACCCGGATGGAGTGCTCCTGGCTTTTGAGGCCCAGATGCCGCAGCGCCTCTGCAATCACTTCCTCTATCAGCTCCACAGATTGTGTTAAATGAACCTGTCCGCCTTCAATCCTGGTAATCGCCAGCAGGTTTTCCACCAGATTGATCAGCCATATGGAATCGTCATAAATATCCGTGAAGGTCTGTACTCTGTTGCTGTCGTCCATTTTCTGATAGTTTGCCAGCAGATTGCCGGCATTTCCCGAAATAGATGTGAGCGGCGTGCGTAAATCATGGGAAATGGCCCGCAAAAGGTTCGCGCGAAGCTGTTCATTTTTCGCAAGGACGGCCGCTTCTTCTTTTTCTTTCGCATTTCTGATATTCTCCAGTGCCAAAGCGCACTCGCCAAGGATGGATAAAAGAACGCTGTTTTCAAAGGAATCAAGAGGGAGTTCCTGCATTGCAATCCCAATCACACCGTATACGTGTTGGCCTACCCGGATTGCATAGTATAAGCATTTTGCATTAGATAAGGTATCGGTAGTGGCTCCGGCACGCTTATTATTTTGGAGTACCCAAACGGCTACCGCTTTTTCGTTTTCCGTCGTAAGCGCATTCTGCTCGCTGTTTGCCGCCCGGAAAACGCTTGGTATAGTCAACTCTTTCCCATCAGAAAAATACATTACCAAATCCCTGTTTAATAATTTCATCAGTTGTCCGGCAGCGGCATCCATGACTGCCCGCTCATCCGCCGCTTTCTGAAGCATCTGATTTGTTTCAAATAACACCTTTGTCCGGTAGGCAGCCCGTGCGGACTGCTTTGCGTTATCCTTTAACCGGGTGGCTAAGGTGCCAGTGAGCAGCGCCACCATAAACATAATCGTAAAAGTCACCGGATAATCCGGGTCATAAAAACGAAATGTAAATCGCGGAACCGTAAAGAAGAAGTTAAACACAAGCACACTTACAATAGCAGCAATAAATCCGCAAAGTCGGTTGGTCGTAACGACTGAAATCACCAAAACAGCAAAAATATAGACTGCGATGATATTGGCTTCCGTAAAACCCAGGGCATGAAAGATGTAACCGATTAGAGTGGCGGCAAGCAAAACAAGGATACTCTTCACAATATCCCGGACAGGCATGGCGGCGACGGCAATTTTCCGTTTCTGCTGCTGGTAGCCGTTCTCCGCACTGGCATCGGGAATAACGTGAATATCCATATTAGGAGCGTTGCTGATCAGGCGCTCGGTCAAAGTCGGTTTGCTGAATATCCCTTTCTTTGCGACTGTGCTGCGGCCAATCACGATCTTGGAGATTCCGGACAGCCTTGCAAATTCCGCGATTTGGAAGGGCACATCTTCCCCATAGCTGGTTTCGATGACGGCCCCAAGCTGCTCGGCCAGACGCATGTTTTCCCGCAGCCGCTTCTTATCCTCCTCTTTCATCTCTGCTGCACCGGGGGTTTCCACAAAAAGAGCCGTAAAACTCCCCCGGAAGGCTCTTGCCATTCTCGCCGCGGTGCGAATGATCTTTGCATTGGATGGAGAGGAAGAAAGGCAGACCAGAATATGCTCATCTGTATGGTAGTCGCTCTGGCTTTGAATTCTTGCATTTTCTGTAATCAGATTGACCCGGTCCGCACAGCGCCTCAGAGCGATTTCCCGTAAGGCGGTCAGATTTTCTACAGTAAAAAAATTGACTGCCGCACGCTCTGCCTGGTCCTCCCGATAGATATTTCCACTTGCCAGGCGCTCTAATAATTCCGCCGGCTCAATATCCACAAGCTCCACCTGATCCGCCTGATCAAAGACGGAATCCGGGATGCGTTCCCGGACAAGGATTCCGGTTATAGATGCCACTGTGTCGTTCAGGCTTTCGATATGCTGAACATTTATGGTGGTGTAGACATCAATACCGGAATTCAATAATTCCTGCACATCCTGATACCGCTTGGCATGACGGCAGCCTGCTGCGTTGGTATGGGCAAGCTCGTCTACTAAGATAAGCTGCGGTCTCCTTGCCAACGCAGCGTCAATATCTAATTCCCGAAGCAGCATATCCTTATAGGGAATCTGCATGACCGGAAGCTGTTCAAGACCATCCATCAATGCTTCTGTCCGGGGACGGGCATGGGGTTCGATGTATCCCGCGACAACATCGATCCCTCGTTCCTTTGCATGATGCGCCGCCTGCAGCATTGCATAAGTTTTCCCCACGCCTGCCGCATATCCAAAAAAGATCTTCAGCTTTCCTTGTTTTTTGTTTGATGTATCGTCACGGATCGCGCGTAAAAGCTGATCCGGATTCTGCCTTGGCCGTTCCATTTTTATTCCTCCAATCTGTCCCACTTTTATTCTTCAGGCATCTGATAAAATCACTGACAATGAATGCTTTTTCGCTTTCTTCCCATACTGCTTTTTGCAATAGATGTTCTTCTGTAATGGGCTCAATCTCCAGACCACTGTATTTTGTCACAACAGGAATGTAGGCCAGAGACACTTCGCATATATTATAATGTGTTCCTTCAGGAACGGCAACGCTCTCCGGCAAAAACGCCACGTCTAATTTATGCCTGGATAACTCCCTTAGCAATTCATCAACAGTTCCACTGAAAAAATAAACAGAAATATCCTGCCGGGACACGGTAAAGGAATCAAGGATGTCCGTAATACTGTCCGCAATCAACGGATCGGAAAAACCGATTCTCAAGCTGCTTTCTTCGGATGGAAGAAGTGAGACTTCAGCACGATGGCTGCTTTCCAAAAAACGGTCCAGCTTCTTCATAATAAAAAAGCCAAACAGAAACGTCGCAGCCACAGCTATGAGTAATAGAAAATCCTGCATGCGCTCACCCCCTCACTTACTCTATCCGTTATATACGAAAGCACTTTTGCAGATCTCTGCTCCTTCCAAGAACAAGCATCGTTTCTCCTGCTTTCAGCTCCATATCCGGTGAAATCGATAGCTCCAGTCTGCCGTTTTTCTTGATGCCCATAATATTGATCTGGTATTTTTTCCGAATGTCGATCTGTCCGATTGTCCGGTTCTCCCAGTCCTTCGGAACAGGGATCTCAAAAATGGCATGCTCCTCGTCCAATTCTATGTAGTCGAGGATGTGATCCGCACTGTACCGGATAGCGGTTCATTTCGCAAGTTGCTTTTCCGGGTAAACCACTTCGTCCGCCCCGTTGCGCAGCAGAAATTTTGCCTGCACATCCCTGGCAGCTCTGGACACCACCAGCTTTGCTCCCAACTCTTTTAACAGAGAAGTGGTTTCCAATGAGCTTTGAAAATCATTACCTATGGCAGCACGGCTTCCACACGATCCTCTACATCGTCAACCGCCATCACCTGATGTCCCAGTTGGTGCAGGTGCATGGCAATATGCCGTCCAAAACGTCCGAGTCCGATTAAGAGTATTGATTTCATAGTATCCTCCTTTATCCCACTGTAATTTTTTCACGGGGAAGTTTTGCTTGTGTTTTCTGCTTTCCCGACAATGCCGCAAAAATCAGCGTCAAGCCCCCGACACGGCCAAAAAACATCAGAATGATCAGAATGACTCTTGACGCGAATCCAAGTGCAGGGGTAATTCCCAACGACAACCCTACCGTTCCTACGGCAGAAGCTGTCTCAAACAGGCAAGTGAGCATGGGTAAGTTTTCTATGCGGCTGATCAGCAATCCCCCGAAAAAGAATAGCAGCAAATACATCAGCAGGATCGTCGCCGCATTTTTAACCACATCGTCTTCAATACGCCGTCCGAAAAAGTGGATATGCTCTTTCCGGAAAAAGGTAGAGACGGCTGCCCCGAACAGCACTGCGATTGTCGTTGTTTTCATACCACCGGCAGTAGAACCCGGGCTGCCGCCAATGAGCATTAAGACAATCGTGAGCGACTGTCCCGCTTCGCTAAGGGCCGCCAGATCCACCGTATTAAATCCTGCCGTTCTCGGCGTCACCGACTGGAATAGGGAAGACAGCACTCTTTCTCCCGGCGCAAGGGAAGGAAACTCAAAAAGGTAAAAATATATTGCCGGTACAGTCACCAGAAAAGCCGTCGTACAGAGGATAACCTTGCTCTGCATCCTATATTTAGAAAAGTGCAGCCGGTTTGTACGAATATCATCCCAGGTCAAAAATCCAATGCCCCCAACAATAATCAAAAGCATAATGGTCAGGTTGGTTACCGGATCAGCGGCATAACTGGTTAAAGAGGAGAAGGGCGCTTTTACCCCCATTAAGTCGAAACCGGCATTACAAAAGGCCGATACCGAATGAAACAGCGCCATCCAAAGACCCTTTATTCCGAAATCTCTGCACAAGCCCGGAGCCATAACTGCCGCGCCAAGCAATTCAATAAGCAAGGTTGTGCGGACAATAAAACCGGTCAGACGCACAATACCGCCAACCTTTGGAGCAGAAATTGCCTCCTGCATGGTACTGCGCTGCATCAGGGAAATTTTCCGTCCGGCGATCATAGCGAAGCAGGCCGCTACAGTAACAACACCCATCCCGCCGATTTGGATCAGAAACAAAATGATACATTGTCCAAACTCTGACCAATAGGTTGCCGTATCGTAAATAACAAGCCCTGTTACACAAACCGCTGAGGTGGAAGTAAACAAGGCGTCTGTAAATGGGGTAACGGTTCCGCTCTTACTGGACAACGGCAGCATCAGCAAAAGTGCCCCTATGAAAATAACACCAAAAAAGCCGAGACAAATAATCTGAAAGGATGTCAGTTTTCTGATTCTGCGAGATATTGTGCCCATATATTTACGCTCCCTTATACACCTTTATCTTGTCTTTATCATACAACGGATTAGATTAAGGGAGGAAAAGAGTATTGCCATTGGCATTAAGATTGCCTAAAGACTGCGGCTCACTCCAGAATGCCGTCCAGTATCAAATTTACTTTCAGCACATTGACAGTTTCTTCTCCGAAGATGCCAAGGAAGCGCCCATCCGCACACCGCTCAATAATTTCCCGCACGGTATCCTCTGTCATACCGTTCGCTTTGGCAATCCGCGCCACCTGATATTCCGCCGCTGCCGGAGAAATATGCGGGTCAAGCCCGCTGCCGGAGCAGGTGACCAAATCCACAGGGATTGCTTTTTCCTCCATTTCCGGATTTACCGCCCGGAGCTTCTCTACCCGCTCCGCTATCAATGCGGCGTATTCCTCACTGGCCGGGGACAGATTGGAGGGCGCGGCATACATCACTGCCGTACCGTTTTCATCCGTATAGGTGGAAACATCCACATTCATAATGCGCCCCCACATATGGGCGTCGTCCGTATATTGCTGCCCGAGAAGCTCGCAGCCGTACTTCTTCCCGTCCACCTCGATGATACTGCCGTTTGCCTGATCCGGGAAAAGGAGCTGGGCCAACCCGGTAACAGCTCCAGTATAAAAAATCCCGCACACAACGGTAAAAATCAGAAAGATTACCAGTGCCTTTGGCAATATTTGTTTCCATGCTTTCATTGTCGAATCCTCCTTATACCAAGCCTGTCAAAACCAGCAAAACATCAATCAGTTTAACAAAGAGGAACGGAGCTGCCAGACCGCCAAGACCATAAATCAGCAGATTCCTGGACAGCAGCTTCCCAGCGGAAACCTCCCGGTATTTCACACCCCTCAGCGCCAGTGGGATCAAGGCGATAATAATCAGGGCGTTATAAATAATGGCGGAAAGCACCGCACTCTGGGGAGAATGAAGCCCCATGATATTCAAAGCGGACAGCCCCGGATACAGCCCCATAAACAGCGCCGGAATGATGGCAAAATATTTTGCCACATCGTTCGCAATAGAAAAAGTAGTGAGGCTGCCCCGCGTCATCAGAAGCTGCTTGCCGATCCGCACAATTTCGATCAGCTTTGTCGGCGTGGAATCCAGATCCACCATGTTTCCCGCTTCCTTTGCCGCTTGGGTGCCGCTGTTCATGGCAACCGCCACATCCGCCTGTGCCAGCGCAGGGGCATCGTTGGTACCGTCGCCGGTCATGGCTACCAAATGGCCTTTCGCCTGAAAATCACGGATCATGGTAAGCTTGCCCTCCGGCGTTGCCTCCGCGAGAAAATCGTCTACCCCAGCCTCTGCGGCAATAGCAGCGGCAGTGACAGGATTATCCCCGGTGATCATAATGGTCTTAATCCCCATTTTCCGCAGGTCGGCAAACTTCTCCTTTACACCCTGTTTGACGATATCTTTCAGATAGATCACACCCAGGATTTTGTGGTTTTTTGCCACCACTAACGGCGTACCGCCCTGCCTTGCAATATCCTGTACGGTGCGGTCACATTCTTCAGAGTAAAATCCTCCGGCGTGTGTCACATACATTTGCATGGCATCCGCCGCACCTTTGCGGATCTCATTGCCATCAAAATCTACGCCGCTCATACGGGTAAGCGCAGTAAACGGAATAAATTTCATATCTTTGTCCCCAAGGCTCCGGCCTCGGATTCCAAACCTCTCCTTTGCCAGAATCACCACGCTTCTGCCCTCCGGCGTTTCATCTGCCAGCGAGGAAAGCTGCGCCGCGTCGGCCAATTCGTTCACATCAGCGCCGTCCACCGGAATAAATTCCGAAGCCTGACGGTTTCCAAGGGTGATGGTGCCAGTCTTATCCAGCATCAGAATATCCACATCCCCAGCAGCTTCAATGGCTCTGCCGCTCATAGCAAGCACATTGGCTTGATTCAGTCTGGACATACCGGCAATACCGATAGCGGAAAGCAGAGCGCCGATGGTAGTCGGGGCCAGACAGACCAGCAGGGCTGCCAGCGTGGTAACGGAAGTAGGATTTTCGATTCCTGCCAGCTTTGCGGAAAAAATCGAGTAGGTGTAAAGGGATACCGTTACCAGAATAAAGATGATGGACAAGGCCACAAGGAAAATTTGCAGAGCAATTTCGTTGGGCGTCTTTTTCCGGGCGGCGCCTTCTACCATGGAAATCATTTTGTCCAAAAAGCTCTCGCCGGCCTCGCTGGTGACCCGGACGACGATCCAGTCTGACAAAACGGTTGTGCCGCCGGTCACGGCGCTTCGATCTCCGCCTGCTTCCCGAATCACCGGAGCAGATTCGCCGGTGATGGCGCTTTCATCTACGGAGGCGGCTCCTTCAACCACCTCGCCGTCTGCGGGGATTTGTTCGCCTGCTTTTACGATGACGAACTCACCCTTTTTCAGTGTGGCGGAGGGCACCACTGTCACGCTGTCCTTCTGTGCGGCTGAGGGGATTTTATGTGCATCCACATCCTTCCGGGACGCACGGAGAGAGTCCGCCTGGGCTTTGCCCCGTCCTTCCGCAATGGCTTCCGCGAAATTCGCAAACAGCACCGTAAACCAAAGAATGATCGCAATCGACAGCGTATAGCCGCTGGGAGCATCCTTCAAGCCAAAGATAGATACTACCCAGAGGAGGGTCGTCAAAATGGCGGAAACGAACACCAAAAACATAACTGGGTTACTTGCTTGGGTTTTCGGATTTAATTTCATAAATGAATCTTTGATGGCCCTGCCGAGCATTTTCCTGTCGGCGAAAGTATTTTTTTGTTTTGAACTCATAAATGGAAACCTCCTTTATGCGATGCTGCTGAAAAACTCGGCCAACGGGCCAAGCGCCAAAGCGGGGAAAAAGCTCAGTGCACCGATGAGCAGCACCACAAAAATCAATAGGAACACGAACATGGCGTTTGTGGTAGAAAGTGTACCGGCAGTAGTGGCAATCTTCTTTTTCCCCGCCAGACTTCCTGCAATAGCCAGTGTGCCAATAACCGGCAGGAACCGGGCAAAAAGCATCGCCAGTCCCAGGCTCACATTCAGAAATACCGTGTTGGCGTTAAAGCCAGCGAAGGCGGAGCCATTATTGCCGCCTGCGGAAGAATAGGCATAGAGCAGTTCCGAAAACCCATGTGCCCCGCCGTTATTCAGACTGTCCATGACTGAGGGGACTGCCGCCGCAATCCCGCTTCCGACCAAAATCGCAATCGGCGTAGCCAGACACACCAGCACAGACCACTTCATCTCATAGGGCTCGATCTTCTTACCCAGAAACTCCGGTGTCCTTCCCACCATCAGCCCGGCGATAAATACGGTCAGAATCGCAAAGGCCAGCATTCCGTATAACCCGCAGCCAACGCCGCCGAAGATGACCTCACCCAGCTGCATCAGCAGCATCGTAATCATGCCGCCCAAAGGCGTGTAACTGTCATGCATCGAATTGACAGAGCCACTGGATGCCGCCGTAGTAAATGCCGCCCAGGTAGACGAGGCCGCAATTCCAAATCTTGTTTCCTTGCCTTCCATATTGCCGCCGGCCTGATTTACTGTTGAGATATTAACCGCACCGTTCTGCGCCAGCTGGGGCGTGCCCGCCTGCTCATTTACTGCGATACATCCAAGTGCGACACAGAGGCAGAGGAACATCGCCATAAAAATCGAAATACCCTGCTTTTTGTTCTTCACTGCCAAGCCGAAGGTAAAACACAGTGCCGCCGGAATCAGCAAAATGGAAATCATTTCAATCAAATTGGTAAAATCGTTGGGGTTTTCCAGCGGGTGTGCGGAGTTAACGCCCAGATAGCCGCCGCCGTTGGTTCCCGTCTGCTTGATAGCAATTTGGCTGGCCGCAGGTCCCATGGGCACAAACTGTTCTGTGACGATTTGGGCATCCGCTACAAGGCCACCGTTCACTGTAACCGTTCTGGCATCCATGTCAATCACAGCGTCTTCCAGGAGTTCTCCATCTGCGCTGACCGCAATAGGCTCTACAAGGGATACGGTTTCCGCGCCCTTGAGATTTTGGATGACTCCGCTGCCAACGAGCATCAGAGAAATGACCAGATTCAGCGGAATCAGCAAATGAACGGTCACTCTCGTGAGATCCACCCAAAAGCTGCCCAGCCCTGTGGACTTTACCTTGACAAAGCCCCGGATCAGGGCGAACAGGACGGCGATGCCGGTGGCAGCGGATACAAAATTCTGCACCGTCAGCCCCAGCGCCTGGGTCAGATAGCTTAGCGTTGATTCGCCTGAATATGCCTGCCAGTTGGTGTTAGAAACAAAGCTGGCGGAGGTGTTGAATGCCAAATCCCATTTCACGCCGGGAAGGCCCTGGGGATTTCCCGGCAGAACGCCCTGCAAGAGCTGGAGCAAAAACAGGAAAACAAGCCCGATGCCGGAAAAGATCAATACGCTGGCCGCGTATTTTTTCCATGTCATCTGTTCCTCTTTATCCACGCGCATCACCTTGTAGACAAGATTTTCGCATGGCGTCAGAACCCTGGATAAAAACGTCTTTTCACCGTTCATAACCTTTTTTATGTAAGCACCCAGCGGAACCGCCAGTATCACCAGAACGGCAAGGTACAAAATATATTGAATTACATTCATCATGTCTCGTCATCTCCCTTCATCAAAATATAGATATACCACAGCAGCATTGCCGCTGCCGAGATACCAATGACAGCAATCATAATTTGCATATGGTTCAGCCCTCCTTTACCCAAATATCATAGTTCCTTTTATCTAAAATTGGCGTTAGGCATTTGTAATGGGTCTTAATTTTGGATAAAGATTACAGCCACCCAAAAATCCATGCCAGCGGAAAAGCAACGACAACCGTACAGATACAGACGCCTGCCAATACAAACATGGGCACACCAATAAAAATTGCAAGGAAGCCGAGGACCGGATGACACCATAAAAACCGCTCCGCTTTTTTATCAAATACCTGTTCAAACCTTTTAATTGATTTTGTGATACGCATACCTTTCACCCCGTTTCCCGTTCTTGTGCTATTAGCATACAGCAGACGGCATTAAATGGGGAAAAGTATATTGCCGTTTGAATTAAGGTGCTATTAAATTGCACAGAAGTAAGCAAATAAAAATATCCCGCTTCTGCTTGAGCATTGAAGCGGGATATTTTTATTAGAATGTTAAACCGGCAAACATTCTCTCTTATTGCTTTCTTATATAAATCTTTCCGACGCAATTTTCGACCATTTCAAGTACGGTTATCTGATAACCCTTATATTTAAAAACGGCATCTTTTTTCGGTATCTGTCCTAATTCATTCATTACCCAGCCATTTACAATGACAGATTGAATATCAGTGCCATCTACATCAATTCCTAATAATTCAAATAGCTCGTCAACTTTTGCAAAGCCTGATGCAATAAATTCATCTTCCGACTTAATTTCAATATCATTACTAACTTCGTCATGTTCGTCCCAAATTTCGCCTACAAGCTCCTCCAAAATATCTTCCAACGTAATAATGCCGATTGTTCCTCCAAACTCATCCAGTACGACTGCAAAATGAAGCTTCTTTTTCTGAAGCTCTTTCAGCAAAATACCGATTTTCTTGTTTTTGGAAACATATAGCGTGGGACGAATTATTTCTGATATTTCTTTGCTTCCATTGTATACATAGTTGTAAAAATCTTTATGATAAATAATCCCAACGATATGGTCAATAGAATCTTTATATAACGGGATTCGTGAAAATGCTGATTCGGCAAAGACCGCTGCTATTTCCTCTTTCGTGTTTTCCGTAGATACTGCGGTTATATTTATTCTTGGGGTTAATATATCTATTACTTCCTGCTCTGTAAACGCCAACGCGCTATGTATCAGCATACTTTCCTGTTCATCAATTCCACCGTCCTGCTCTGCTTCTTCAACAAAAGTAAGTAATTCTTCTTCTGTTATTCCAACATTATCTTTAGATATAAATATATGTGACAACATTTTCTTCCATTGCCTGAACAGGAAGTTAAGAGGGGTAAGAACCTTAATGAAAACATTCAATAGCGGTGCTGAGAACATCGCAAATTTCTCTGGGGACTCTTTTGCAATGCTCTTTGGCGATACCTCCCCAAAAATAAGGACAACAACGGTTGTAACTGCTGTTGACACGCTTGGCCCAGCCTCATTGCCCAGCGCCTTTACAAACAGCACAGTAGCCAATGACGCGCTTGCTATATTCACAATATTATTTCCAATCAAGATTGTTGATAATAAGCTGTCATAGTTCTCTGAAAGTTTCAAAACAAGCTGTGCTTTTTTGCTCCCCTTTTCAGCCATATTCTTAATGCGGATTCTATTTAGTGATGAAAACGCTGTTTCAGTTGCCGAAAAATATGCCGACATGACAATACACACTATAATAATTGCAAATGATATTGCATCACTTTCCATTAAATATACCTCATTTCATTTTCTGTATAAACTTCTATCAAAAACGCAAAAAGACACAACCTATGCCTACTCTTGTAAACACAGGCTATGTCTCCATATAGCTATAATATGATTTGATGGTGGCTTGTTACTGTCGTCGCCATTCATGAAAAGAATCAACTCCTAATTTATAGTTGTTTTATTATACAATGTGCACCAACAAATGTCAAGACTGTTTTACGCCATTATCCTTTATCATATTAATACCGTCATTTCTTTGACTGCCATCTGGTATAGCCGATGACCGTCTGTCGGTGCAAGCAACGGGAATTAACATTGTGCCAAAATACCACGAAAATACCGAATGTCAGATTTCTCGTCGAATTTTGTGCAGAACATATTGTAGGTTGCTTGTTCATCAAAGCCAAAGTTTTGCTACAATCTCTTCCTCTTTCACAAACGGTTCCTCCCAGTACCGGGAATCCAGCGAATTCCCCGCATTATCCCCCAGCACATAGTAGCAACCCTCCGGAACAAGAAGGAATTCTCCATTTCGCTCCACATACCCGCCTCCAACAGCCGCAATGCGTTTGACCAACAGCTTTCCATCATGACGGGAAATGACCAAGAATAGAAATCGATTCTGTCTGGATACCTATGGAGCCAAGTGGCTGGCCTTTGATAAAGAAGAATAAATATTACAACAAACACCGGTGTTCCACATGAGAGCACCGGTGTCTTGTCATTTTTGCTTATTGAACAGGCAGCCAAACTATTCTATTGTAGTGGACTTTACAAAGATGTAAGGAGATTCTCTTATTCAATCTATAGGCATTCCCTCCCCATTACTTTTTTGTTACAAAAAGCCGCAGGGCTGTGAATCTGCATCTTTGCAAACTCATCAGCTCTGCGGCTTAGCGGCTGGCTCATGAATAACAGTTATTCAGAATTCCTTGACATTGATCAGGGTTTCTTTCTTGCACTTTGGGCAGAACACCGGGAAATTCTTCATTTCAGTATCTGCCCGAATTTTGTCACGAGTCTTTTCCCCGCAATCGGGACAACGTATCCATTCTGTCTCAATCATCCTGTACACCTACCTTCATTCTCTTTATCACCATCTGCGCGCATCCTCCGGTAAAAGCACCAGCGAGACAGCCTGACACCAGCAGAAACTGTAAATAAGTCAACACACCCATCCCCATGATAAAAACAGCTACCGTAATCTGGCCAATGTTATGCAGAACAGCACCCAATACACTGGCAATCCAGATGTGATTTTTATCAATTAGCTTCCGCAGCGGAAGCATACCGGTCAGGCACAAAACACTCCCCGCAAAGCTATATGCCAGTGCCATCATGTTGCCGCTGAACACAGCGGCGAGGAATATCCGGCAAAAAACAATCATCATGACCTCGCTCGGACGGTAACGGTAAATCGCATATACGGTAATGATATTAGCCAATCCCAGCTTGATACCCGGTATCGGGAATGGATTGGGTATTTGAAGCTCTATTACAAAGATAATCAGGGCAATGCCTGTCATGAAGCGTTTTGTCAAGTGCTTTTTTGAGTTATTGACGCAATCATGGCGAAAAGGCAAGGTATAAAGGCTCTGCATTATGCCCTTTCGGGGTTGAAGTGGCGAAGTGGCAAAGTGGCAAGGTATCTGGGTTTTGCCACTTGGAT
>URND01000021.1 GCA_900549105.1 uncultured Eubacteriales bacterium
TTAATCTGGCCGGTTCGGTCAAAGGGAAAAAGACGGCAAAGCATGCGGTTTCTGACTGGATGGAAATCGAAAAACAGAGAGGTATTTCCGTCACCTCTTCTGTATTGCAGTTTGAATATGACGGATATTGCATTAACATTCTGGATACTCCGGGACATCAGGACTTCTCGGAAGATACCTATCGGACACTGATGGCTGCGGACTCTGCCGTCATGGTTATCGACGCCTCTAAAGGTGTTGAGGCCCAGACAAAAAAATTATTCAAAGTATGTCTGCTGAGAGATATTCCTATTTTTACTTTTATAAATAAAATGGACCGGGATGCCAACGACCCATTTGAACTGATGGATGAAATCGAGTCAGTCCTCGGCATTACTACCTGTCCGATGAACTGGCCGATTGGTTCAGGCAAAGAATTCCGCGGTGTCTATGACCGTCGCGCAAAACATGTGACAACCTTCACCGCCTTTGCCAACGGGCAAAAAGAGGTCGATTCTGAAAACCTTGCCGTAGATTCCCCGGAACTTCTCAGCATGGTCGGCGATGAACTGTTCCAGACACTGCAGGATGATATCGAACTTCTGGATGGGGCCAGCGCTGAATTTGATATTGAAAAGGTCAGCCACGGGAAACAAACCCCTGTATTTTTTGGCTCGGCTCTCACAAATTTCGGCATCGAAATCTTTTTAAATTATTTCCTGGAAATGACCAGTCATCCCCTGCCGAGAAAATCCGATATCGGAGAAATCAGTCCCTTTGATAAAAATTTTTCTGCCTTTGTCTTTAAGATTCAGGCGAATATGAACAAAGCCCATAGAGACCGAATCGCTTTCATGCGTATCTGCTCCGGCAAATTTGAGGCCGGCATGGATGTTTACCATGTACAGGGCAAAAAGAAGCTGAAACTTTCTCAGCCGCAGCAGTTAATGGCTCAGGAGCGGAAGATTCTGGATGAAGCCTACGCCGGCGATATTATCGGTGTTTTTGACCCGGGGATATTCTCCATCGGAGATACCATTTCTATTCCGGGAAAGGATTTTGCTTATGAAGGCATCCCTACCTTCGCGCCGGAACACTTTGCCAAAGTGCGCCAGGTTGATACGATGAAACGCAAACAGTTCATCAAAGGCGTCACCCAGATTGCCCAGGAAGGCGCTATTCAGATTTTTCAGGAATATAATACCGGTATGGAAGAAATCATTGTCGGCGTTGTCGGCGTCCTCCAGTTTGATGTGTTAAAGTTCCGCCTTGAAAACGAATATGGCGTTGAAATCCGCATGGATGCCATGCCTCATGAATATATTCGGTGGGTTACAAGTCCTGATACAGATGTTGCACGTA
Organism: uncultured Eubacteriales bacterium; assembly: GCA_900549105.1. Taxonomy (GTDB): domain Bacteria; phylum Bacillota; class Clostridia; order Lachnospirales; family Lachnospiraceae; genus Frisingicoccus. The sequence continues at coordinate 1,342 of URND01000021.1, forward strand.
TTAACGGAACTTCCGATATGAAACGAATTAAAGATTTGAAAGGCAATCCACTGCTGCTCTTTATTCATGAATGGGCAGTCAACACCGTCCTGGATAAAAATAAAGGACTTGAGTTATCCGAATTTGGCCGCTGGTAAACCCGGCGGCTCTTGCTGTGAAACCATCTGAAATGTTTCAGGAGAATGTGCATTATGATAAAAAAAGATATCTTAATCGCCGTCATCGACGGCCAGGGCGGCGGCATCGGCCGCCAATATATTGAAAGTCTTACAAAGCAGCTCCCAAAAGACCTGCCGGTTATTATTCGGGCTTTAGGAACCAATTCCGCCGCCACCTCCAATATGCTGCGCGGCGGGGCCACCGATGGCGCCACCGGGGAAAACGCCATCATAAAAAATGCCGTCAAGGCGGATATCATTGTCGGTGTTGTTGCGATTGTTGTTCCCGATTCCATCCTCGGTGAATTATCGCCAAAAATGGCCAATGCCGTCGGCCAGAGTGACGCTCTGCGGATTTTAATCCCTTTCGACAGCTGCAACACCCGGATTGCCATGCTCTCCACGGGGCCGCTGCAAATGTTCATCGATAAAGCCGTGCAGATGACCATACAGCGGATTAAAGAGTTGAGTTAACTTGTCAGACTGCTCCCTCTGCCGTTCAGATATTGCTTATAGGCAATATCTGTATAAACAATACATACTCCCGACAAAACACAGAGGGTCATACAGGCTGACCATGCTAAATTATAGGATGCTGTTAAATCATAAATAACCGCAAGCAAAGGATTTCCCACTGCCATTGCACACATGCATACAGCATACACAACTCCAAATAATGCACCATAATCCTGCGTACCAAACAAATCGGCCGTAATAACCGATGGAATAACCGTTCCTGCGCTGATGCCAAATGCAAAAAAGACTGCCATAATCCACATTAGCGCCTCATTATTCGGAATCTGCAGTAATAAAAAGGCAATCGTATATGTTACTGTCACATAAATTGTCCCCATACGCACACTGACACAATCATAAACCCAGCCAAGAAATATCTTTGCCGGCGTTAATATAAAAAGGAAAAAAGGAATAATGGCATTGGCCAGCTCTACACTATAACTGTCTGTTAACGAAGCAGAGAGATAGCCAAGACTCCCATAGCCCGCAATGCATATTGAAAAAATCCCAATTAAATAAATATAGAAAAACGGATGTTTTTTTAATTCATTTAGTGATAATCCTTTCTGTAAGCAACTATTTTTCTCATTATCTGCCAATCCATAAGGCACTGTTTCTCTGTCCTCCGGATTTTGATAAATAATAAACATGACAACCGGAACTTCTATTACAATCATTAATATTCCAAATAGAACAAAACTGTTTCTCCATCCATGAAGGCTGATAAACTCTGTCAACAATGGACTGATCACTGAACCTCCAATCCCCGAACCCGCAAAGGCAATTCCTAACGCCAAATCTCTTCTTTTATAAAACCAATTCGTAATTATAAGAGTAATTGGCAATATTGTAGCTCCACATGAAAAAATTCCAACAAAAGCAGCGCTGATATACATATGCACAATAGAACCAGCCAATGAATAACTGGCATAAGACAAGCCCATGCCGACAATACACAAAACAATAAGTCTCTTCATCCGATGTCCGGATGCCATCATTTTTCCCATTTGGGGAGCCATCAGCATCGTTGCAATTGCAACGATACTGCTGCATCCACTAAATGCAGTCTGGCTAATCGACATTTCTTTTGTTACCGATGTCATAAACAAACTAAAACACGTTTGCAGCATAGAATGTAAAAGCGCCATCATAATAAAACTTCCCAAAACAATTTTCCATGAATAATGAAACCCCTGATTTTTATATGAATCCATCGTATATCCCCCACTTCTTCTCTCACTCAGAACTACATATTCGGCCAAGTCTGACATTTTCTTCCTCTGCCCAACTGTAATCTATCATATATTCACCATGAAACAAATGGTGATTTCCACGTAAGAATAAATAATAGTCGCAAATATCCTCGGAAATATTCACGCGTACCGCGCCATATTTAGTTTCAATTATATTTTCTATACCATAATCTGAAAGCTCTTTTTTTAATCTTGCAAGAACAACCCGAAAATGTGATTTAGACGATTTTTCATTCCAATCGCCAAACAAATCATAAACCAGCGTACCAATATTTATCCAACACCCCTGATTATGTACAAGATACGCTAATAATTCCTTGGCTTTTTTTGATTTAAATGCCATCGGTTTATCGTCTATTATCAGTTCAAAACGTGGAAAACATCGAATTTTTAACCTTTCCCTCTTATTTTCCACACCTCCCTGAGCCATGGCCCTCTGCAAGCTTCTTTTGATATCATCCTCGTCAAACGGTTTTAAAATATAATCAATTGCCTCTGTCCGCCACGCATCCAATGCATATTGGCTATACGCCGTAATAAAAACGATTTTGGCTGTTAAATAATATTCTTCAACCTTTGCAGCAAATTCCAGCCCTGTCATTTCCGGCATCTCAACATCCAAAAAAATCAAATCTATCTTGTGACTTTGCAAATATTCCAGAGCTTCTAAAGCCCCCGTAAAAGAGGCGACAAATTCTACATTTTTATATTCTGGATTTTCTGCCTTTAACTTTTCAATCATCAATTGTATCAAATTAGATGACCAGCGTTCATCGTCCACAGATATAATTCTCATGACAATTCCTCCCTCTTCTCCGGTATCTTAACTGTAACTTTTGTACCGCAATCGGGTTCACTGACAATTTCCAAACTTCCGCCTGTCAACAGCTCTATCCGTGTCCGACTGTTTCGTATGCCATTGCCTTTCATATTCTGAAGTTCCTGCACATCAAAACCTACGCCATTATCCTGAATTATAACAAAAATATTTCCGGATTTTTTCAATGTCGTAAACTTCAACAGGCCATTTCCCTTTCTTTTTCGCAAACCATGATGTATGGAATTCTCCACCAGCGTCTGCAAAGACAAAGGCGGAACCTTAAAATCTGTACATTCAATATCCTTTTCAAACTGAAACGAATTTTCAAATCGCATTTTCTGCAGCTCAATATAATCTTCAATGCAGGCCAATTCATCAGCAAATGGTTCCAAACGGCTGTAATGATTAAAATCCACTCTTCTTCGCAAAATAGAAGAAAACTTCACAATAGCAGACGCGGCTTTTTTAGGATTTGAATAACAGAGTTCCTGTATCATGGCCAATGTATTATATTGAAAATGCGGTTGAATCTGACTGGTCAAATAAGCCGCCCGGGCATCATTCAATTGTTGCTCCAACTGTTGTTTCTTTTGGGCTTCTTTCTCTATATGCGCAAATTCGGTCGCGATCAAACATCCGTAACATAAAAGAACCACCATAAATATAGCCGGAAGAATATAATATATTTCTGAAAAAAAGTGCTGCGTATTTACCGAATTAACAATAATAATTCCTATTCCGGAAAGAATAACGGAAACAGATAATTCTAATATCCCCCGCGTGCCATGTTGAATCTCTATATAGCTTCCCACAATAAGCACACTGACAAGAAATGTTATGACTAAATCCATCAAAAACTGAAGATTGACATAAGCATTAATAAACATTTGCACATCGAGAATCAAAAAGAATAAATACGTCAGCCACTTAATGCTTCGGTCAATCACCGGTATCGTTGTCTGAGACCGAAACATATATGTCGTATGCAGCCCTAAAACATTCGAAACAATAAGTGTAATAATATGAATTTTACCCATTGGCAGCAGCCTTGCCAATAAAACCGTGTTCATAGAAAACTCTATAAAAGCCAACTGGCAAAATGCAAACACTAAAACCGTATTTATAATTTGCCGTTTAAAAAATTGACTTTCCTGACTCTTTCGAAGAAAAATCATACCATACAAAACTGCAAGAATAAACCCGCCTAAAGAAATACCGGAAATATTCTGGGCTAATCGGGTCTGCCTATTGAATTCAGCTTCTGAATACAGCCATGGAAAAGCATAAAAGCCTATCAGCCAATCCGTCGTCAACTCCACTATAATCTCATGATTTCCAGGTTCAATTTGGACTCCCCGATTAAAAAACAAACTATCGGAATTAATATGCGGGCAAAGGACCCGATCAACATAAATATCATAAAACGCCGGCTGTCCATGAAGGTAAAATATACAGTTTCCATTATCCGGTATAGTCACATTCAGCCGGTAACTTGCCTTTCCATTTTTATTCCAAAATTGCCTGTCAAACATATTCCACTGTACCGGCACATAAACAAGTTTTTCCGGTTCTGCCGCATCGGATACATGTTCTGAGCAGATATGCTGTTCAGGATAATATTCCCACATACCATACAAAAGGTATTGCCCGTTTTCTTCCAGCCGCTCTCCATCTACCGTACAATCTGCTCCTTCGACATAGGACTCATTTCTTTGTTGATTAAACTGATAAATAGTATATATAATCCGTGCAGCAATACAGATTAGGCTTATGATACACAATGCAAAAATTAACAAATCCATGCTTATTTTTCTTTTTTTCATTATCAACCCCCAAAGAACATAAAGAATATTTCTTTAATTATTGACTTATTTTACTAAAAAATCAACTTATTTTTGAAAATCAAAAGAATTGTTGCACTTTTGTTGCGTTTATGTCGCAATTCTGTTGCTTGCCTACTGCTATACTAAAAATACATAATTACTTAGAAAGGTATAAAACGGTGTGAGAAAATGAGAAAAATTATATTATGTGGGTCCCTTTTTGATGGAATGACAGGGCACGTCATTTCAAATCACGCAATTATCATCGAAGATAATCTTATCACTGACATTATAAAATGTCAGGAATATCAGCCGCAAGAGGATGACATCCTTGTTGATTGTTCAGACAAATTTGTCATGCCCGGATTAATTGACACCCATGTCCACTTGGGCTTCAGCGGCAAAGCAGCCATCACAGAACTTTCTGAACCTTCTGAGCTTGTTGTTCTAAAGGCGCTAAAAAATGCTCAGGATGATTTAATGGGCGGATTTACTACTGTGCGTGATGCCGGATTTCCTTCGCTTCTCGGCAGTCAGGCTGTACGTGATGCAATCAATACCGGAATAGCTTGGGGACCAAGAGTTTTTACCAGCGGAATGTATATTACACAAACCGGAGGCCACCTGGCTACCAGCTATCCTCAGGAGGCTTTCGGCCAGCAGACCTTTAAACCTGTCAACACAGCAGACAGTCCCGATGAAGTGCGTACAGCATGCCGGACCATGCTCAAATATGGAGCTGACCAGCTTAAAATTATGGTTACCGGCGGTGTGCTAAGCAATAGCGGCGGTGTGGGCGAACAAAACATGAGCGATGAAGAAATTAAAGCTGCTGTAGACGTGGGAAAAATGCACAATCGCCTCGTATCTTGCCATGCACACGGAACTTCTGGTATTTTGGCCGCTGCCAAAGCTGGCGTTTCTTCTATCGAACACTGTACAATGGTAAGCGATGAAGGCATTGAATATATGCTGAAAAACCATGTAGTTGCCGTGCCTACCCTTATTGTTCTTCATGTTCTGGCCAATGGCGCCAGTCAGGGTGTTGCTCAATCTGCTGTTGATAAAGCCGCCTTTCTTGTTCCTCAACACGCAACGAATATTAAAAAGGCTTACGATAAGGGAGTCCGCTGCGTATTCGGAACGGATACCGGAACACCCCTTGGACTTCACGGATGTCAACATCCGGAGTTTACATATATGACAAAAGCCGGCATAAGCCCGGAAGATACTTTATTAGCAGCGACACGTTATGCCGCCGAGCTTCTCATGTGGGATGACAGAATTGGAACTATTCAGCCAGGAAAATTTGCTGATATCATTGCTGTTAATGGAAATCCTCTGAAAAATATGTCTGTCATGTCCCGTGATAACATTTCATTTGTTATGAAAAATGGAACCATCTACAAAAATCATTCTCAAAAGGAGGTTTAATTTATGGAAAAGGGTAAAAAATTTCAACTTCACTATGGATTTGTCGTTGTTCTTGGAGGCTTTATCATCATGGCCCTGCTGCATTCCATGCTCCAAACCTGTTTTAGTCTTTTTCTTGTGCCTGTCACCGAAGGTATGGGCGTAGCGAGAACCCAGTTTAGCCTTTGCACCAGCGTGGTAGCTATCGTTACCATGATAGTATCACCTAAAATGGGAAAAATGCTCGGACAGAAAAACACCCGTGCCCTCTTTACTCTCTGTGTGGCCGGAATGGGATTATCCTATGCCAGCTACTCTCTGGCTACAGAAATATGGCATATGTATATCAGCGCAGCATTCGTTGGCGCCTTTTCCTGCGGCGCCGTCGTCATGCCGGTCTCAATTATAATTGCCAACTGGTTTGAAAAAGGACGCGGATTGGCCATGAGTATCGCCCTGGCCGGTTCCGGCATCGGCGGTACAATTATCACTCCTATTTTAAATAATATTATTGCTTCTCAGGGATATAGCCGGGCCTTTCTTATCTTTGGGATTGCTATGATTATTATCGAAGTTCCTATTGCCTTTTTTGTCATGCGTCCGAAACCATCGGATATGGGCATGATGCCTTATGGCGCCCATTCAACTATTCAAGAAAAGAAAGAAGAAACGGTAACTGTACCCGATATATCTCTTGCAGATCTGAAAAAACAACCGTTTTTCTATATTTATCTGTTAGGAATTTTCTCCATGTGCATGGTTGCCTACGGAAGTCTTGCACAGTTGTCCGCATCACTGACAGATGCTTATAATTCTACTTTTTCAGCATCCATCGTATCTTTCTTTCTTCTGGTTCTGACACCTGCCAAAATATCACTTGGCTGGATTTATGATAAATTCAGTTCCAGAATTGGAACAGCCTATGTTATGATTGTGTATGCGATTGCTTTTGCTCTCCTGGCATTTGTGACTAACAGCCCTGCATTAATGTATATTATGGCTATTTGCTTTTCCATTGGTGTCAGCAGCGGCACTGTGTCCCCATCTGTTGTCACCGCAGCAACTTTTGGTTCTAAAGACTATGGCGCCATTTTTGGATTTATCAACTGTTTCTGCATGGCAGCCCAGGTAATTGCAAGTCCTGCTATTGCATCCGTTTATGACTTTACCGGCTCCTATCAGATTGCCTGGATTATCTGTATTGCACTGAGTCTCCTCTCTGTTGTATGCCTCATATATGCAGATATGCGCTGCAAAAAAGTATTTGCCGAAAAACTCGTTGTATTGCCATCTTGTTAAATAAAACCGCAGCAAAAAATATACAAAGCTTGTATTTTCAGACCGGGAATTTGCATTAAGTTCCCGGTCTTATTTTAAACTCAGAATATAAGATTAGCTATAAAGTTTTTTTCTGATTTGTTACTGTCATTAAATTTTCCAGCATAATCTGCATCGGCCGGGTTAGATATTTATCTTTATGAAGTACAGCCAGCATCCGATTTTCCATTGTCATCCCTTCCACTTCAACTAATTGCAGGCTTTTTTTGCGTAATGAATCAGCCAGCAGATTCTCCGGCAGAACCGTAATTCCCAACCCGGCTTCCGCCGCTTTGACAAGCGCCGAAGAATTCACACTTTCCCATACCGGATAGGCCCTTTGGCCGGCCAAAGAAAGTACACTGTCAAACGTATCCCGAATCGCACTGCCCGGTTCGCGCAGTAACAGCGGCTGACCCAGCCAGTCCAGCGATATCGGTTGTTCCGGCAGCGGATAACCTGTTACACATGCAGCATATAACTTATAAACGCCCAATGGGATTGTACGAAAGGCTCCCTGCGGTTCTGTTCCCTCCCAGAAAGCAATATCTGCTTCTCCTCTCTTCAAAATTTCCATGGATGTATTGGCGCTTACCACCCGCACATTAATTTGAATTTCCGGAAACAGACTCTTCATCCGGCTTAAAATCGGCGGCAGCAAAAACGAAGCTATTGTAATACTTGACACAACATTGATTGGCGTATTTTCCTCCAGATGGCTGAGTTTCCGCTCCAAATCCCGACAGGCATTCAGAATTCCCCGTCCTTCTTCCAAAAGAACCATTCCGCACTGAGTCAGGCAGGCCCCCTTCGGCAGCCGGTCAAACAGCGCCGTTCCGGCTTCCTGCTCAAGTTCCGCCACCGCATGGGATACTGCGGATTGGGTCAAATGCAGTTTTCTGGCAGCCCCCGTAAATGTTCCGGTCTCCTCAATCGCCTCTAAAATTTCCAAATGTCTGATATTCATGTATGCGCTCCTTCTCCTCCTATATATGAATTTAATTCATGTTTTTCATTAAATTATATCATTTTACAGATTGCAAAACAAGAGATACAATAGATAAGACTGAAAGGAGAGATTCTATTGAAGCCCTGTAAATACGACCATGCAAAAGCTTCCCGCACAGAAATGACAACAACATCAATCTCTGGCCGGACATACCTCTGGCTTATGGCCGTTAATCTATTTATCAGCACTTTTACCTTTGGCGGAGGATATGTCGTAGTTCCTATGGTGCGGCGTTATTTTGTAAACCGCAAACATTTCTTCGGCGAAGAGGATTTAATGAATATGGCTGCCGTAGCCCAATCGACCCCCGGTGCGATTGCCATCAATTTATCGGCTCTGGCCGGGTATCAGGTTGCCGGTTTCCCCGGCGCTGCGATAAGCTGTATCGCCGCCATTGTCCCTCCCCTCCTTATCCTTGGACTGATATCCACATTTTACACACTATTTATTACAAATGCCCTCGTCGCCGCTGTTTTAAAAGGAATGCAGGCTGGTGTCGCTGCTCTGATCGTAGATTTAATTATTGACATGTATGCTTTAATCCAAAAGGAGCGCTCTCCCTTTTTATCATTTATGATACCGGCCGCTTTCCTTGCGAATTTTATTTTTAATATAAACGTGGCGCTCATACTATTTCTATGCTGTTTTTTATGTGTTCTGCGAGTATTCTGGAAAAGGAGAGAAAATAAATGACCACTGTATGGGAACTGTTTCTTACATTTCTTAAAATCGGATTACTGAGCATTGGCGGCGGTTATGCCATCATCCCATTAATTCAGGAACAGGTTGTAAATCAGGCCGGATGGATTAGCCAGAAAACTTTTACAGATATCATCACCATCTCCCAGATGACCCCCGGTCCACTGGCCGTGAATACTTCCACCTTTGTCGGCCTCCAGATTGGTGGAATTCAGGGAGCTGTGGCCGCCACCCTGGGCTGTATCCTCTGCGGCGTACTTATTTCCCTGTTTTTATACCGCTTTTTTCAAAAGCACAAAAGCTCTACCTACATATTTGAAATACTAAACGGCTTAAAATCCGCATCCCTTGGTTTAATTATCTCGGCTGCGGCTACCGTCATCCTGCTTGCTCTTTTTGAAACAACCGCGCTGGACTTTCACTCATTATTTAAAGACTTAAACTGGATGGCCTTGTTTATTTTTTCTGCCGTACTGCTTATCGTCCGCAAATGGAAAATCCATCCGATTATTATCATTATCATCAGCGGCATTGTCGGCGCCATGGTCTATCTATAGCCATTTTCTTTAAAAAAATTCCCCTTTGGATTTACCAAAAAATCCAAAGGGGCCATATAGCTGTCAACAATTTATACTTCTTCTAAAATCTTTCGCACCTCAACCAGCGTTATACCCTGGCTTCCTGCAATTTCTTCCTCCGATTTTCCACGGAGTTTTTGTTTAAAAATTTCTGCGCGAAGTTGTGCTTTTTCTGCACTTTTAAGTCCTTCACGCCGTCCTTCCTCAAAACTGATTTCTTTCTCTGAAGCGATATGAAATGCCTCGTCATATTCTTCCAAACACATATCCGTCACCTCCGCCTTATTTCCCCGCAAAACATCTGCCAGTATCTCATTCTGAATACAATACTCTACTGCCTCCTCAACAGCCTCCCTCAACGGCATATTTTGAGACGTCCGTTTCCGTATCTCCGCCACAAACACTGAGTACTCGTAAAGCATAGGACACTTTTCCATGAGTCTGGAATTTCTCCCTCTGTTGATGTTTATCATATGAGCCGTAAACTGAACACAGGATTTTTCAGAAGCATCCTCACCATCCATACTGTCCGTTAAATACAGGATTTCCTCGTCCGGCATTTCTGTAAATCCATTATAAAATACATAATACCTCGGCACAGGAAACCGTAGCCGTTTGCTCCCATAAATATCCAGCCGATTCAGCGCAATAAACTTTTTCAATGCGGCAGCCATATAAAGAAAGCCCCTTAAAGGCATGTTTGGATTATATGTACTCTGATGTTCAAAGACATTCATGTTCCAGTCAATCAAAAAGGATAAATCATTTTTCATATTCATGTAAACAAAATCTTCCATCGTGTAGATTTCCAAAGCATCCGAATCCGTATAATCGCTCTCATTAACCGCATTATACAAGGTAAGCAGCGCTTCTTTATCCTTAAATATAAATCGAAACAAACTGTCCTTATGTTTAAAATTCACTCTGACATTCTTTTGCATATCCATCGTATTTTCTCCTTTATATTATAATTCAATCTTCCCCGGTTATGCAATCATTATAGAATGTTCTTTATGAAAAACCTGTCGAACTCTGATAGGGAAAAAGCTTTTTTTATCGACAAAAGAGCTTAGTCCAAATTCACTGGCTAAGCTCTCATTTTCTGCTATTTTACGATTTTCATATATGGATAGACATTTTCCACCATGGCATCCGGATACTGTTCATCCAAAAACTCCCCGACAACACTCTTCGGCGGTATAGACTCCTGCCGCTGTACGTACCGGGTAATCGCCATGGACGACACAAGCGCTGTGAGTATCATGACAGCCATTAATATCCATGTCAGAATTGTCCCTGAAATTAAAGGGATTTTTTCAATCCAGCGGCTGACCACCGGATAAATAAGCCGGATAAGTATGACTGCCGCAATCCCCCAGAACCCGCAAAACAGCAGGTTAATCCGCCCATTCAGGTTAAAGGGAATTTTACTGTAGTCCCAAAAGGTGGTTCCAAAGAGGAATTCAGCCAAAACCGAACAGGAATACTCGAATACGCCTCCAAAGAAAAAGCCGCCGAGAAAAATAAGGATTCGGCTTCTCCGCACCGAGTAGAGCAGGCCCACCCCCAAAGCGCCTCCGGCTCCCCAGACAATGCTGAAAGGGATATACAGGAAACTGCTCCGGCTCATAACCTGGCCTGTTGTCGCCCACATATAGATGGTTTCAACGATATCCCCCGCCACGCCGCTGACAAAAAACATCCAGACAAGTTTTTCCAGACACAGGCCTTTGGCAAAAGTTCGCCCGCTGACCTGCCCGAATCCCTTTTCTTCAGAAGGCTCCTGACTTTTCAGTTCAGGGAAGGACGTATACATACGCCGCTGAACAACCATAAAAATCTGCCTTCCCATAGTTTTACGCACTTCATTGGCCTGGCTGGCAACATTCTCAGCCACGCCGCCTTTAAAATTCAAGTGGAGGGAAGCGGCAAAAGTAACGGCGACATCGATAATAAACACAACGCCGACTATCCATGTTATCGGCTCAATCACCCGCCTCGGTGCCAGAAGCAGAAAAATGTGAATTCCCGGCTGAACAAGCCACAGGGCCGCCACAGCGAGGACTCCCCAGAAAATCGAATATCTGAGACAAATGTATCCGTTTAGGTTATAGGGCAGTTCCCGATAATCCCAGAAGCGTCTCCCGGTAATCTTTCTTAAAAGCGCCCCGGTCACATATTCAATCACAGTCACAATGCCTACGGCCCCGACAAACTGCCACACGGGCTGCAGACTGTAATCAGTCAGTACATTATATATGATAAACATGCTGACTCCGTAAACCGGGCACATAGGGCCATTCAAAAAGCCCCGGTTAATAAAACGCCCATACTTAAAGGCTGCAAAAATCTCTTCTGTCACCCACCCTAAAAAGGAATAGATAAAAAAGAAGGCAATATATAAGTAAATTTCCAGGTGCATAAGCCTTTTTCTCTCCTTTTATCTTATCTGATCGTGCATCCCTCGCTATACACCCCCAAACCGGTCTGCGATGGAATAACCAATGGTATTTTCCGGCATCTCTGCGCCAAAATTATCCGCAATCGTCGCTCCAATCACTGCAAAGGTATCCAGTTCTCCAAGAGCTCCGCCCTCTATGAAGGACGGCGAATATATGAGCAGAGGCACTTTCTCCCGCGTATGATCCGTGCCGCTGTAGGTTGGGTCATTGCCGTGATCGGCCGTAATCATAAGCAAATCTTCTTCTCCGAGTTTTTCTAAAAGCTCTCCGAGTTTTACATCAAAGCGCTCCAACTCTTCTCTGTAGCCCACCGGGTCCCTGCGATGCCCCCAAAGCGCATCGAAGTCCACCAGGTTGACAAAGCACAGTCCTTCAAAATCCTCTCCGGCCAGCTCAATTGTCTGCTCCATGCCATGCACTGAAGATTTAGAACGTTCAGCCCGGGTAATCCCCTCGCCCACAAAAATATCGTTGATTTTGCCGACGGCAATAACATCCTTACCGGCATCCTTAAGCGCATTCAGGGCCGTCGGGCCAAAAGGCTTCAAAGCGTAATCATGGCGATTGCTTGTGCGCTTAAATTCGCCCCGCTTTTTCCCGACATAAGGTCTTGCAATGACCCGTCCGACCTTCCATTCTTCCCGCATTGTCAATTCTCTCGCTATCTCACAGCAGCGATACAGTTCTTTTAAGTCAAAGGTCTCTTCATTGCCGCAAATCTGAAGCACCGAATCGGCCGAAGTATAAACAATCATATGGCCTGTCCCAATCTCTTCTTCGCCCAGTTCATCCAGGATGACCGTCCCGCTGGCACTCTTGTTGCCGATAACCTTGTGCCCTGTCCGTCGTTCCAGCTCTGCAATTAAGTCCTCCGGGAACCCGGTATCCGTAAAGGTTTTAAAAGGCGTCGTCACCTTCAGCCCCATCATTTCCCAATGGCCGGTCATCGTGTCCTTGCTGGCGCTGGCCTCGCGGAGAGCGGCATAATACCCCATAGGTTCATCTGCCGGTTTAACCTGTTTCAATTGTTTCAGGTTTGCCATTCCAAGCTTCTGAAGGTTTGGAATGTGAAAGCTGTCCGCCCGTTCAGATATATGTCCCAGGGTATCCGCCCCCACATCGCCATAATCCGCCGCATCCGGCATTTCACCTATGCCAAGCGAATCAATAACAATCAAAAATATTCGTCGAAACTTTTTCATTTCCGCTCCACCTCCTCAGACTCCGCTTCCCCAAATATTTGAAAATCCGCCATTGTTTTCGGCGAAAAGGCTTTTGGCAATAGCTCCGCCAGAGTGTATACCTGATAATCCTCCGGGCTTTTTGCCAAAATAATCTGAAATTCTTCGGGCTGACAAAATTCTGCCATCACCTGGCGGCAAACGCCGCAGGGCGCGCAATAATCCCGAATAACTCCATGCTTTCCTCCGACAATGGCAATCGCCTTAAAATCCCGAACACCTTCGCTGACCGCCTTAAAAATCGCTGTGCGTTCCGCGCAGTTGGACGGTCCATAGGCAAAATTCTCTATATTACAGCCGGTAAAAATCTGACCTTTACTGCTCAAAAGGGCGGCGCCAACCTTAAACTCCGAATAGGGCGCATAGGCATAATCCAACTGCTCTATTGCCTTTTGAATAAGTTCTCCCCACATGCTACATTTCTCCTTTAACAATCTTTACAATCCTGCTCGTGCCAAGCCTCGAAGCGCCCAGTTCGATAAATTTTTCCGCATCCTCCATAGATGCAATTCCTCCGGCCGCTTTTATCTTGACCCCCGGCCCGATATTTTCTGCAAAAAGCTTCACATCCTCAAAGGTTGCCCCGCCGCCGCCGAACCCCGTCGATGTCTTAATGTAATCCGCCCCTGAATCCGTAACAACATGACAGAGATTTATTTTTTCCTCATCTGTCAAAAGGCAGGTTTCAACAATCACCTTTAAAATATGACTGCCGCAGGCCGCTTTAATATCTCTGATTTCTTTAAGAACCCGGTCATATTTCCCCTCCTTGACTGTGCCGATGGAAATCACCATGTCAATCTCATCCGCACCGTCCTTTAATGCCTGCCGGGTTTCAAAAACCTTAACCTCCGATGTCGAATAGCCGTTTGGAAAGCCGATGACCGTACATATTTTCATTTTATCTCCCACATACTCTTTCGCCTTTTTAACGAAACTCGGCGGTATGCACACAGAGGCCGTGCCATAAAACACTGCATCATCGCAAATCGCCCTAATCTCATCCCAGGTGGCTGTCTGTGTTAATAATGTATGGTCTACCTTTGATAAAATTTCCTTCTGTGTCAATCTGTGCTCCTGACTCACTTAATCATCCCTTCCCCTTTTTGCGGCTCCTCACCGCTTCCGTCAGCAAATACTCTATCTGTCCATTAATTGAGCGAAAATCGTCGCCTGCCCATTCGGAAATATCCTCCCAAAGGCCCTGCGGCAGACGGAGCAACACCTGCTTTCTGGCATTCTCCCTGGCTTTTATCGCCTTTTCCCGCTCCTTAATTTCTTTTTCAAGGGAATTTAACTTTTCCAGACGTGCCCTTAGCTTTTCTTCTTTTTCATTTAAATTTTCATCCAAATGATTTTTATCCATGGCTCCGCCTCCTTCCCTGTAAGTTAAAGTTTAATATATACTTCCGCTGTTGACAATAGGCTGCGTATCTTTTCCGGAACAGAGGACAACGAGAAGATTGCTGACCATCGCCGCTTTTCTTTCTTCATCCAGAAGTACAATCTCTTCATCGCCCAATTTATCAATCGCCATCTTCACCATGCCGACAGCGCCGTCCACAATCTTTTGACGGGCTGCAATAATCGCCGTTGCCTGCTGGCGCTGAAGCATGGCCGCCGCAATTTCTTCTGAATAAGCCAGATTTGTAATCTTCACGTCTTCAATCACAATACCGGCCACATCAACGCGCTCCTGCAATGCCGTTTCCATCCGGTCCGCAATTTCCTGGACGCTGCCCCGAAGCGTTTTTTCACTCTCATCATTTTCCTCATCAATCACATCATAGGGATAAAGACGAGCCACATTGCGCACCGTGGAATCTGTCTGTATGGAAATGAATTCCATATAATCCTCCACGTTAAAAACAGCCTTTGTCGGATCTTCCACTCTCCAGATGACATTTGTGCCGATAACAATCGGATTACCCATGCCGTCATTGACTTTCTGTTTTTCATTTTTCAGTGTATTACTTTTTAAAGATACCCGTTTTCGTGTTGGCGTTGTAACAATTTCCAGGTCATTTGACTTGGCTTTGGCGGCCTTTATCGCCGCACTCTGGGCTTTATCATAAAGAGGACTGTTGGATGCGCTGAACGGGTTGACAAAATAAAATCCGGGTTTCCGAATTGTCCCATGGTAAGCTCCAAACAAAGTCAAAACCAGGGCTTCATTCGGCCGCACCGTCTTCAATCCGCCAAAGCAAATGCACACGGCAATGAAGCCGACACATGATACAATAATCATAATTACAGCCGCTGCAATATGCCCATATATCGACTGGCGGATACCAAAGGCAAACAGAAATCCGCATGCAACAAGCAAAATCAAATCAACAATGAGCATCACCCCGCCATTCATTGGATGAAGAAGCTTTTCTTCAATATTCCTATTTTCCGTCTTCATAATATTTCCTCCTCGTTTCTGATATCATTTTGATATCAATATCATATCTCGTTTTTTTTCAAATGTCAACAAAAAAAGCTGTAACATCGGCAAATATATCGTTTTGCCTCTGAAACAGCTCTTCGCTTGATTTCATTCTACTCTGCATTCAGCTTGCCAAGGAATTCCTTCATACGCTGATTCTCCGAATTGAAAACCTGTTCCGGCGAACCTTCCTCAACAATAACGCCTTTATCCATAAAAATAACATAATCTGACACATTTTTTGCGAAATTCATTTCATGAGTAACGATAACCATCGTCATTTTTTCCGCCGCCAGATTTTTAATGATTTTTAAAATCTCACCGGTCAGCTCCGGGTCCAAAGCCGATGTCGGCTCATCAAAAAATAAAATCTTCGGGTTCATAGCCAGAGCCCGCGCAATCGACACTCTCTGCTGCTGCCCGCCGGACAACTGATGCGGATAGGCATTGGCCTTATCTTCAAGCCCCATTTTCCGAAGCAGTTCCTTCGCTTCCTCAAATACCTCGTCCCTATTCCGGCGCTGTACCCGCAGCGGTGCATCGGTAATATTCTTTATGACCGAATAGTGAGGAAACAGATTAAAATTCTGAAAAACCAAGCCGTAATATCCATGAATCCGTTTTAAATCCGCCGCCTTCGCATAGGCCGCCTTGCCGCCCTCGCTTTTAGCCGCAGTCTCACCCAAATAGATAATATCCCCGTCATCTATCTTCTCCAACATGGTGGCACAGCGGAGCAGCGTGGACTTCCCCGAGCCGGAAGGGCCTATAATACTCAATACCTGCCCTTCACTTACTGTCAGGGAGATATCCTTCAGAACTTCCAAACCATCGAAGCTCTTTTTAATATGCTTCATTTCAAGTAAATTCATCCCAACCCCTCCTAACGGTAATAACTCAGTTTCTTTTCCAGATAATCAAAGAACATGGCAACAACCAGGTTAAAAATGTAATAAAACACACCGGCAACAATAAAAGGGACAACCGAAGACTGGGCCGCCACCAACTGTTTTGTCAGCGTAAACACTTCGGCTACGGCCAGCGTAAACGCCAGCGACGTGTCCTTAACAAGAGTAATCGTCTCATTGGCTACCGCCGGAATAATCCGTTTGATAACCTGGGGCATTACAATATGAAAAAATGTCTGACTCTTGCTGTACCCAAGCAACTTTGCCGCCTCATACTGCCCATCAGGCACGGCTGCAATACCGCCGCGGTAAATTTCCGCAAAATAGGCCGCATAATTCAGGGAAAAGCCAAGCAGCACCGCGTTTAAACGATAAGAACTTGTAATCGGAATTCCAAAAATGAAATATGGGCCGAAATATACGACTAAAAGCTGAAGCATCAGCGGCGTTCCCCGCATGATGGATATATATATTTTTGCAAGAATGGAAAGAATCTTAAATCTGGACATTCGAACCAGCGCCAGGCCCAGTCCTAAAATCAGCGATGTAATCAGAGTGACGAAAAATATCTCCAGAGTCACTCCCATACCGCCGGACAACTGTTTTAAAATATCTGTTACCGCCATTTATTGACCTCCTCCGTAAAGTCCCCCAAGTGCTCACAGGGGTTGCTCCTCTCAACTAAGCTCAGTTTCACTTCGCTAAGGTTCGAGGAGTACGTTCGCACTAAGCTCGAAAACACCCCGCTAAGTGCTCACAGCAAAGGGGAGCGATACTGGTCGCTCCCCCTGATGTTTTGCGTCTTATTTGCTGATACAAATGTTGTCTTTATTTACGGAGTATTTATCAGCAATGGTATCAACCGTTCCATCGGCTTCCATCTCGAGCAGTGTGGCCCATACCTGGTCACGCAGTTCTTCATTTCCAAGTTTAAATCCGATACCGTACTGTTCTTTGGAAATCTCTTCATCCAGAATAGTAATATTATCATTTTTGCTCTGCTTATCTATTGCAACGCCTTCATCCATGGCGACCGCATCTGCCGAACCGGCTTCAAGCTCTAAGAGTGCGGTTTCATAATCCGGCACTTCGCGAAGTTCAGCAAAGGAATCCGCCAAAGCTTTGATTTCTTCGTTTTCTTCATCCTTCAATGCAGCCAGTGCAGAAGAATCTGCCTGAACTAAAACCGTTTTTCCGGCTAAATCTGCGGATGATGTAATGCCGCCGTCTTTCTTTACGGCAAATACCTGCGTGTTATTAACATAAGGCTCACTCCATGTATAAGCGTCCTCACGGCCATTCATGGTGAAACCATTCCAGATACAGTCAATAGCGCCGGAATTCAATTCCATATCTTTTGCATCCCAGTCAATCGGGGTTTTTACAAGTTCCCAACCGTTGCGGTCACAAACCTCCTGCGCCAAATCCAGGTCAAACCCAACATACTCGCCGTTTTCCTGATATCCGTATGGCGGGAAACTTGCGTCAAAACCAACGGTAAATGTGGTCCGCTCGCCGGCTGCTGCGGCAGTTTCGCCGTCTTCCTTGCTCTCTGCATCGGTTTCTGCTGTTGTCTCTGCCTTTGTATCTGCTTTTGTTTCTGCCGCTTTATTACCGCATCCTGTTGCCAGAAAAGAAGCTGCCAGCACTGCGGCCATAACGAATGTCATATTCTTTTTCATAATTCTTTCCTCCTGAATTCTTTGTTAATCACTCTGCTATTTGTGTAACGCTTTATCATAGTAGCATAAAAGTGTATCCATGTCAAGAAAAATGCCGCCTTCCGGCGACATCTTTCCATATTTTTCCATAAAACAGTTTTAGAGACGAATAGTTACAAAAATATCGTAAATTGCTTTAATCGCAGTTTCAAAGTCTTTATCCTGAACACCGATAATAATATTCAGCTCGCTGGAACCCTGGTCAATCATCTTAACATTGACATTGGCGTGTGCCAATGCGGAGAAAATTCTTCCCGCCGTACCTCGAGTCGCCTTCATACCCCGTCCAACAACAGCGATCAGGGCTAAATCGCCCTCCATCTCTATGGAATCCGGATGCACTGCGCGATGCAGACTTGCAAGAACCGCCTGTTCCTTCTCCTGGAACTCATCCTGATGCACAAAGACAGTCAAGGTGTCAATGCCGGACGGCATATGTTCAAAGGAAACGCCTTCCTTTTCAAACGCTTCAAGAACCCGGCGGCCAAAACCAACCTCAGCGTTCATCATATCTTTTTCAATTGTAATCGAGACAAAACCTTTCTTTCCGGCAATACCTGTAATCGTATAATCCGGTTTTACACAGGTGCTTTCAACAATAAAAGTTCCCGCATCCTGGGGCGCATTCGTATTCCGGATATTAATCGGAATCCCCTCTGAACGCACCGGGAAAATAGCGTCTTCATGGAGAACGCTGGCGCCCATATAAGAAAGCTCCCGCAGTTCCTTATAAGTTACTGTATGAATCGGTTTTGGATTCTCGATAATCCGAGGGTCTGCCACAAGCACACCGGAGACATCGGTCCAATTCTCATAAATATCGGCCAGCACCGCCTTAGCCACGATAGAGCCGGTGACATCCGAACCGCCGCGGGAAAATGTCTGAACCCTTCCATCTGCGCCGCAGCCATAAAATCCGGGAATAACCGCCCGCTCAACTTTACCCAGTTTCTTTTTCAGGCAGCTATATGTTTTTTCCTGGTCCAAAACCCCGTCCTTACGGAAGAAAATATATTTTACCGGGTCAATAAACTCATATTCCAGATATTTTGCCATAATAAGACCGTTTAAATATTCTCCTCTGGAGGCTGCGTAGTCAATGCCTTCTTTATTTTTAAAGGCCGTTTCAATGGTCTTAAATTCATCTTCCAGTGATAAATTCAAAGCCAGCCCATGTATAATTTCATCATACCGTGCTTTAATCTGCCCGAGAAGTTCCTCAAACGCTTCTCCTGCCACAGCCGTCTCATAACAACGGTAAAGCATATCGGTCACTTTAATATCTTTTGCAAAACGCTTTCCCGGCGCGGAAGGAATCACATACTTTCTGTCCGGGTCGCTTTTGACAATATTTCCTACCTTTTTAAATTGTTCAGCGCTGGCCAGAGAACTGCCGCCGAACTTTACAACCTTCTTCATCTGAATAGCCTCCAAATAATATACTCCTGCTTTTAAAATTATATAACAGAATCCCCATTTGTCAACGTTTTCTTCCAAAACTTATAGTAGCCACCGCCCGCAAAATAATATATAATATCTGTATGTCACATATCTGGACAATCAGATGCTTTAAAAGCCTGAAGGAGGTTATCATCATGAAAAAACGCTTACTTTTTATTGTCAATCCAAGTTCCGGCACTGTAAAGATTAAAGACAGTCTTCTGGAAGTCTGCCAGATTTTCTGTGAAGCTGATTATGAATTGACTTTAAATGTTACCAAATATATTTCGGAAGCCATCAAAGAGACCTTAAGCGAGAGCGTGCCTTACGATTTGATTATCTGCTGCGGCGGAGACGGTACTTTCAACGGCATGGTATCTACTCTTGTTCCCATTGAAGGACACCCGCCGGTAGGTTATATTCCATCGGGAAGCACCAATGATTTTGCCCGCAGCATCGGCCTGAACGGCAATTCTGTCGATATCGCCCGTCAGATTATGACCGGTTCACCCCGCACAATCGACATCGGCAGTTTTAACCAGCTTTATTTTTCCTATGTGGCATCCTTCGGCGCCTTTACGGAAGCTTCCTATAATACGCCCCAATCACTCAAAAACCGTCTCGGGCACCTTGCCTACCTCCTGGAAGGTGTAAAAGACCTTTCCACTATTGAACCGTGCCATATGAAAATCATTCACGGTGATACGGTTATGGAGGACAATTATATCTGGGGCGCTGTCTGCAACTCCACATCCATCGGCGGTATGATCCGCCTGAATAAGGAACTGGTGGATTTTAACGACGGCCTTTTTGAAGTTATGCTCATTAAAATGCCAAAGACATTGATTGATTTGACGAAAATTGTCGTTTCCATCAATACCCAGTCCTATGACCCGGATGTCATTACATTTTTCCAGGCAAATTCTCTGGATATTTTCCCGGAAACCGAAGTTCCATGGACGCTGGACGGCGAATATGCACAGGGCAGCAAAGAAATTCATATCCAGAATATGCACAATGCCCTTCAGATTATTATTTAATATTCTCACATTTCTTCTCGGTTTTCATACACTGATAGTAAAATAAGTGATTCTCCGAAAGGAGCCTTTATGAATTACCGACAAAATATGGCTCCGTGCTGCCAGCCCGTAAACCGGCCTATGCCGACGCCGGCAGCACCGGCCTGTGAAAATATCAGTACCTTTCCCATCGCGATGGCCTACGTGCCTATGCAGACTTTTCAGACAACATTTGACTTAAATCATGGGCTGGAAGTCGGCACCATTTTCCCTGAACTTCATAAACCATTTTGCGGAAAGAGGTGTGTGCGATGAGAAATTTATGTCAGTTTTCCCAATCTCAATTAATTGAATATATTAATCAGGTCAGCTTCGCCGTAAACGATATTACCCTGTTTTTGGATTCCCATCCAAAAAATCAGAAAGCGCTGGCCTATTTCCATGAGCACAGCGAACGCCGAAATGAGGCTTTAAAAGAGTATGCCCGCCGTTTCGGGCCTTTAACCATTGACACCGCCAACGATGCTGCCAGCAATTCCTGGGAGTGGATTCATCAACAATGGCCTTGGGAAGGAGGTAACTGCTCATGTGGAACTATGAGAAGCGACTGCAATATCCGATAAATATCACACAGCCAAACGCCCAGATTGCCCAGGTAATCCTCAGTCAATACGGCGGCCCCGACGGTGAACTCAGTGCATCCATGCGCTACCTTTCGCAGCGTTTTGCCATGCCGAACCGTCAGGCCATGGGGATGCTCACCGATATAGGCACAGAGGAACTGGCCCACCTGGAAATGGTCGGCACCATCGTGACTCAGCTCACCCGGAATTTATCTATGGAAGATATCAAAAAATATGGTTTTGATAAATATTATGTTGACCACACGGTCGGCATCTGGCCGCAGGCCGCAGGCGGTATCCCGTTCAACGCCTGTGAATTCCAGTCCAAAGGCGACCCGATTACCGATTTGTTCGAGGATATGGCCGCCGAGCAGAAAGCCCGGTCAACTTACGAAAACATCCTGCGGCTTGTAAAAGACCCGGAGGTTGCCGACCCAATCCGCTTCCTCCGAGCCCGCGAAATCGTTCACTTCCAGCGGTTTGGTGAAACACTTCGTATTTTGCAGGAACAACTGGATTCGAAAAACTTCTACGCATTTAATCCGTCCTTTGACGCGCCGACCACATGCCCGCCATGTGCAAAATAGACAGATAAAAGCGCCGCTGCTTTACAGCCCTTTAACAGGCGTAGAGCAGCGGTTTTCTCTGTTCTATATTCCCGGGCCTGCGATAAACAGGCATAGTGGAAGCGTTATAATACACAAAAGTGTCGATACTGTAAAAATTTCCGTCGCATAATAACTGTCCCTGTGATAAATAATCGATAAAGTGATCGTCATCGACGCCACCGGGCAGGCGGCCGCCACCGCTGCAATCACTTTCATGGATGCTTCTATCGGAACAAAACGCAGCATCCCGCAAAACATTCCGGCCGACACTATCTGCCTCAAAAGCACGACCCAAAACAGCCGGGCTTCACGGAATATTTTTCCAAAGTGAATCCGGGCAACAATGGCCCCTGAAAGAATCATTGCCAGCGGCGTATTCATTGCCGCGATAGAATTCATGGCAAAGGCCGGACTTTCCGGAATCTTTATTTGAAATATAAAACACAAAAGGCCCAAAACCAGCGCAATCATACTCGGATTTATCAGTTTCTTCGGCTGAAATCCCCTGCCATCCAGCAGCATAATGCCATGACTCCATACAAACAGATTATAAACCGCAATAAAAACCGCCATATAAATAACGCCCATATTGCCAAGAAGCGCCTCAGCCAGCGGAAGCCCCATGTATCCAAAGTTGGCATAGGTCACGGCAAACCGCTCCACTGCGATATCATATCCGCCTTTTTCCCGGAGAAATATCCGGCTGATTGCGATTGCCATCAGAAAAAAACCAATAGCCAGCCCAAACAATACGCCCATATGAACCAGTAACTGCCGGTCATAATCTATCTGGAAGGACATGAAAATAACCATCGGGCTGACAATCTGAGTGCTCAGCCGCGAAAATTTTTCCTTCGAATCATCATCTATAATGCCGGATTTACAGCAGATTATTCCGACAAACATGATTATAAATATAGAAATAATTTTACCCAATACAGTCGATATTATCATTGGAACCTCTGGCCTCTCTGCCTTGGCAGCCTATCCGTCAGATTGCCTTCCGAGTCAAAAGGCAAAGGAAACGGCCCTGAAATAATTTCTGCCGCCTCCGGCAATTCCGCCGCCAATGCTTCCGAAATCCATATATACTCAAGAAACTGACTGTTGCATATCCGTATGATTTTCGGGTGCTGCCGGTCCGCATGAATACATGTTTTCAGGCAAAATTGAATGGCTTCTTTATCATTTGTCATCACACAGGGAATTCTGGAACCATTAAGGTTTTTACAGGTCATCGCATTAATATACATCATATTTACATCAAGCTGATTAAAAATGCGCCTGGTTATCACGCTGGCCATCCCTGTTCCCATACCGTTGCCATGGGTTTCCGGCGATAAATCCAGCAGGCATATGCGTTCCGCCTGAATCCCTCCGCTGGCATAGGGCGTTGCAAAGGAACCGGTCACATTCGGGTCCATACCGTCCCCGCTGAAATTTTTGCCGATTTCATCCACAATAAGGACATCGCAGGCAGGCCATAAAATCCGGGGCATATGCTGTTCGGCTTCTTTTAATAACTCCGGCTCCATGCGTCCAATATCTTCTTTAGACATCACCTTAATTTTTCTTGTCTCATCAAAGGCATTTTCAACAATCCCCACACCGCACAGGATATTGGCGTGTTTAATAATAGCGTTTCCAAAGGTCTGAACGTTGTAACCCATCCGCTGAAAACCTTCCGCATGACACACCGAAGCCCCATATTGCTTGCCCAGTCCGATGGCCATCATCTTCATAAGGCCGCTCTGATAGGGCCCCCGGAAAGCCGTGTGGGGTTTTATCCTCCCCACCACAATGATACCGTCCGCCTCTGCGGCCAACCGGTCAATATAAACATCCCGCCCATCCGCCGTCTTTCCGATTTTTTTCACATCCATGGACGAATGAATCGGGCATCCCATATTCTTCTCTGTAATGCCATAACCTTCCAGAAGATTTTTCTGGCCTTCAGCCGTGGCTCCCCCATGGCTTCCCATGGCCGGAATAATAAAAGGAGCGGCGCCATTTTCTTTTAAAAAAGAAACGATTGTTTTAAGAATCAGCGCTATATTTGCAACGCCCCGACTCCCTGCCGTGACGGCAATCCTCATTCCGCGAATGTTTTGATTTTCTGCAGATTTCTTTCCCCGCAGGACTTCCCCCAGTCCGCTTTTTATAACTGATACAATTGTATTATCTGTCAAATGTGTCCCGTCAAATTTTTGTTTCACTCTATAAAACTGTGGCAGTCGGACGTCTGACAACAACTGTGTCATTTCCCGGCTGCCGCAATTCAAATAATTCTCTGAAATATTCGTCATCTCCCTTTTCCGGGCATGACTTACCGTCCCCATCTCCGCACATATTACCTGCCCGGTTCTTCTCCCCGGACAACTTCACTCCAATAAGGAATGGACACGGCGGCCCCCGCCCTGGACACAGCGATGGACGCGGCCTTTGAAGCCAGCCTTAAAGCCGCTTCCGGAGACTCGCCATCCGCCGCGCATTTAAGAAAATACCCGGTAAATGTATCTCCGGCCCCGGTGGTATCCACAGCATCTACTTTAAATGCCTCCTGAAAGCATTTCTTTTTCGCAGACTGGTACAAAACCCCCTGACTTCCGAGGGTCAGCACCACTTCCATACCGGGATAGGCCTTCAGCAATTCTCCGCAGATTTCTTCCGGCTCCTTTTTGCCTGTCATCCACTCGCCTTCAATCTCATTTAATAATAACCATTGAATTTTACTCAAGTCACACTGATGAATCACTTCATTGGCCGGAGACGGATTCAGGGCAATTCTTAATCCCCGGCGCTGAGCCGATTCGATAATTTCAGGCACAAGATTGATTTCATTTTGAAGGACCAGAATATCCCCGGCCTGAAATTGAGCAAGCACATGTTCAATAAAATCTCTGTCCATCTCCCGGTTCGCACCTTCATAAAGTATAATGGCATTCTGACCGGCATCACTCACCTGTATGATTGCCTTGCCCGTATCGCAGGCCGCTTCCTCCACTAAAGCCGTATCTACGCCGGAAGTTTTCATCAAATCCACCAGCCATTGTCCGTCCGGGCCAATTTTTCCGGCATGATACACAGAAGCTCCCGCCCGGGCCAGAGCCACCGACTGGTTCAATCCCTTTCCTCCCGGGAATACCTGAAAACTCAGCGATTTCTTTGTCTCCCCCGGTTTTACAAAATCATCCACATGGTACACATTATCAATGTTTATCGAGCCAAAATTCAATATTTTCATCGTTACACCCCACTTATATTTTCCGGTCTGAACGGCCCGGCGGCCTTAGCTCTAAAAGGCCGTCTCCACCTCCCGGATAGCCTGACACATCATCTCTTCAGTAATATTATCAAAAGGTTTGCTCCGCATCAAGACATCGGATACAGCTTTTAAGGCCACCGTATGGATATTTTCATCCGTAAATTCCAGATTCAGGCCGCTAAAAGTAGCTGTCAGCCCCATAGATGTATAAAGATTCTTCAATTCCTCTTTTTCTTCCTCCGGAGCATTCAATACCATCAGTTGAACGGCAATACCATAGGCTACCTTTTCCCCATGGGTAATATGATGGCCCCCCGGAAGCTTTGTCAAGCCATTCTGGGTCGAATGGGCGATACCGTTGCGGACCGCTTTAATTCCCAGAGCCTGAACCAGAGCTGCAGTATAAATATTCAGATTGACAACATTGATAAATTCTTTTGTCAGTTCCCCTTTGTCCATCGCATCCAGAGCCGCGCGGGCATCCTTAAACTGATTTTCCTTTAACATTTTCGCCACAGCAAGCGCCATATAATCAAAGGTATCCGCATTGTCCGAACCCGGCAGAGAAGCGCTGCCCTCGTACCATTTAGCCAGAGAATCGTAAATACCCGAAATCAGATATTTTTTCGGAGCTTTCAGAATTACTTCCGGGTCAACAATTACTAACGGCGGATTTGTTTTTGGATAAACATTTTCCAGATACTCGCCTTCATCCGAATAAACGATAATCTGATTGCTGGCTGCCGCGCAGGTAGCTGCAATGGTAGGAATGGTAATTATCGGAATACCGCAGATTTCCGCTGCATATTTCGCTGTATCCAATGATTTTCCGCCGCCGGTGCCAATGATGAAATCCGGTTTATATTCCCGGCACATAGCCACCAGTTTTTCCACATTATTCATACTGCTCTCGCCCACAAAAGCATTCACTATGTATTCAATACCGGCTGCTTCAAGGGCCGGAAACAGCTTGTCCTGAATCGAGGCTCTTGAACGGGTTCCGCCGCTGACAATAGTTTTCTTACCGTAAGGCGTCAGCAATTTTTCAATCTCATCCCAGGCATTTGTCCGGCAGCAATACCTGGCCGGCCCCGACTTATTATATTTAATCGTTTCATTGATACTTAAATCCATCATTTTAATCCCCCCAACATTTATCATCCGCCAAGATACGATTTCTTGACTTCGTCGCTTTCCAATAATTCCTTACTCGGGCCGCTGAGTGTAATCCGTCCATTTTCCATAACATAAGAACGGTTTGAGATACTCAGCGCCATGAAAGCATTCTGCTCTACCAGCAGTATCGGAATCTTTTTTGTTTTATTGATATTCACAATAACACGGAACATATCTTCCACAATAACAGGCGCCAATCCCAAAGACGGTTCGTCAAACATGATCAGCTTCGGGTCGCTCATCAATCCCCGGCAGATGGCCAGCATCTGCTGCTCGCCGCCGCTTAATGAGCCGGCCAACTGTTTCTGACGCTCGCCCAGCTTTGGAAAGATGGCATACATCTCTTCCAGATGGTCATTCATTTCTTTTGCGGAATATTTCCTGCAGTAAGCGCCCATTTCCAGGTTATCCCTGACAGACATTTCCGGAAAAACCTCCCGGCCCTCAGGCACATAGACAATCCCCTTCGACACGATTTTCGTATTTCGGATTTTCGTCATATCCTCGCCCTGAAATTCAACATTTCCATGCTTCGGCCGGATTAGCCCCATAATGGTTTTCATCAGCGTACTTTTTCCTGCTCCGTTGGCTCCAATCAGAGAAATAATCTCATCCCCGCCAACCTCCAGGCTCACATCATGGAGGGCCTGGACTTTACCATAATAAGCATCGATATGATTCACTTTAAGCATTCGTTCCAGCCTCCTTTGCCATTTTCTGACGGTATCCTTCGCCCAGATATGCGGTGATAACCTCTTCATTCTGCTGGATTTCCTTCGGACTGCCCTCGGCAATCTTGCATCCAAAGTTCAAAACGGTAATATCATGACTCAGGTTCATAACCACGTCCATATTATGTTCAATCAAGAACATATCCACATCCTTCTCATAGACCTTCTGGATAATGTCAATAAATTCTTTCCGCTCCGACGGGTTCAGGCCGGCCGCAGGCTCATCCAGAAGGATAAGTTTCGGATCGGTCATCAATGTGCGGCCCAACTCAGTCATTTTCTGACGTCCATAGGCCAGGTTATTTACAGCTTCATCTTTATATTTATACATCCCAATAAAATTTAGTATTTCTTCTGCCTTCTCTTTCAATGCCTTTTCTTCATCATTTGCTTTTTTGAAGTTTACAAGCCATGACAAAATATTCTGATTGGTTTTACTCTGGGCGCCTATCATCAGATTTTCCATCACTGTCATTGTGGAAAATAATTTGATGTTCTGAAACGTCCGCCCGATTCCCAACTGGGCCCTGGAGTAAATCGGCATTTTTGAAATCGGCTGACCGCAGAACAAAACTTCCCCCTCTGTCTGCGGGTCATCGCCGGTAATCATATTTACCGTTGTTGTTTTTCCTGCGCCGTTCGGGCCAATCAGTGCGTGTATACGCCCTTTTTTCACCTGGAAATTCAAATCATTGACTGCCACCAGCCCAAAGTAACGTTTTGTCAGATGTTTTGCTTCCAATATAATCTGTTCATTACTCACAGCCTTCACCGCCTTTCACCGCCGTCTTCTTTTTAAACAGCCTTACTGCCTTACCATAGATGGATATAAGTCCATTTGGCAGGAACAGGGCGCTGAGCAGAACGAGAATACAATAGGTAATCTGATAGTAATCTCCCAAAAACCGCAGCACTTCCGGCAGCATTGTAATAACCACGGCGCCGATAATATTTCCGAAAATATCTCCGATTCCGCCGACCATCAGCATGATAACATAGTTGATGGACAAATCCGTTGTAAACGAAAGACTGGTAATATAATTATTAAAATGAACATATAATGCTCCGGCAAAAGTACCGTACATGGCCGCCAACGTAAATGCGCGTATCTTAATTTTCTTTACATCCAGCCCAAGAGATTCGATAGCGTCCACATTATCACGAATCGCCCGGAATTCCCGTCCCCATTTGGAATAAACGATTCGGGCGGAAATCAAACACATGATAATGGCAACAATGAGCATGAAATAAAAATATTTAACATTGTTATCCAGGGCAATCGGTCCGACTGAAAAACGCGGAATATCTTTAAGACCCTGAGTACCGCCTGTAAGGTCCGTCAGATTGGTCGCAAAAATACGAACAATTTCCGTAAAAGCCAACGTTGTGAGCGAAAGATAAGGCCCCCTCAGTTTTAAGCTCGGATACCCGAGGCCGCGGCCAATCAAAAATCCTGCCCCAATAGCTATCATCATGGTCAGCCACGGGGAAATGCCAAAGTTTCTGGACAAAATAGCTGAGATATATGCTCCTATGGCATAAATACCCGCCGTCCCCAGATTCATCTGACCTGTCAAACCGGTAACAAAATTCAAACCAAAGACAACGATCATATTAATCGTCAACTGATTCAATAAGGTGATATAATAATTATTTTTAACGGCCAGCGGCACACAGGCTAAAACGATAAATGCCGCTGCAATCCAAATGATTCTCTTATTTTGAATTTTCTGCATGCTTTACTCCTTTCTATCGTGTCTTTCCTGTAATGCCTTTTGGCCGGATTAACAGGAAGGCGACGAGTAAAACAAAAGCTACAATATCTTTATAAACCGACGGAAGCACCATCGACGCGAGATTCTCAATAATACCAATCACCAGTCCGCCGACAATGGCTCCCGGCAGATAGCCGCATCCGCCGATAACACCCGCGGCAAAACCTTTTAACCCAATCATATTTGACATGGTTGTACTGATATTCAGCAGCGGAGAAACAAGCAGACCAATCAGACAGCAAATCATCATACTGATAGCCACCGTAATCATCATTACATGTTTCACATCAATCCCCATTAACTGAGAAGCATTCCGGTTCTGGGCAACGCAGCGCATGGCCTTCCCCGGTTTTGTTTTATATAAAAACAACTGCAGTGCGCCGACACAAAGCGCCGCCACAATGATGATGGCAATATTGGCTATCGAAATAACAACGCTGCCAATCTTCACTGTGCCTATCAGGAAGCCCGGAACAGAAAAAGGAACCGGCCCCCAAAACAGACGGATAAATTCAATAATAATTTTCCCCAACATGACTGTAGCCATAATTGTATAAATCATTGTCATATTCCGAAGCGGAATAAATATGACCCTAGCAATCACCAGCCCAATCAGCGCCACCGTAATCAAGCTCAGAAGAATTCCCGGCACATATCCCATGCCCAAGCCGATAATGTAGGTTCCGCCGAAAATATATGCTCCAAGAGTAATCAATTTATCATGACTAAAATTCAGCACGCCGGAAGCATTCCAGATTAATGTATATTCAATGCCGACCAGCGCATAAATAAACCCCATGGCGATACCGCTGACAATAAGCTGTATCAAAATCCCAACCATATAACGACCTCCTATCCAGCAAGTCCCCGCTTTTATGAAAATAGCTGCGCTTTTTGAAGGCGCAGCTATTTTAAAAAGGAAGAGGAATTACTATTCTTCAACAAGTATATATTCCTGGAACTCTGCTTTTCCGTCTACCATTTTACAAATTGTTCCACCATGAACCATTTCACGTATATCATCTGCCGTATATGTAGCCAGAGGTCCTACCAGGCCTTCAGTTTCTGCCAGGGCATCACGGATTGCCGCAGGGTCTGTGCTTCCGGCCCGTTCAATAGCGTCTGCTACGATATAGATAGAACCATAATAGGTTGTCGCATACAATTCCGGTTCCTCATCGTAAGCTGCTTTGAAGCTTTCAACAAATTTCTGAACTTCTTCCGAAGGATTGGATGTGGTAAAATCAGTTACGCTGTACCAGTTATCCAACCATTCCGGCTGGCAAAGTTCATTTACCTGAGGTGTGGAAATGGATGTTGAACCAATAACCGGTACATCCAGTCCCAAATCATAAAACTGGCGGGCAGCCAGAGCGGTTTCTGCATCATCTGTCCAAACGATAACGCAATCCACGCCCGCATCTTTTAATTTTAATACCTGGCTTGTCATATCCGTATCGCCTGTATTATGCTGTTCTGTCACGAAGTCAATTCCTTTTTCCGTCAGATATTCTTCAGCGACAGTTCTTGCGCCGGTTCCATAATCATTACTGTTGGTGAATAAGCCAATCTTCTTGCATCCGAGATTATCTGTCGCATAAGCGGCTGCCAACTGGGCCTGAATGGAGTCTGAAGCACGAATTCGGAACAGCCACTCATTGTTAATTGTTGTTACAAGCTTTGGACTGGTAGCGCCGACAAGCATCGGATATCCCGCTTCAGAAACAATTCCCTCAACAGCCAATGCCAAACCGGATAAGTTCGGTCCAACCTGAGCCACAACATTCTGGCTCGCAATCAGGTTTGTTGCATTGATACCTGTATCCTGGGTTCCGCCATCGTCGGCCACATAAAGTTCCAGCTGTTTTCCTAAAACGCCGCCGGCCGCATTAATCTCATCCACTGCCAACTGGGCTCCCTGCTGAGTACGCAAACCATTTGTCGGTGCAGAACCGGTAATGGATGCGGAAACACCAATTAAAATAGTATCTGAATCACCGGCTGG
>URND01000022.1 GCA_900549105.1 uncultured Eubacteriales bacterium
TAATATCCCTTATTACGGAATTTCCTCCGGGAAACTCCGTCGATATTTTGATTTAAAAAATTTCACTGACCCCTTTAAAGTCGTCAAAGGATATTTTGAAGCACGAAAATATTTAAAAAAGCTGAAACCGGATGTGGTTTTTTCAAAGGGCGGTTTCGTAAGCGTACCCGTTGTTCTGGCGGCCAAAAGCTGTAAGATTCCGGCAATCATTCATGAATCGGATATGACGCCCGGACTGGCAAATAAACTGGCGATTCCTTCCGCCTATAAAGTCTGCCATAATTTCCCGGAAACAGCGGATAATCTGCCGGAAGGCAAGGCCGTGCTTTCCGGTTCACCGATTCGGCAGGAACTTTTTGACGGAAACCGTCTCAAAGGACTCCAACTCTGCGGATTCAACGAGGAAAAGCCGGTCATTCTTGTCATCGGCGGAAGCCTCGGCGCCGCAGCTATCAATGAAGCTGTACGCAAGGCCCTTCCGGTTCTCCTGCCTTCCTATCAGATTATTCATGTCTGCGGTAAGGGCAAGGTGGATACATCCATTCAGAATCATCCGGGATATATTCAATTCGACTATGTAAAAGAAGAATTGAGCGATTTGCTGGCAGCCGCCGACCTTGTTATCTCCCGGGCCGGCTCCAATGCCATCTGCGAATTCCTGGCTTTAAATAAGCCAAACATTTTAATTCCGCTGCCTGCCAATGCCAGCCGGGGAGACCAGATTCTCAACGCCGCTTCCTTTGAAAAACAGGGCTTCAGCTATCTTCTTCCTGAGGAGATGGTCAATGATGAATCCCTGTCCAATGCGGTCAACGAAGTGTTTGAAAACCGTGAAACCTATATTCAGGCTATGAAAACAGCTCCTGCTTCCGGCGCCATTGACATTATTGTTAATCTGTGTGATGAAGCTGTCCGCAGCCGCAAAAAACGCAAAAAAACAAAATAAGATTCAGCTATGTAATATTTGGCGTCCTTTCCCCTGCGATTTTTAATCCGGAAGAGAGGACGCTTTTTCCGGCGGCCGGAGCGGCAAAATCACAATAAATTTTGTTCCAATCCCCGGTTTGGAATATACCTGTACAGCACCGCCATGGGCGTTAATAATATTTTTTACGATTGTCAGCCCAAGGCCGGTCCCATCCGGTTTATAGGTAATAAAAGGCTCAAAAATCGTCGACAGGCGGCAGGCATCCATGCCGCTGCCCGAATCGCTGACCGTCACAACCAGCCGGTTCCAGCGGGATTTCACCTCTATCCAAATCTGGTCGCCATCCCCGGTGGCTTCCAGGGCATTTTTTATCAGGTTAATAAAAACCTCCCGGATTTTGACCGAATCTCCCACAAGAATTTTCTCATCCGTTTCAAAATTTAACCGGATTTCTTTTGTTTGCAACTGAACTGTGGATTGAAAAGCCGAGACAATATTTGTCAGAAATTGTCGAATATCTATTTGAGAATAGTGGAGTGTTTGACTTGAATTTAAAGAAGACAACTCAGAAAGTAACTGAGACATATAATTGATATCTGAAAGAAGCTGAGGCCACAGAGGGTCATTGGTGACCTCCGGGTAATGATGTCCGATGAGCTGCAGTGTGCTGTGAATCAATGTCAGCGGGTTTCTCAATTCATGAGAAATTGTCGACAGAGAAAGCACCTTTGGTTCGTGCATAAAGGTCTTCCTTTCTGATTTTTTTTCCAATTTATCATAATT
Organism: uncultured Eubacteriales bacterium; assembly: GCA_900549105.1. GTDB lineage: Bacteria > Bacillota > Clostridia > Lachnospirales > Lachnospiraceae > Frisingicoccus. The sequence goes on from URND01000022.1 coordinate 1,712, forward strand.
TATGCGCGGAATCAACTGAATTTGCGTGACATTTCCCGACACAACCCGGCAGGGCAGCCGGAATTTTACACCCTGCACAGCAAAGCCGTCAAAATTTATTTTCAATTCGGAATAGACATTTTGCGAAAGGTGAACTATTATTAAAGTATCCCAAGTTTATATCGCTAAGATTGGAGGATTAAAAACAATGGATAACGATTGTATTTTTTGTAAAATAGCCAACGGGGAAATTCCTTCCTCAACCATTTATGAAGATGACCTGTTTCGGGTTATTCTGGATTTATCTCCGGCAACCAAAGGCCATGCTCTCATCCTTCCAAAAAAACATATGGCAAATATTTTTGAAATGGATGAAGAGACCGCTGAAAAAGTTTTTGTTCTGGCCTCCCGGATTGCCAAAGCCATGAAAGAAGCGCTGAACTGCGATGGACTTAATATCGTCCAAAACAACGGTGAAATTGCCGGACAGACAGTTTTCCATTTCCATATGCACATCATTCCCCGCTATAATGATGACGGGCAGCAGATTAACTGGGTTCCTAAAACCTCAGAAGCTGCTGAAAGAGAGATGATTGCCGAACAAATTAAAAACGCCTTAAACAAATAAGCAGGGAGAGAATTCACCCATGAAAGTTAATCCTGAAGAAATCAGCAGCCTGTGCGGCCGAAATTCCGAAAGCCACGCCTTTATCCGCGGCATGTGGATTGAACCCGGCGCTATTTCAAAGATAAAAAATGTAATGAAACAGGAAGGCTGGCAGGAGCCTGTCATCATATGCGACCAGAATACCTATTTTCTCGGGGATGCCCTTCTGGAAGATTTGGACAACTATGATTTAATCTGCCTGGACCCGGATGGGCTGGCCGCTGATGAGCGCAGCGTTTCTCTGGCCCAAAATAAAATTCCTGAAACCGCAGACTGTATGATTGCCCTTGGCAGTGTGACTATTCACGATATTACCCGTTATCTCAGCTGGCAATATCATCTTCCATTTATGTCCGTGCCGACGGCAGCCAGCGGCGAAGGATATACCACATGCATATCTGCTGTCATCCGCAAAGGAGTTAAGAGAAATGTCCGGGCCTCCGCTCCGACTTATCTGTTTGCAGATACAGACATTTTTGCCGCGGCGCCTCACCGGCTGACCGCCGCAGGCTTCAGCGATCTTATGGGCAATTATATCGCCCTGGCTGATGCACAGATACACGCCCTTCTTACAGGCACACCTTTTAATAAGGCCCTGTACACTGCCGAAGCTGAGCTTATGCGGCAGGTAATCCGACAGCTTGAATCTCTGATCAATGGAGAACCTTCCAGTTGCGAACAATTGCTGTATGCCCTGATTCTTCCAGATATGGAAACCGGTTTCTGCGATACAGCCCGGCCGTTGATGGGTGCAGAGCACCATCTGTCCAGATACTTTGAGATTGCTGTAAAAAAGCCAAAACAAAATGTGGTCCACGGAGAAAAAGTCGGCATCGGCACCTTACTCTGTCTGAAAGCCTATGAAGCTTTCCGGTCTGCTCTGGAAGATAACCGGCTTGTTCCTGCGAAACGTTTTCCATCCGCAAAACGGGAAATTGAAAAAGGATTTCCGGATACCGAAGTCCGGGAAGCCGTCGTTTTGCTTAACACGCCGGATCCGATGAAGGATATCACCGCAGAACAGGTGCTTTCTCACCGCGAAGAGATTCTCGAAATTCTCAAAAATCTTCCTTCCGCTGCAGATATTGAAGCCTGTTTTCATAAAATGGACTGTAAAGTCTATGTTGAAGAACTCGGCATTTCCGGCGCTGTCATCCCGGAAGCCATGGCCCGGTCGCCATATGTATCCCGGGATATTACCCTGCTCCGTTTAATGAAGCTATTTGAAAAATTTTAACACCACTGGCAGATGAATTCCAAGTCTGCCAGTTTTAATATGTCCCCTGTATTTAATGTATAGGTCATCCCGGGCGTCAGACCTTCATCATTCCGATAAGTGCCGTTGGCCGAATTCATATCAACTACCTTTACTTCCCTCGCATCTTCCTCCAGCCGGGCATGAATCCGGCTGATTTTCGGGCTGTTCAGGCACATATCCGCCTCACCTTCCGCCCGCCCCAACAAAAAAGGAAATTTTTCGATTCGAATTACAGGGGTTTCTGTGTCCCCAATCGGAATCAGAACAAACATTTTTTTATTCTCTGTCCCCTCATCTATAACTTCCGAAAAGCCTTCAAGCATCGGGCAGGTATCTTCTCTATTGTTGCTGCTTTCGTAAAAACCGTCAAAAATGTCCTCTTCTTTTTTTGTTTTCCCCAAAACAACTCTTTTTATCTTTGCCGCCAGACGGTTCAGCCACCTTTTTTCCTCAGCTTTTTTCCCGGTTATTTTCCCGGCTTTTTTCTCAGTTCCCCTTTCCCGGACATCCTTCTCCTCCTTAATGGCCGGCGTCGCCGTTTCCAACACCGGACATTCCATATTCAGGATATCCATCAGCGCCTCTATGGAACAGTTTTCCCCATGGACTTTCTGATAAAATGTATAGGCCCATAAAACCGCCTTCTCATTGGAATAATCCACATAATTCAGCCATTCCTCTGATAGTTTTTCCATTTGGCGCCAGAAGTCCTCGCCATATCCCGGGATATAAACAAACTCCCAGTTTGCCCCGTCCCCAAAAATATAGGCCATTTCTATCACCAGGTTGGATGGCTCCAAAAGATATTCATCCACCGTCCCCATCAACCGGATAAATGATTTCATAAAGTATTCAATATGCCCGCAGTCCATCCGCCCTCCGGCCAGCGTTTCCAGATAGGAAGCCTGATGATTCAGCAGATAAACCAATCCCTTTTCTTCATTTTCCTCAGCTTCATAAAAAGTGAGGAGACCGGGAATTGAATTTTTATACAATAGTATCTCTTCATACTTTTCACCGTAATGGCCTTCCCGATTCACCCACAGATATGTATTCTTTAAATCTTTACTTCTCTGATTTTCACGATTCATCGGCCTGTTCCTCCTGATTTATATCATATTTTCTCGGCAAATCTCTGCTTCGGAAAACCAGCGCCGACGCTTTCACTGTACACGGTATCTCGTATTTCCCAATCTGAAAATCTGTTTGGATCTCAATCAGCATTTCTCTTCCCGAAAGACTTTGTGCGGCCCGGATGCTTCGAAGCTCCCCACAGAAAAGCCGCCCCTGGAGCATCCGGCTGCCCATCTCCTCAATCACAGAAAAATCCGCCGCTCCGTTCTGCTTCATATTCTCATAATCCACCTCCCGGATTTCCGGCTGCATATATCTTCCGGCCCATAAACTCCCATATATGGACAATTCATCCGCCGTGCTCTGCATGACCGCCCGGTCATGCCCGTAAAATCCCAACAATATCACCATGCCTGTCGCCAGAAATATCATGCTGATAATCACTGTCCCTTCCACGGTATAACTGCCACGTCCTTTCCATCTCATAATAACCACGCTCCCAAATAGCCCAAAGCCAGAAACGGTGTGCCCGGAACTTTTGATTTTCTCCGGAGTTTTCCCACAGCCATCATCCCCATTGAAAAAATAAAGACAAGCACGCCGGAAACAGCCAGCATACGCCAGCAGAAATTTATTCCTTCCAATAAACCGATACCCCCGATTAAAAAGCTGTCTCCGCCGCCGATGCAGCCGCCAAACAATCTGCCAATTAAAAAGCTCAAAACTCCCGGCAGCCCGCCAAGAAGCCATGCCGCACCGGATATCTCCCCGGCGGCCGTCCTGGCCAGCACGCCTGCGGCAATCAGGCACAGCCCGGGGAAAAGCCGGATTTCCTGTGTTCTCACATCCCCATACACGGGATAAAGGATGAATATCAGACTGCATATGTGTAGTACAAACATTTTACTCTCCTCCTCCGCTGCACCGGCTGCACGGCCCATATCCCCCGGCAGCCGCCTCTTCCACCGTCATCCGCTGAACCGTGCGTTTTAATCCGCTGCAGCCCAGACGGCAATGATAACATTCTCCCGATTCCGTAACATAATAGGTGCTGCCCGTGTCCAATGAATTTTGGGCGCATCGCTCACAGGGCGGATATTGCCTTGCCTCATCCGCTCCAACCATATATATTTTCAGATGAATATGGCTGCACATCCGGTCCTCATGATACACATTGCCATATTCAGTCACATAGACACTGGTATGAGCTTCTCCCAACCCGCCCATGCCGCTTTCCGAAGAATAACCCGTCCATGCCCGTGTCAAAACATAATTTTTTACAGACAGCGCCGGAATCGGAATGATTCCTTCCAACAGCTCCACCTTATATTTAACGCGCAGAATTATCCAGTCATTTCCGTTCAATATCTCTGAACCTAAAAAATCATAGCCGGATATCCGCTGAATACCGCCTGCTTCCAGTCCATCAAGGGATTGAAGTCTCAACCAGGCTTTTGCCAGGCCCCCAACCCTCACAATATCTTCATTTTCTCCGGCCTCCACGGCCAACTCCAGTGCGGTATCCGTCAGCGACTGCTGCACGCTTTCATAAACCTTCACCACGGAGGTCAATGAAATAAACGCCGCCCATACAAAAAATGCCATTGGAAACACCAGGGCCGCTTCGACAGTCATGCTGCCTTGAAGAGAGTGACGGCGGAATGCCCTTTGAACGCGGTGTGTGTATGTGTTTTTTATGTGGTTTTTATTGACATCCATTTTTTGTAAAGCAGGTATCGCCTTTTCGTTTATTTGTTTATTTAAATGTGTCCAAAAAGACATTCCGCTCTCACTCCCTTCTACTAATAGGACAGCGCCGTCTGCACCCGCCGCCTGCCGCCCTGGCCGAAATCACAGTCAAATGCAGCCTGCACGCCGTAAATACAGTTGGCCATCCGAAACTCTGAATAATCGGGCAGCAGACGTATATTTTTTTCCATGAGGTGCGTCATCCGCCGATATTTTGTGTCCCGCTTCATAAGAAGCAAAAACATCTGCAGGTACCCCTGATAATCGATGCCTTCCGTACCGCTGTTTCCATCCAGCATATGTCCGTCCAGCCGAAGCATCTGCTCCCAGGTAAGATACCAGGTGGTATCATCCTTCATCAGCGGAACCTTTCCGCCCTTCAGCAATGTCCGGCAGTCCGACAGGGATTCCGCAAAGGCCCAGGCGCATTTCAGCAGGAAGGCGACAACCTCTGTAAACTGGGGAATCAATAGGGCTGTAGACAACAGGGCTGCCGTCTGCCCGGCCTGTACTCCTTTTTCGCCGGACATGAGGATATGGGATAAGTTCATAACGCAGCGAAAGGCTAACAGTTTCCATAACACAGTCTTTAAATTTTCACTGTCACTCTCATTGCCCGCCAGAATATATTCCACCTCGTAGTTGAGTACCCGCTCATGGACGACCCGGCTTTCCGCCGTGGCCGCATGATTAAACACTTCCATGATATAAAGCTGAACCGCCCCGTCCGACACAACAGCCCCAAGCCCCAACTCCGGTTCCAGGATGCCGTCCCACCCTTCAAATAAATCCTGGATACTGGCATCGTCTTTAAAATCAATATATCTCTGGATTTTCTGCCCTGCCTCGGGAAAGGAAACATCCGTCATCGGACATTGTTTATCGGACAGAGCAAAATTCTCCGGGCAGGCCGCGGCCAGAATACCCTGATTCCAGATTTCTGCCACAAAATCCCGCGGGTCCGTTACCGGCTCCGGGCTGCCGCCCGGCGCTTCCGACGGTTCATTCTCTTCCGGCTGCCCGCTATCTCCCGGCTGTCCAACCCCTCCTGCCCCGCTGCCCGGCACATTTTCTGTTTCAGCCCGGGCCGCCGCTTCCTGCCGCTTCCGGCTTAAATCTCCGGCCGCCCGGTCATTTTTCGATTTCCACTGCTCCATGATATAACCAATCCCGTCAGCAACCGTCACATCCATCCTGTTTAAACAAATTTCCCTCAGGAAAAAGTCCCAGTCTCCGTCAATCAAAAGGGTAAATACCGGTTCCTCCATCCCGGCGTCCACGCCATTTCCTGCGCCAGGCCCGGCCTCCACATTTTTTTCAAAAACATGTAAAAGCTGTGCTTCGAGCCGTTTCTCCTGAAATATATCCTGTCCAAAGCCGCCGTCCACTGCCAATATCTGGTAATAATCTCTCAGCGGCCGGTTATAGCCGGCCAGAAAGCTTTCCGCACTCAGCCGGGCAGCCCTTTCCGCATTTGCCCGGCGCGCATAAAATACCGCCGAGCGGTACTGGGCCAGCAGCAGGCTCACAACCAGGAAAAACACTAAAGCCATAAATACCGTGAGCTGTCCCTCAGCTTTGCGAAAAAGTATTTTATTATTTCTCATATGCCGGCGCTCTGGCTGGTAATCCGGCTGAAAATATCATTGACAAGGGCTGTCAGCTGAGACTTGAAAATCAGAACAAGCCCAATAAGCACCACCAGTATCAAAATCATCTCCACAACGCCGACTCCGGATTCATCTCTAAAAATAGCTTTTAAATAATCTTTTAATAATCCCATAAAATACCTCCCACTATAAATTCATTGATAAAAATGCAGGAATCATCAAAACGGCAAATACGACCGTCATTAATAAAATCATCGGCAAAATCAGCTTCGTTCCTGCTTCCTCCGCGGATTTCCGGGCATTTTCCCGGCGAAGCACCTCTGCCTCGCCAACCTCCTGGGCCAGCAGACTGTTCATTCCTCTGGCGCCCCGTTTTACCTGCTGAATCAGCAGAGAGGACAGGCGGATATATCCCTGCGTCCCACAACGCTTTCCGAAACTTTCATAGGCTTTCAGTTCGGGAATACCATAATTCATCTCCCGCAGCGCCATTTCCATTTCCTCATATCCCCAGCGGCTTTCTCCGGTGCGCTCCCTCCATTTCTGATAATCAATAATGACCTTTTCCCAGGCGGCCCGCACAGTCATTCCCGAACCAATCAGAAGCACTAAGCGATACACAATTTCCGGATAATCCCGCCGCAGCCCTTCTTCCCTGGCTTTTATCTGCTCAAGTTTCCGCTCCTCCTGCTGAAAATAGAGCAGAACCATGCAAATATTCCCAAAGATAAGAATTTTTGACCAAATGGGATTTTGCCTGTCATGCCAGCTTAAGGCTACCTCCCCAATATGCTCCGGGAGCGCCAGTTCCGATGCTGTCCTCTGCTCAGCCTGAAGATTATCCAGCGCTTCCGCAACCTCATCCCGAAAAGCCGTTTTTTCATCCTTTTCCGGCGTTACAATTCGAAGCGGGTAATCCACAATATGCTCCGCATCCCCATAGCTTAAAACAGCGCGGACAGTCGTATCCAAAGGAGCCCCTTCTCTGGCTTCCGCCGTAATCGTCCCATCAGTATGAATCCAACGATAATTTTCTGTTTCCCAATGGATTTCCAATCCAATCTTGTCTATCCGCGTTGGAAAGCACAGGTTATCCGTCACTGCCTGGGCCGATGTATTTTCTCCAAGCCAGACGCTATCCAGCCATTGAACCCCCTGTTCAAATACGGCCTCCAGCTCATCCTCCCGGTAGCTGCGCTCTTCCAGCCGAAAATCCACAGGGAAGTTTCCCATTTCCGTCCGCAATTCCATCTGAATTTCTTCATCGCCTCCTCCCGGCGGATTCCTTTCAAGCACACGGACAGGCTCTTGCACTTCCATCCGGCCCTTCAGCCAGACGGCCGCAGCCACACCGCTGACAACAATGCAGCCGGCCAGCAGCCATTTTTTTCGTTTATCCATTTTGCTTCACCTCACCACTTTAACTGTAAAATTCTTATTCCGAGACAAAACGCGCCAATATACAGGCCCAGACAGGCCGTCATCAATCCGGCACCCACCGGATTTCCATAGAGAACCCCCATAAATTCCGGCGAAACCAGGCGCATATATAAGATGATTGCAGCCGGAATCATGCTCATAAAAAGGAACTCTTTTCGTTTCGCCCCAATTAAGCCCTCGATTTCATAAGAGGTTTCAATACGCCGCTGAATCTTATCAACATTGTCCCGGACAAACATAGCCAGGTTTCCCCCTTGTTTTTTCCCAAGAATCAAAATCCGGACAAAACTTTCCAAATCATCGTCCCCGCACCGCTCAGCCATTTCTTCAAGCCCCTGGGGCATCGGGATATTCCGCTCCATTTTTCGGTTTAATATTTCCAGTTCCAGGAGCATCCGGGCCCCCGGTTTGAGGCTGCGTCCCATATCCTCCCATGCCCGCCGCAGGCTCTGCTCCACAGTTGCCCCTGCGGAAAGGGAACTATAGACAGAAAGCATCACATCTTTAAACTCAAGCTGAATTTGTTTTTTCTCTTTATTCACTTTCAATTTATAAATTCTCGGAAAAAACAACAGATAACCCGGCCATCCGGCCACAGAAAAAAGAATTGTATCATAAAACAGCCATCCGGCTGCCGCACAGATTCCAATCCACAAAAGCCCTGTTTTCAAATGCTCAAAAAATGTCAGGCGATATTTTCCCTCATTTGTAAGCTTCACAATCCACCCTCCAGCCGGACAGCCGCCGCTTCCAGCTTTTTCCTGTGTATCAGCGTATTGCCTGAATGTATGAGTTTGCCCAAAACCGAAGCTTCGTCGAAAGCATAACTCGTTTCCTCCCGAACCATATTGCCGCTGCTCACTTCACTGTTTTCTTTAAAAATAAACAGTGGATTCAGGCGGATTTCACCATTTTCACAGTCCACCACTTCGGTTATTTCCGTCACCCTCCGGCTCTTATCCCGAAGCCGCTCCAGCTGGACAATAATATCGATGGCCGATGCAATCTGCTTGCGTATCGCCACCAGAGGAATATCCGTCCCCATAAGAACCATTGTCTCAAGACGGCTTAACATTTCCTCCGGCGAGCCGGAATGGCCCGTTGAAATAGAACCGTCATGGCCGCTGGACATGGCCTGAATCATATCGACACTTTCGGCTCCGCGGACCTCTCCCACGATTATTCTGTCTGGTCTCATCCGCATTGCACTCTTAATTAAGTCCCGGATTGTCACCTGGTGTTCGCCGTCGGCCGTGGCATTTCTGGCTTCAAGCTTGACCAGATTCGTAATATTATGTATCTGCAGCTCCGCTGAATCTTCAATAGTAATTACCCGCTCATCCTTTGGCACATATCCCATCAGCGCATTGAGCAGCGTTGTTTTTCCGGTGCCGGTGCCGCCTGAAATAAATATATTATATTTGGCCCGGACAAGCTTTTCCAAAAAGGCGGCCGCATCCTCCGTCAACGCTCCCTGGCGTATAAGGCGCTCCATGCTCATGGGCTGTTCAGGAAACTTTCGAATGGTAAGGATGGGGCCGTTTAAAGCCACCGGCTTCAGAACAACATTCACTCTTGAACCGTCCGCTAGGCGGGCATCCACGATGGGGGAGGCTTCATTCACCTGCCGGTTCGCCCCCGCCACAATCTGCTGAATCACGTCTTCCAGTTTCTCATTTGACTCGAAAGACTTGTCCCACCGGCATATATGACCGTATTTTTCATAAAAAATATCCCCTGCGCCGTTTACCATAATCTCCGTAATCTCTTTGTCATCCACCAACTCCTGAAGCAAATCCAGTCTGCGGACCGAATTAAATAATTCCTGCTTCATCATCAGTTTTTTATAGCCGCTCAAATATACATTTTTGCTTGCCGAAACAATCAGCGTGTCAATCTGCCCCATAATGTCCTCATCGGACCATTCGCCGCCCGATTCCAAAGCCTCCAGCAATTCCTTCTGAAGCCGCTTTTTCAGTAATTGATAATTTTCTTTGTTTTCCATACCTTTCTCCCTTATTCCTCCGTCATTTTATCCATTAATTCGTCCATTCCCATATAAACTGTCATCTTTTTAAATTCCTGTTTTCTTAAATCTCCAAATCCATCCTGTCCCCACTGCACATGCAGGCGGTCGCACCATGTAAAAAGTTCCATATATTCCGGCAATCGGTCAAACACCAAAATGACTGTACCATACCTGCTTTTCCGCAAAGTATTCACGTAAAAAGAATTCCACGCCGGAAGCTTCACTTCCATGCGGTCATATACGGTCCGAAAGCCTCTGAGATAATCCATATCCCCCTCTGAATACACCCAATCACTAATTCGTCTTCCTTCCTCCTGTCTCTGCATTTGATAATAAAACCACTCACCCAATCCATTTTGTTCTGAATTTCCTGTCGGAAATGTGGAAAATTCCGCAAAGGAAATAAGCAGCACCTCCCCGTTTTTTTTACGTTCTTTTGCCATTTGCACGGCAAACTGTTCCGCTTCCGGCCCGCTGGACGGGCCGTAAACTCCGATAATCTCCGCGCTTCCGGAGCCTTCGCCTCCAAGTATCTCCAATAAATCCTCATAAAACCGTTTCGCCGACTGGTATTTATTGATGGTCGGCCAGCCGCCTTTACAGCCGCTGTCATCCTCCAGCAAAATAATCTGACATCCGGCGTCCTCCAACAACTTTTCAGACATTCCCGACCTGCCGTACTCCGTCAGAGCCGCCCCGGAAACAATCAGAACTTCCGGCACATCCCTGAGACATCCGTCCAGATTTACAGCCGTCTTAATCCGCCATAAGAACCCCGGATGACGGTTCAGATAGGCCGCCAGCTTTCTCAGGTAAACCGGTTCCACATCGCATATACACATACGTCGATACATCATAATCCCTCTCCGTTTCCAGAGATGACATTTATATTCTTTTTTGCTTCTTAAATGGAATTTTTTATTCAGAATTGAATGGATAAGTTCATTATAGACACCGTTCTGGCATTTGTAAAGCCTCCGAAACTACCAATCCTTCGAAGGCTTTTTGCCTTTTTCGCCCTAAAACGGCTGAATTCATTTTTCTTCGATATTTTGTTTCATCGAAATTTGTCCGATTTTCTTTTTTGCCGCAGATATTTGTCAATGAAATATCTGCCAGAAACCGATGCCGTACAGGGCAACAATCCCCGGAATCCCCAAAAGCGCTGCCACAGCAAAATTCATCACGTTGATTCCCACCGGCACAAGAATACCAAAGCCTGCAAAAATGACATTTGCCATGCCGATGACAACCATCCCGAATATGCCCCGGAAGAGCCCGTTCAGCACATACTGGCCCTGCTGGAAAATAAGACTTCCAATAAAAAAACAGGAGCTTATGATAATAATCGTCATTAATAGCTGATTCTGTGTCATAGCCTCACCCAAAATCATTGATTATTAAATCATACGCTCCCGCTTTATTTTTTATACCCCTTTGTCCGCCGCCTTGCGGCGATTGGATTTCCGCGCCCGTCTGCCCTTTGCCTTTGATTTCTTTGGCGGCACATAATCAAACTGAAATGCGACCATTCCAAAGGCAGGCAGATCATACTGGATAGAGTTCTCCTGATAATCCCAAGCCACCGGCTCTGAAGGAATCGGCGTTTCATTCAAAAGGCCTTCCCCGCCGTACTCCCTTCGGCTGTTATTAAAAATTTCCGTGTAAGTTCCCGGACATGGTACGCCGGAACGGAAATCCTTATATACCACCGGAGAAAAATTAAAATGGAACAGCAGGCATTTTTTGCCACTCTTTGTCATCCGGCAGAAGGTAAGCATATTCCTCTCCGTATCGCCGCCGTTAATCCACATAAATCCGGCTTTGTCATCATCCAGCTCGTAAAGCGCCGGCTGACTTCTGTAAAAATGGAGTAAATCTCTATAATAATTGTTCAGCTCCCGATGGGCAGGTTCATTATCCAAAAGAAACCAGTCAATACTGCGCTCTTCGCTCCACTCCCGAATCTGGGCAAAATCTTGCCCCATAAACAACAGTTTCTTTCCCGGGTGGGCCGTCATGAATCCATAGGCCGCACGAAGATTTCCAAATTTATCCGGCATGTCACCCGGCATTTTACCAATCATGGAACCCTTCATATGTACGACCTCATCATGAGACAGTACAAGAATATATTTTTCACTGTAGGCATATTCAAAGCTGAATGTCAGCTTGTAATGGTCATATTTCCTGAAATACGGGTCAATCTTCATATATTCCAAAAAGTCGTTCATCCAGCCCATATTCCATTTATAGGTAAATCCAAGTCCGCCCTTTTCAGGTATTTCCGTCACCTTCGGCCACGCTGTGGATTCCTCCGCAATCATCATTGCGCCCGGGCATCTGCGGTGGATGATGGAATTCAAATGCTTCAAAAATTCCACAGCCTCTTTATTTTCACGGCCGCCCTCGTCATTCGGCATCCACTGTCCGGCCTGACGGCCATAATCCAGATAGAGCATGGAAGCCACCGCATCCACCCTCAAACCGTCCACATGGAATTTTTCCAGCCAGAACAGCGCATTTGCCACAAGGAAATTGCTGACCTCCGGCCGCTGATAGTTAAAAATATAAGTTCCCCAATCCGGATGTTCTCCCCGCCGTGGGTCCGGATGCTCATACAATGCCATGCCGTCAAAATGAGCCAAACCATGCTCATCCTTCGGAAAATGGGCCGGTACCCAGTCCAGGATCACGCCGATTCCCTGACTGTGCATGTAATCGATAAAGTACATGAAGTCCTCCGGCGTTCCATATCTGGAGGTCGGCGCATAATATCCGGTTACCTGATATCCCCAGGAAGCATCCAGCGGATGCTCCGCAATGCCAATCAGTTCGACATGGGTATAGCCCATATAATTGACATATTCGGCCAATTCCCCGGCTAGCCGGCGATATCCCACAAAGCCGTTGTTTTCACCGTCAAAGCTCTTTTTCCACGACCCCAGATGTACCTCATAAACCGCCATCGGCCGATTCGTTTCATGGGCCTTTTTCTTTTTTGCTTCCCAGTCTCCATCCGTCCAATGATAATCCCGGATATCCGTGACAATCGACGCATTCTCCGGCCGCACCTGACACAGATTGCCATAAGGGTCCGCCTTATAGAGAATCTCGCCGGATTTGGTTTTAATCACATATTTATAAAGTTCCCCTTTACCCACTTCCGGGACAAATGTATCATAAATGCCAAGACCCTCCACCGGTTCCATCGGATTTTTTTCTATATTCCATCCATTAAAATCGCCGACCACTGAAACACTGGCCGCATTTGGAGCCCATACAGCAAAATAAGTGCCGGTTTCCCCGTCCTCTTCCGCCAGATGCGCACCTAATTTCTCATAGATTTCATAATGTCTTCCGGCCTTAAACAGATAATTGTCAAACCCCGTAATTCTGTGTTTCATATAAAACCCCTCATTTCACTTGATAAATCCGTCCCTCATGTCCTTCGAGGACAATATGCACCCGGCCGTTTTCCGCCGGGATACTCTCTCCCGACATCAAGTCCTGGATACAGCTTCCCGGCACCGGAAGATTTACATCCAGGCCGACCTCCGAATCATCATTATTCAAAGCCACCACACAAGCCTCGCCCTGCAAACGGCGGCTGTATACATACTGGCGATTTGTCAGCAATAATTCCACATATTCTCCATAAATCAGTTCTTTTCTGGAAGAACGGAGCCGGGCCAGACTGCGAATCCAGCGGGTTAAATCCGTCTCCTCCATATCCGAAAGAATCAGTTTCGGCCTCAGCGGCGCATCGCTGCCGTTGGCCTTGCGCCCATGAATTCCGAATTCGGAACCATAATAAATGGACGGTATTCCCTGAATGGTAAACAAAAACAGATACACCGGGAATAAATCCTCCGCCGCATCCAGCTTATCTGCAATCCGGTCCACATCATGGTTATCAACAAAATTATATAAAACCCCATCCCGGCACAATCCATACTCGCCGAAAAGACGGCGCAGCGTGTGAGCCATCTCAAAATAATTATGGCTGTTATGGGCGGAATAAATACCTTTATGCAGCTCATAATTTGTCACCGAATGTAACATTCCCGGAGCAACCCATCGGCCGTAATCACCGTGAATCACCTCGCCCATAAGCCAGAAATCCGGCTTCATGCTTTCCGTTTCTCTGCGGAGCCGGCGCATAAACTCGAAATCCAGCACATCCGCACAATCCAGGCGGATGCCGTCAATATCAAAATTTTCAATCCAGAACCTCACAACATCCATCAGCTCGTCCGCCACCTGCGGATTCCAGACATTTAATCTCGGAAGTTCCGGATAACCTCTCCAGGATTCATACCAGAAGTCATCCCCGAGGGGACTGTTTCCATCAAAATTCACCTGGCAGTACCAGTCCTTTCCCCAGGAATCCCATTTCTTCTCCTGAAGATTCTTAAATGCCGGAAATTCCCGGCCCGTATGATTAAATACGCCGTCGACAACCACTTTGATTCCCCGCCCATGGCAGGCGTCCACCCACCGGCGGAAACCGGCATTGTTGCCGAGACGGCGGTCTATCCGCCGATAATCCCTTGTGTCATAACCGTGGCTTGTCGATTCAAACAGCGGCCCGATATAGACCGCATTACAGCCCAGAGACTGCATATGGTCCGCCCATGCTTCGCCAACGGCAAAAAAGGGCGCGTCCTCCTCCTCTGTAAGGGGCGCCGCATCATTTTTTTCCGGCGCTCCGCACAGTCCGAGGGGATAAATATGATAAAATATTCTGTCTTGAAATAACATCAGTCAAAATCCTCCGGAAGCAGTGTGAACATGCTCGCTTCTTTATAGGCATTGTCCAGCACTGTCATAAACAAATTCTTCATATTCCGTTTTTCCAGATTCACAACGGCCTCATCGATGACAGCCATAACGTCTTCATAATTCACATCTTTGCCCGACACCATTCGTGCCTCAAAAATATCCCGCAGCGTGACCACCCGCACCTCATCCGAGATATCATAGCCGCGTCGTTTTGCATAGGATTCGGCCAGCTTGATCAGCTCGCTCACATCATATTTTGAAATATTAATAACATTGAGGAACTTTGAGCGCAGTTTCGGATATTTTTTCCATAATCCGTGCAAATCCGATTCGGAATCCTCAAGCACAATCGCCACTTTCTGTCCATCCTGATTGACATAATCAGAAATAATGGACACCGACTTCTCATTCAGCATACCCGCGCCGCTGATAATGAGACAGCCTCCCGATATTTTTTCAAATACCGGTGAAAAATCCATACTGTTCAATTCATCCGAGGTTGCCCGGACAATCTTTCCCTTATCACACATGCCATAGGTATTCAGCGCCTTGGCTATACCGATGGAAATCTGCGATTTCATACTTTCATCTCTGCCGGAAACCACAAAGTTAATATCATAAGGCGCCAGAATATCTTCCTTTTCCAACAGGGAAGATTCCAGCTTTGTAAAGGTTTCCGCCAACTGTTTCTTGACATTCTTAATATCTACAGCGGTCGAAAAAATATCCAGAACCGTATCCGGCACCGGTATATCCTCTGTCACGATCTCATCCTCATCCTCCATGGATTCATTTGACGACAGGGCTGCCGTTTCTTCTGCGGCTGCGACTGACATCTCTTCCGACTCTGCTGCAGGCGCCGCACTTGCCGCCGGTATCTCATCTGCCGGCTCTTTTGCCGCCGAAATCTCTTCCGGCTCTGTGGCCGCTGCTTCTGTCAATTTATCTCCAAAAAACAAATCATAAGCCGTCTTATCCAACTCGTTCTCTATAATTTCATCTTCTTCCCCGTCTCCGGCAACATCTTCCGGTGTTACCATCCGCATGCGGCTGCTGAAATCTTCATGGGCTGCCGGATGTCCGGCCGGCCTGCTGCTCACTACCTTCTTCTGAATTCTTGTAATAAAATCATGCTCTTCGGAAATTCCTCCGCCCTCAGGAATAATTTCGTCCTCCTCTTCATCTTCATCCTGACCTGCCAGAATTGCTGCCGCCTTCGCCGCAATAACCGAGGAATCGAGGACCATCGTAGCGCCCATATCGCCAGTGTTTTCCTCAAGCCCGGAAACAGCCGCCGCCTCTGAAACAACTGCTTCCTCCGGAACAGCCGCCGCCTCAGGAACAGCCGCTTCCTCAGGCACAACTGCTTCCTCAGGCACAACTGCCTTCTCTGAAACAAATGCCTCTGTCTTTTCAGCCATTGCCTCTGCCAGAATATCCTCTTCTGTTTTTGTTTTCGGCGAAACAGCCATTGCCTCTGTATGGCCGCCTTCCTCCAAATCATAAACATCCGAATATTCATCATCCTTCATATATTCATCCACATTTAACGGTACATTCAGGCCGCTGCGCTCCAAAAGGCCCTCCGAGTCAAACATATAGGTGGCGCCCACCGTCTGCTGCATAGATTCGCTGACAGCTCCGGCGCTGCTTTTGCCGCTCACTTCCGCTTTCAGCTCATTGGCCAAATCCACGTATTCGCCGTGCCCGAACCACAAAACAATCTCATCACATTCCCGGATACATTTTTTATCTTCCCCGGCCTCATGATAAAGCTTTGCCAGTTCGTAGGCCCACTCTTCAATATATTCATAATCTTTTAACTGCTCCAGGGTATGGATGAGCACAGAGGTCCGCTCACCTTTTCCCTTATCCAGGCGATACCGCAGAATATAACGATGCAAATCCCTTGAAGCTACAGAAATAAATTCTTTATAATAGTATTCCGCTTCCGAATAGCTGCCCTTTTCGATATATAAACTGGTCAGCAAATCCAGCGCCCGGCGGCCCTTCGGCATCTTTTCATAAGCCTTTAAAAGCACCTTCTCCGCTAAATCATTTTCTCCCTCATGCAAAAACACCTCTCCCAGCAAACAGAGAGAAGATACATTTTTCATTTTATTTAAATCTAAATTTTCAGCAAGTTTTACTGCTGTCACATAATCCTGTTCATAGGTACAGCTTTTAATTTCCTTCATCAAATCTGCTTCATTAAATTTTTCCACGGTTTCATCTCCTTACGACTATATGCAATAATTACCCAAGATAATTTTAACATACTTGAAATTCGTTGACAATAGCCGATAGCGCAGGCTCCCCGGGCCCCGCCCTGCCGAAGCCTTTATCCGGCCGCAGAACGCAAAAAAAGCAGTCATCCTATCTTTTATTGATACGAATGACTGCTTAACAATGAACTGGTTCAATCATACTTAAATTCCTTTCTTACTATGAATCGATATATACTTAATATCAACAATAGTAGTTTTATCTCAATATTCAGTTTTACGGTATCTCTAATTTATAAAAAATAATACCTTTATCATTTAACTTTCATACTTTTTTATTTATATCGGAGCGTTTTTATTTTTTTACAATCAACTTCTTTGCTACTCTTGCAACGTTTTTTTGTTCTTACAATAATTGGATGATTATTTATAATTGATGAACTTCTTCCAGGCTTTCTCCGAATTATTTATCATATACTGACATGTATCTGGACTATCTAACTATCTTTATCAATTTAAATATAAATCTTTATTTCTTAAGTTTTTTCAACACCCTGCAAATATTCTACCTGTTATTTACAAAACATCGATTTCTTAAATCTTACTTTCTCGCAAAGAATATAATCATCTGAATTATTGAGCAATTATTATTTCATTGGACTCACCCCTTATTTTTTATTACTTCTGTGATTTAGAAGTTTCTTTGTTTGTTTATGTCTATATTATAATCATCCTTTTTTGATTTGTCAATACATTTTTAAAATATTTTTTGATTTATTTTTAAATTTATTTTATATCTTATTATTTATCTGTTTTTATTGCATATATTTTCTGTTTTATCTGCCAATTATAAACAATATCCGATGGATGAGCGGACAGGATATCCGGGAATAAAAACGCCGGAGTCCACGAATCTCTCCGCCGGCTCCGGCATTTTCTTAAATAAAATCAAATACTTCCTGTTCAAATTCCAGTTTTTCATATTCCATCGCCGCCACATCCACATTGGAGCTGTAGTCCACGACAACAGTCTGCTGCATTTTATCAATCAGCTTCTGTCCCAAAATGTAGTTCACATCAAACTTGCCTGTGATAGCCGGGGTTGCTCCCCGTGTCGGAACAATCAGCTGCACATTGTTTGTCCGAAGCAATTCGAAAATCGGCTGCCAGATATAAATATCCTTGGCGGCCCCGAAAGGATTATCGATAAAGATAACCTTTGCCAGCCCGGAGCCATCACCGCCGCCCGAATAGACCATGGAAATATAGTTGATGACGCCAATCAAAAACTGAATATAAATTCCCTGGGACTGACCCGTGCTTCCCACTGCTTCCTCGTATTTTAAATAACGGCTCTGCTCTTTGACCCGCTCCCGCTTATAAAGGCTCAAACGGATGCTGTTCATATCCGTCACAATCACTGAGAACAGGCGCTTCCAGGAAAGCTGCTGGCGAATATAAGCCACCCGCTCCTCCTGAGTCGCATAAATATCTGTTTTTGCCACAATGGCGTCAATATATTCCGACATACGCTGTTCGTACATCTCTTCTTTGACATATGGGATTTTCAGCATGACCATCGGTATCTGACGCCCATCCAGGGTAATCCGGGAATAGGCCGGAAAACGTTCCAATTCCGCCCGGATGCTGACGCACCGCTGCAGGCACTGTTTTTCAAAGCTCGCCTTTATCTGCACCATGTCATGAATCGTTTTCTCAATCCGCTCCTTTTCAAGCCGGATAATACGGATAGTCTCCATAAGCTGCTGCACCAGTTCTCCGGCTCCGGCCGCAGAAACGGGGATAGCCGCCTCCGTGCGGACGGCCTCCGACAATTCGGCGGCGGAGAGAAGTCTGAGACTTTCCACCGTCTTTTCCTTATCCCGCTCAAAGCCTTCCCGCTTTCTCTGGAGTTCCAGGCGGAGCCGCTGATATTTTTCATTGATTTCCCGGTGTTTCCTTCGGATATCCACATCCGCGGACCAGGTTTCCTTTGTCCGATTAAATGGAATGTTCTCATTGCGGATTGTCCGCTCCAAATCCCGTTTTATATCGTCATAAACTCTCAGTTCCCGATAAGCGCCCTGAATACTTTCCTCCGCCTTCCGGCACTTTTCTTTCATCTCAGCCAGCGCCTGTCTCTGCTGCTCTGCATAAGCCCCATAATCGGCATAAGGCATTTGAATCTGCTGGAAAGTTCCATATTTTTCTTCAATGGTGCTCACGCCATGGGCCACACTGCCGAAAAGTTTATTTTTATCTTCCCTGTATTGAAGGAGGTCTGACTCCCGGCGTCCGATATCCTCTTTCAGCGCCGCCAATTCCCGCTCCATCGTTTCAAATGACTCGGCATCCGGCGGTGTCAGCCGGTGTTCTTCCGCCATTTGTTCCAAAAGTCCTCTGCTCACACCCCGTTTTTGAATCATCCGCAGCCCGGTATCCATCATCTGCTGATAACTCTCCAGAAGCTGTTTCTTATCCTCCAAATCCGAATGTTCTTTTTCATAGGATTCTTTCAGCGCCAAAAAGCGGACATCAACGGCTTCTCCGGTCAAATCATTTTCCCCGGCCTCGCCCGGCACATAATAGGCCTCATAGAAGGAATGCCACCGAGTCTCCATCTGTTCCAGGGCGTCCCGCAGGGCTTTTTTCTGAGCTGCCAGATTCGCCGCCGTTTCTTCGGCCCACTGAAGCTTTTCCGCCGCCAGCTTCTGCTGGCCGGCATTTTTCTGTGCCGCCGCTTCAAGTTGAACCCTTCTGCTCTGGACTGCTGTCAAATGTTCCTCCAGGGCTTTCATCTGTTCCAGCACATCGATATCTTCATCCAGGGCTTCGCTTTCTTTAGAAATCTTCTTCAATTCCTCATAGATTTCATTTTTCTTCACTTCACAGCCCTTTAACGCCTCGCCGCCCCGAAGGATTTCCTCTTCAAGTTCATTCAGCTCCGCCTCGATTTCAGACCACCGCTCCGACTTTTTCGGATAATCCTGCTGAAAATTCAGCGTAAAACCAATCATATATTTTTTGTCGGCTTCCATCGTCTGCTCCCGGTCCCTCAGCCGTTTCAGGCCGCTCCGGCTCTCTTCCAACGCCCGTTCCAGCCGCTGGCAGGCCTCCCGGCGCACGGAAGCATCTTTATACCACTCCGGGTCCTGCGACAGAAAAAGAACTTCTTCCCCTGTCACGGCTTCCTCCTGGCGCATCACCTGGGCCAGCGAAATCACCGGGACAAGGCCGTCGTCTAAATCCATTTCCCGAAGCACCCTGTCCTCTTTTATCTTGGAAAGACCGCTCTCAAGAATCACCGCCGCCGGCAGAAACGGAATCCGCTCCAGCAATATCTTTCGGTCATAATCACTGATATCCTTCAGATAATCGCCGCCGAAGACACAGTTTAATCCATGACACCGGCGGATATATTCCATCACCTTTCCGGCCCCATCGCTCATAACCGCCGGACTGCCCTGCCGCAGGTTTTCCAGCTTTTTCTCAATCCGCTCCATCTGCCGCCGCTTTAACTCACTGTCCAGAATAACTTTTCGGAGCTGACTGTCAATCAGCCCGGCCAGCGCCCCGCCGTCCTCCGCACGATAAATCTGCATGAGCTTGTCTCTTTTTTCTCTCTCCACGGCATATTGTTCAAGAAAGTTCTTAATCTCTGCCTTCTCGGCTTCCAGATATTTTTTATGACGCAGATTTTCCTCCTGCGCCAGCGTCAATCGCTGTATCTCTCCATCCTGCTTTGCCTGATCATCGGTAAATTCCCGGTATTTCAGTTCATTGGCCCCGCGCTGCTGTTTCTTCTCCCGCAGCGTCCGCCCGACATTTTCCATAAACAGTACCGGCACTTTCCGGCAGAGAGCGCTGTAATTTTTATTGTCCTCCGCCTCAAGCGCGGAAATCTCTTTCATCTGACTCTGAAGGACTGCGCCGTCGCTGAATAACTTCCGTTCTTTAGCCTGTGCTTCCGCCAGCAGATCTGCCGTCTCTCCGGCAGCTTTTTCCACCGCCCAGATTTTTTTATTTAATTTCCGGCGTTCTTCCTGGTTCAGCCCAAACCGTACTCTGGCCAGCCGCTGTAATTCTTCCAGAAGGCCCTCGCTGTCCTCCTTATCCTGGGACAGGTAGACTTTCAGACCTTCCCACTTTTCCCTCACCTGAAGATAATCGGAATAATCCCTCACACTCTCGGCCAGGGCCAGCGCCTGTGCTTTTTTATCCAGCGTTTCTTTCATCTGCTCCAGCTCCGCCGCATATTTTTCCGTGTCCGCTTCCAGCCTCTCTAAATGTTCCTGGCTCTCCTGGATTTTAACCGTATCCAATTTTCTGGAAATCTCAAGAATATGTCTCTCCGCATGCTCTTTTTCCTTCTGGAAAAGGGCCAGTTCCTTATCCTTTCTCCGATTCACCGCAGTAACCGTGTGATAGGCCCGGACCATATCCGTATCCAGCGCTTCTTTTTCAGCATAAACCTTTTTCAGCAATTCAACCCGCCCGGAAAAGCTTTCAAGAATCTCTGCCTGCCTGTCATAATAGCCTATTTCTTCTTTTCGGCCAGCAAGCTCCGCCAGTTTATCCTTAATCTGGACAAGGGTGTCCGCCATATCCGTATCGGCGCCGCCGTTTTGCTGAAAAGCCCGCTGAATCACTTCCTCTATCAGCAAATCCTCAACAACCCGCCGGGTTGTTTTATAACAGTTTTCAAAATATGCCCGCACGTGGCCCTCGGTTTTATTGATTCCCCGAAGAATCTCCCAATGGCTCTCATAAAGACCATACCGGCTGATAAACCGCTGGTATTCTCCCTTACGCTCAAAAACATGGACTTCCAGGCCCATATCCCGGCGTCCGAGCTCTTTTAAATAGGTTTTTAAGCCGCTGTAGGTCACCCGTTCTTCACCGTTACTCAGCGGAAGATTGACCAAATCATTATCATTATAGCCCCGGTAAAATAAAACATAGTTAAAATACTCGATGGCCGCCGTTTCACGCAGTTCCTCCCGGGCCTTCCGGGCGCAAAAACCCGTCAGCATGTATTTATAGCCGTCACGGATAAACCGCTCGTCCAGCTTCCATTCAATCAGCGAATGGATAGTCTTGCTTCCCTGCTCCGTCCGAAACAGCTTTTCTATTGGCTGTTTATCATCCAGCGTACAATTCGGAATAAGATTCTGGAACAGCAGGAGCATTAAGACGCTCTTGCCGCCGCCGTTTGCCAGATCATACAGCGCGTTTTTGCCGTCAAACCGGAGAATAAAATCATCATAAAACTGGGTTCCAAAATTATATTTCACATTATTGACACGAATCCGATTAATATGAGGCATCTTTATCCCCTCCCGTCACTATGCTGTACAACCGGCCCCGGTTTTCCTCATAATAGTTCTCCGCCAGCGCACGAAACCGGGGTTTAATATAGTACCGTCCCTGGGATTCGAAAAACAAATCCTGGGAAATCAAAAAGTTAAACACCAGCTTAATAAACCCGGTTTTTGAACCCCGGGCCGCCTTCAGCGACGCCATGTCGTCATTGCCCGGCACGAGGGGCATATCCTCCCACAAAGCGGCCAATGTCTGAAAACTGTTCTCCTCCACCGCATTCAGCGCCTTATCATGCAGCGCCTTCAGCGCTCTCTGCATTGAGCTGTCCGTCTGAGCGACAACCTCCTCGCACCGCACATATTCCGCATAGGAGAAACTGCCGGAATCCTGATAAAATATAAGAATAATATTATAAATAATAAAATAGGCCAGATACAATTCCCGGTTCAGCCGCAGGCCGATGGCCCGCTTTAACTCATCATTCGTAAAACCGAAAATCCGATTGCCCTCCCCGGCAGTCACATATAAACTGCTGCCGAATTCATAAAGGCTCAGATTGGATTTCTTCAAAACAGACATGAGAATATCATAGACCTCACTGTTGTTCTGATATGCCTCATATAAGTCCACATGCTGAACATTACTGATTTCTTCGCCCACAATGAGCAAGGCAAACAGCTCCATCGCCTTATCCAGATTACCGTGGTCCATCACATTCCCTGCCTTTCAAATCGTATATTCGTCAAATAACCTTTTTCGCCGATGGCAATCCTTTCCTCCGGCAAAAATTTTAAAGTAAATTTCAAATCCTCATATTCCCTGTTCCTGTCCCGGATAACCATATCCGCCATGACCTGCTCCAAAAATGTATCCGGATTCTCGCGGATAAGGGCCATGTCATACCTCTCCTTCTGGCTTAAATGCACGAGAAAGGCATAGTAATCCCCGTTCCGCAGAATAGTGTCCGTAAACTTCATCACATAAAAATAATGGAGGTCGGACAGGGTGAACCTTTTCCGCTGAAGAAGCATGGCAAATAAAATCTTCAAAAACATCCGATGATTATGACGGATGCGCTCTTCTTCCAGGTCATCCTCAAAAACATAGTTTTCTTCTTCCCCTGCCGGAAGCTCTTCTCCCCTTTCTTCATCCTCCGGCCGGCAGGCCAGCAAATCCTCCAGCCGCCCAAGCTGGAATGTTTTCCGGATTTTCAGGCCAAACAGGGGCGACACCGCCGTCTCCAGCAGACGCATATCATCCCGCTCCATAACCCTTCGGAGAAAATCCGAAAAATCCATGGTCCGGCGGAACCGGCTCCGCTTAGCCTTTATCAGCATCTCGTCCGCCTGAATCTGAAGACTGGTGCAGGCCGAAAGCAGGGCTTCATGACGGTCCATGGCTTTTTTAAGCTCCTGATTCAAATAATAGATTTCTTCCATCGCCTGGGGCTCGTAATGCTCTTCCCGGGCTTTTAAGAGGGCCGTTTCCACCAATTCCAGATTGGCGACGAAAAGTTTCTGCTCTTCTTCAAACCATCGAAGCCCCTTCTTTGAAAAGTTCTCCAGCGCTTCCATTCCCTCAAAAATATTGTGGCTCAACAGGTTTACAATCTCCCCCTGCTGCAGCATCAGCCGGGTCACTTCACTGTTGATGCGGCGGATGACATCCACGCCGCCCCGGAAATTCCTGGAGCGAATCATTTTCTCCAGAAGAAGCTGCTGAATACTGATTTTGCTCTCTTCCTTCACTTCCTTTGTTTCCAGATAAAATTCAATGCCATCCGGGGAAATGCTGTAACGGATTTCCCCTTCCCGGTAGCTGCTCTCAATGAGCCGTGTCCTTCCCTGTTTCATGCACTTCTCCTTCGGCGCATAATAGGAAAAATAAAAAGGACGCCCGTCATTGGTCAGCTTATCAAATATGTAGGCAATAAATTCCTCCAGGGCATCATCTGTTTCCGGGCAGTCAAAGTCCCGGATAAGAAGGGCTTTGAGGAAGGCTTCATAGTCTCCATAGGAAACTGTTTTATCATTGAAACTGTTTTCCTCAATAAAAAAACGGAGGACTGCCATGACAACATAGCCCATATCAATCCGTTCATAACGACCTTCTCTGAAAGAACTCAGCGAATAATCGCAGAGTTTAAAGAACGGATAAAACTTTTTCAGATTCACCATCCGTTCTTCATGTTCATCAATGATATCGTGGATTAAAATATGAGATTCTGTCCCCATGGGAGCCTCCTTATACTAACATATATATTTTTGAATAATACCAATCAACTCTTCTTCCTGGGAAGCATCATAGCGGATTAAAAAGTTATTGCCTCTGAACTGGCGCGACTTAAAGAGATAAGCCTTAAGCCCTCCCTTCGGCAGCCTGTCAACAGATTTAATCTCCGTCCACGACACATAGCCGAAATCGTGCACCAGAATTCCATTGGTAAAAAGCTTTGTCGGACTGATTGTCCGTATGGACAGAAAAACAAGCAGTCCGGCAATGAGAATCATTGCCCCCGTCAGCACCGAATAATAACTTTCCGGCATATTTGTACTCGGCGTATTTCTCTCAATAAAAAGCCGGATGATCACGACAATGCCGACAGCCACAATAAATACCAATGTCAGCCATTCATTTCTGGGCTGTTTCACCGTCATCAGCTTTTCCCCGTAGGATTCCTCCACATGGATTGCTTTCCATATTTGAGTCAGGAAGAAAATGAGAAAACCAACGGCCGCCAGAATAAACGCCCCTCCGTGGGCCAGTTGATTAATGATTTCATTCATTGCATATTTCCCCTTTCGCTTCGATATGTTTCGCTTTTATACATTTAATTTCATATCTCCATTCCGAATATAGCCCATCCTGCGCAGCCCCTGGGCAACGCCCATGGTTACAACCGCCGGAAGAAGGAAATGGAAAACCATAATCTTTATAAGAACAAGAATCGGCGATTCTGTGGCCGCCATTGTCTGATAAGTCATAATCGGCCCAACCAGCCCGGAAGTTCCCATCCCGGACCCCGTCGCATTATTCACCATATGAAACAGCGGTGAAATGGCAATCGGCCCGAGAATGGCCGAGGATATGATCGGCGGAATCCAGATCAGGGGCCTTCGGACAATATTCGGCACCTGAAGCATACTTGTCCCAAGCCCCTGGGACAGAAGGCCGCCGAGCCCGTTATCCCGATAGCTGGTCACCGCAAAGCCAATCATCTGACAACAGCAGCCGATGGTGGCCGCGCCGGCCGCCACACCATTTAAACCGAGAATAATTCCCAGCGCCGCCGAACTGATCGGCAGTGTCAGCACCATTCCCATAACCACAGAAACAACAATTCCCATCACGATGGGCTGCTGCTCTGTTCCCCAGTTAATAATTCCGCCAAGCCATGTCATAAATCTGGAAATCGGCGGGCCTACAATAATTCCCACAATTCCGCCGGTCAAAATCGTCACCGCCGGAGTGACCAGCAAATCTATCTTTGTCCGCCCGGCGACTAAATGTCCCAGTTCAATTCCCACATAAGCCGCAATAAAAGCGCCGAGAGGTTCTCCCGGCCCGGACAGCACCAGGGCTCCATTTTCCGCAAACAGAGTGCCCGCAGATATGGCGCTGGCATAAGCGCCGATCATCCCCGCCGTCGCCGCCGACAGGGTAACATACACCGATTCTTTAAACTTATAGGCCACACCCACGCCAATTCCGGCCCCGGTCAGCCTCTGGGCCATCAGGGCAAAGGCCGATATGTACATTCCGATATCGCCGCCGATTAAATCTCCGACCTGCTTCATAATTGTTCCAATGATCAGCGTCGAAAAAAGTCCCAGTCCCATACCGCTCAGCCCGTCAATAAAAATATGGGACAAAAATTTCTGAATCATTTTCATATAAATGTCTCTCCTCTACTGCATTATCAAATAGCCCCGGTCCTTCAAGTCTCTTTCAATATTATCCAGAATCCGTTCCGACGCCGCCTCAACCGTATGAATATGGATACCGTTGGAAATCTGCAGCAGCGGCCCGGCCTTGCTGGAACCCATACGCTCATAAAATTCCATCACGTCCGACTTATTTTCCAAAATCAAATCCGCCTGTATCTGTCCGTAAACATCATGGGCCACAATAACATTCAATACCTTTCCCCCGTTTTCCACAATCAAAGAAAGCTCGTCCACAATCTGCTCCTTTGTATGATTTACCATAAAGGAACGGCGGTATTTTTTCCTAATGCCCTGCGTATATAAAATATATCCCTTCGGCGTGGCAAAGATTTCCACATTGCCTGCCCGCAAAAGGGCGATATCCTGAACAATAACCTGCCGGCTGACACCTAACCGCCTGGAAAGAGCGCTGCCGGAAACAGGCGCTGAACTGTTTTTTAAAATATCCAGCAGCTTTTCTCTGCGGATATCACTTTCACCCATAGATTTCACCCTCCTGTACTGTCTTGTCACATAGTTTCTTAATGATTATAGCACAGGAACCGCCATATGTAACATACTTTTTCACGAAATAATCCTTGCTTCTCCGCCCGTTCTCCGCTATAATTCAGTAATGTGGAAGGAGCTGTCGCCGATGTTTCGCATGTGGATGAAAATATTTAAAGAAAACCGGCTGCTCCAGGATACGGTCATCGCCCTGGCGGACCCGAAAATGAGCCGGACCGCCAAAGTCTTTCAGGCCGTAGCGGATGCCAGTCTGATTTTTGATCTATCCCAGCCAATCTGGCTGGATTCCAATATTCGTGAATTTAAAAGACATAATAAGACCCGGTTTACCCAGGATAACTTTGTCGAAGAAATTCCTTTTGATTTTTTAGAAATTCATATCATTGAAGAGGATTGATAGCCTATGATGTATCTGTTATTAATTATTGGTTTTTTTCTGTTAGTTAAAGGCGCTGACTATTTTGTTGAGGGGAGTTCCGCCGTCGCCAGACTGCTGAAAGTGCCCTCCGTTGTTATCGGGCTGACGATTGTCGCCATGGGGACCAGCGCTCCCGAAGCCGCTGTCAGCATTACCGCCGGTCTGGCCGGAAGCAATGAACTGGCCTTAAGCAACGTCATTGGCTCTAATCTTTTCAACCTGGTACTCATTGTCGGCGTATGCGCTCTCATCCGGCCCTTTATTGTCGACCAGAGTATTATGAAACGGGATTTTCCGATTGCGATTCTCAGTTCGATTTTATTATTGTTTTTCATACGGGATGATTTTCTGTCCCGAATCGAGGGGCTGATACTTCTCATTCTTATGGCGGCCTACCTTGTCATGACTGTCATTTCCGCCATCCGCAATCCAATTGAAATAGAGGAAAGGGATAAATTTCTTCCGATGCACACCAGTCTGCTCTACATTCTTCTCGGCCTGGCCGGTATTATTGCCGGAGGAAATCTGGTTGTGGATAACGCCTGCCGGGTTGCCGCCGCCTTCGGGCTCAGCGAGACCCTCATCGGCCTGACAATTGTTGCCATCGGTACTTCCCTGCCGGAGCTGGTAACTTCCGTCACCGCCTCCCGAAAGGGTGAAAGCGGCCTGGCCCTCGGAAATGTGGTCGGCTCCAACATATTCAATATTATGTTTATCCTCGGCATGTCCTCCGCCATCCATCCGATTACCTCCGATGGGGTCGCATTTACGGATATTCTGATCTTAATCGTTTTAACGCTGATCATCTATATTTTCTGCAAACTTCGCGGCCAAATGGGACGGCTGATGGGCGCAGCCTGTACGGCCGCCTACCTGGTTTACTTTGTCTACATTACATTGCGCTAGTCCGTATACTTTTCAAACAAGTTTCATAAGCTGTTAAAAAAAGAAGGTTCCAACTATGAAAATATTTCTCAAAACCGGCTGTGTCGTCTGCACAGCCTTCCTTCTGACAGCGCTTTTCTATGAATGGATTTTCCCCGAAATCTTCATCACCTCCTCCGCCAGGGCCGATGAACAGCCCCTTCGGCGGCTGGACAGCGACGCCCCCGTTCTCGCCCTGACCTTTGACACCCTCGCCGACGGCAATACCACGGATTTAATTCTGGATATTCTTGAAAAAAACCGGATTCAGGCCGCCTTTTTTGTCACCGGGGCCTGGGCCGACGCCCATCCCGATGATATCAAAAAAATTGCCGCTGCCGGCCATACCCTCGGCAGCAGCGGAGAAAATCACAAAAATATGCTCCAATTGACAGAGGAAGAATGTCGAAGCGAGCTTCTGACTCTCCATCAGAAAATCAAAGATTTGACCGGCATTGACATGGCCCTTTTCCGGCCGCCCTATGACGCCTGCTCGCCGGAGCTCATTCGCACCGCCAAAAAATACGGCTATACCACCCTCTCCTGGGACTGCGATTCCATGGATTGGAAAGGCTACTCCGCCGAGGCTGTCGTCAATGCTGTCTGCCGGAACTCCCGGTTAACAAAGGGTTCCATCATCCGGATGCATCTTGGGCCGGAAAACACAGTGGAAGCATTGGAAACAATTATCCGAAATTTAAAAGAAAGAGGCTACGACTTCGTGCCTCTTTCTGAGTTTTAAAATTATTTTTTCCATGTTGACGGTGCAAACAAAAGTAAAATCGGGAAAATCTCAAGGCGGCCAATCAGCATATCCAAAGATAAAACGATTTTGGACAGCACCGAATAATCGCTGAAATTGGATACCGGCCCGACAGCGCCGAGTCCCGGCCCGATATTATTAAAGGTCGCCGCCACCGCTGAAAAATTCGTCTCCAAATCAAAGCCGTCCAAACTTATCACAAGCAGAGAAACGACAAAAATCGTCAGATATGCGGACAAAAATGCGAAAACCGAGCGCATCATAGCATCGTCCACAACTTTCCCTTCCAGCTTTGTCACCTTCACACTCCGCGGATGTATAAGCGCCGCCATTTCTCT
Organism: uncultured Eubacteriales bacterium; assembly: GCA_900549105.1. GTDB lineage: Bacteria > Bacillota > Clostridia > Lachnospirales > Lachnospiraceae > Frisingicoccus. The sequence continues at coordinate 30,747 of URND01000022.1, forward strand.
TTTCACTGATTTCAGATAAATGATCACCCTGGAGACCTTCATACCGCCGCCGGTACTTCCGGCACAGGCCCCGATAAACATAAGCATGAGCAAAATCGCTTTTGCGAAGGACGGCCACAAATTAAAATCCGTGGTAGAAAAGCCTGTTGTCGTCATTATCGAGGCCGCCTGGAAAGCCGCATGATGAAAATTGTGCAGAATTCCTCCGCCCTGAACACTCAGACAGGCTGTTATCAAAAATACCGCGCCAAAGTAAATGCCGAAATACCAGTGAACCTCTTCCATGGAAAAGGCATCCTTCGCTTTACGATATAAAACCAAAAAGTAAAATGAAAAATTCACGCCAAAGAGCATCATAAATACGGTTGTCACCGCCTGCAGGAATGGGCTGTAACTGCCCATACTGCTGTTTAACACACCGAAGCCCCCGGTTCCCGCCGTTCCAAAGGCAATACATAGCGCCTCAAAAACCGGCATTTTCCCGAGAATCAGCAGAATAAGCATGACGACAGTCATTCCCAGATATATTTTATAAAGCATGATTGCCGTCGCCCTCAGCTTCGGAACCAGTTTGGAAACTGACGGTCCCGGCGACTCGGCTTTCATCAACTGGAGATTATGCTCGCCTCCGGCCAAAGGCAGGATAGCCAGAATAAAGACGAGGACTCCCATGCCGCCGACCCAATGGGAAAAGCTTCGCCAGAGCAGCATACACCTGGACATAGCCTCCACATCCGGCAAAATACTGGCCCCTGTTGTCGTGAAACCGGAAATAATCTCAAACAGGGCGTCAACAAAGGACGGAATCTCGCCGCAAAGCACAAAAGGAAGGCAGCCCATAATACTCATTACAATCCATCCAAGGGCCACGGAAATATAACCTTCCTTGGCATAATAAGTCGTCTTTTTCGGCTTTTTCAGAGAAAGCAATGTTCCAATAACCAGGCAAAGAACCGCACAGATCACAAAGGCAAAACCGCTGGTTTCCTGATAAACCACAGCCGCAGCCATCGGCA
>URND01000023.1 GCA_900549105.1 uncultured Eubacteriales bacterium
CAAAATTATTATTCACACATTTTCTTTTAGGTGGAACTTTTTCTGGAAGTTCACATTTAACAAATACGTTTAAATGAGAAAGAACTGTCTCATAAAAGTATCCTGTCATATCCTGTTGCTTTTTTACATCATATCCCATGCTCTCTATTTCCCAATAGTCACAAGAAACTATCAAAATTTGATCTTCTGAATTAAAACTTACTACTTTCACATTATTTCTCCGTTTTCATTTTTTATAGTAGAAGGATTCATAGTCAGAAAAAATACTACCCGAAAAGTGTTTTGGAAAATTATACCCCTCGGCTACATACTCTTGTTTTAATAGACAGTAATCGATTTCCGACCTTAGAATTCGAATTGTTTGCTCATAGGTTAACTTAGGTTTTATAAACTTTTTATAATAAGTATAATATCTTAGTGCTCTTAGATTCAAATATCGTTCCAGGCCAATATTAGGCGCTTGTGATATAAGCATTCTGGAATACTTTCCTACCCCATTGGCAGCTGGAATGATTCCACTCATTATCAACAACACAGCAGTTCTAATTCTATCGCATTCCTTAATATTTGAATGAATAATATCATATTTATCTACTATAGGATCAAAAAAGAATTTTCCTCCATTAATCACCCACAATAGTCTTTCATAACCAAAACCAAAATCTGAGATCAAGAATTTTTGTTCTCCGTTCACATATTGATACAAATTGGCTTGTCCAATTTCTATCCCTTTATATTGAAATTCAATCCCTAGACCATCGAAAGCATTTGTTTTTTTCTTAAAAACAAGTTGTATACCACTAGAATGCAACGATAATTTTGATAGTATAGTAATCCATAAGTCGATATGATGCATATATTCATCCATAGTGGTATTCACATCAACAAGGCAAATATTAACAAAAGAAGAAAGAAAACCCTCTATTACACCACAGTCGGAAAGGCCATTTAATCTTATTACTGGCTGAAAAGAATAGTAACTGACATGATCAGGCATTGTATTAAAATCTATCTGATTAATGACAGTTTGATAACCAGCAATTATCAAATCCGTATCTGATTTTTCATTTTTCAAGGATTTCAATTCCATTTTTTCAAATGAACTCGTCGCAAATAACACATGGAGTTTTTCATAAAAAAAGCTGTCGTCCACAAGATATTTCCGGTGTTCTTTAGAAAAAAACTCTTGAATATAATTCTTTTCCAAAGCTTCTTTCGTCTCATGTTTTAAAGTCCAACCTTTTTGACTGAAATACTCAACAATCATTTTTTTGAAATTTTCATATTTCCAATCCATTATTCATTAATCTCCATAAGCGATAATTAAGTTGCATCATGAGAGACAATTCACTATCATCATTATCGACAAACAATGTATCAAACATACGATAACAAGAATCCAAAAAAAGCAGCGGCAAAAAATCTTTAGACTCTAGTTTAAAAGCCCGGGTCATAAAAGTATATCTATATTCAAATTCACTTTCTGCCAATATCCCGTATAATTCTTCTTCAAAAAATTTTACATATTCATACATCACTGGACCTAATACTGGCGAAAGATCAATTAGTTTAATCTGATTATCATCGACGCAAATCATATTTCTACGATGCACATCACCATGTAACAAATACAAGTCTCCACAAAATTGCTTTTTTATTTCTATAAGATATTGATTAATTATTTCCTCCAATTGGTATTCTTTTATTCGCGTATCATCGCATCTTTCAATAATAGATACAAATTTATCAGAATAATTAATCAACTTGAAACTATCAGGCCGTTTTATTCTGTACAAAGTAGGAATCCATTTTTGAAAAAATGCGCTTGATCGGTAAATCCGCTCCTCAAAAGATTCTATTTCATTTAATGATACGCCTTCTAAATACTCCATAATAATAGAGTTATTACACAAATCAACTTTATATATTTTGCAAAGTAATTCATGATCAAAATAACTATCAAATTTATTAACTAATCTTATATTTTCATCATCATAATCAATTTTTAAAATAGCCGGCTTATTATCTTTTTGAATCAAATAAATTTCGCCATATTTTGTTGTACATATTTTTTTCATAGTTTTAGTAAACTGATTGATAAAAGAAATCTGCATTAGAAGATTCAATCATTTTCTCTTTAGAATTCAAAAATAAATCTAGTGCTTGGTACGCAAACATTGCACACCATGCGTTATAATAATTATTAGGAGTATCCTTTTCAAAAAAACAGATGTATCCTTCATCATAAAAATTATCAATCAAATAATCAACTAATTTCTCAATAGCTGAATATTCTGACTTTGTCAGTTTTCCATACGAATAGAGTATACTTCCTATCCTTATCTGTTGAGATAACACATCCGATCTCATATATTCTTTCGTTGTAGAATTGTTTGAAATAGTCCCTTGGGCTAATAATTGAATGTAGATACTAGTCACATAATCTATAATACTCGTATCCTTAATAAAATTTTTTCCACTTAAGAGAAGAAGTCCTTCTAAATAGTAAAAAATAGGATGGCTATCTTTTTTTATCAGTTCTTCAAATTTAATACATTTCAATGCATCGACAGTTTTTTCTGTGCAATGATTATCCCATTGTGGAATTCCGCAAAGATTTGCTGCTACTTTCACTAAATGAACATCAAAAGTTGTTGACCATTTTTGAGGAAGAGGTTCGCTAGCAGAAGTATACACAGAGGTAAGAATACCAGACGGACTTATAAATTTATTTACAATCTCTAGATATTCTGCCATTACTGATGAAACAGAAACAATATCTTTGACATCATCTAGTCCTCTAATAATCATTGCTATGTCAAATGCAAATAATGCATTATTTCTCCAATCTTCATAAGTCCCAAGAGTATATCTCGTTTTCAGCCCCGTAGTAATAGTAGTATTAAGCCAATCAACATGATTTTTGATTATATTCTCAATACGTTTTTTTTCAGTTGTATTTTGTTCTCTCTTATATACGTATGCACAAAAAGAAAGAAAATATCCTGTTATCTCACCATACACGTAATCTGCTTTATGTGTATTACTTCGAAGCCATCCAACCATACCTTGGTGTTTTGTGTATTCAGACATAGAAAACAATTTACTTTTAATTTCGTTAGTTAGTATTTGTAGATTATTCATAAGCATTAATCCCATTTCTATCTTTATTTTCAGCTAGCAATTCATGATATACTCTTACTTCTGCTAAAGCAACTTGATTCCAATCAGAATAATTCTCCAAAACAAACTTATTTGCATTATAGGAATAATCTTCCGTCCATAAATCAAGCATATTAATCGCCACATTTGCGAATCTTTGAATATTTCGGTATTCAACCTTTTCAACTGGAGCATTCTTATAAATAATCCGAGCAAATGGGGTATTATAGGTAACTGCACATAACCCACATGCTAATGCTTCCAGTAAACAGAAAGAAAAAGTATCTCCTGTAAGCGATGGATACAAAAAAATCTTTGCTTTCTTTAATTCTTTGTATTTCTTATCATCAGATAGCCAACCAGCAAATGAAATATTGTCTTCAAGCTGCAAATCCTTTATTCGTTTCAACGCATCAGTCTTTTCTTTATCATACAAAAAATCACCTATGATACGAATTGTAAATCGAGGATTTATTTTTTTTATTTCCGAAGAAATTTCTATAAGATCAAAAATGCCTTTGCTCGTTTCGAGTTTTGACATAAAAATAAAATCATATATTTTATCGTTCTGAACTATACTATCAATTTCATTTACATCTAATGCATACCCCGGATATGCGTGAAAAAAACTCAAACCAGGAAAATATGTATTTAAGTAATAGGTTACCGTCTCATTTATTGAAATAATATTAAATTTGGTTATGTATTCCCTTGCGTTATATGCCTTTGCAGCAAGATAATCGGCAATCATTGAATTGCTTTCTTTCTGAAGCCTCAGTTCTATATCTTGCTCATAGATAGTTGGAAACGGAAGAGCATCAACAAAAGGCATTGAATGTAATACTACAGCGAATTTACAATAACTAAAATCAATCTCATTAAATAAGAGCACTGCTAAATCCCACAACTCCCAGCCTAAAACACATAATTGAGTTTTGTTTTGATAAAGAAAATCTGTAATTTGCGAAGATAGACGGTCACAATCAACGATTGACCACCCTTCAGTTTCATAATGCACAATCTCGTACTTAATGTTGTTAAGGGCAAATGTTCGCTTACAAAGATCATCCGGTTCTTGCAAAGATATAACCGTCAAATCAACAGCCTTTGCTATCGCTGGTAGAATATTCACTAATCGGAATACAGGTCCACGACCCGAAGCCAAATCAAAATTCGATACAATTGTAATTTTCATAGATATCCCCCAGATAATTCAAAGAATTTTTTAGTGTACGTGAGAGCACTTATCATATTTTACGTTTTCGCAGATAACCATAGTCAACCAATTCCTCCAACCTACAATGCTAATAATTCTATCGCTTTCCATGTTCTTTTTGTCCATACTAAAGCATCCAAGATTTCCTCATAAGTATTCCCTTCGCAAAATGTATTGCAGGCCCTCATAGTCACATCGAATCCTATAGCTGACAAAACTTTACGAAAATCACATTTATCACAAGCTACTTTATGAATGATTTCACTAAGTTGATCATATACTTCATTTTCACGTATGTAGGTTCCAATGAAACGTGCGTATTCAACTTCAAAAGGAGCCGTATACCCAATAGGATCAATAAGATAAGTATTCTGTGAATCACACAGAATATTATGAATATGCGCATCACCATGGATAAAAAATATTTTTTTCTTTTCAATACTTCTATAATAAAAAAGAGCTTTTTCAATCATGGGTAGAAATTCATCAAGTTTATTATCTGATTGTTTTAAAATAGTTGCTTTTGCATTAGATAATGAGGCGTAAAATGCCTGATCATACGAATACCTTTCAATATCCCACAGAACTTCTCGACGTTGAAAATACATCGTATTAAATAGTACAGAAATCGGTTCCAAACTCTCAATGGGTCGATTGAAAATTCTACGTAATAAAAAACCTCCTAAGTCAAGATCATAATCATATAATGTTACCATATTGCTATAAGATAGTTTCTCATAACATAAAATCTCTTGTTCCAATCTACTACAGCAAGGAGGAACCAGTTTCAAAACAATATCGCCGTAGATCTCACTTTTCCCATATAAAATACATCCAAAACGAGCACTTGGTTCACTTCCAATAATGGATAAGTGCCATTTATTAGATAATAATTCAACAATATTTTCTATGTTACTAATCCACTTTTGAGCTTCTTGACCATAATTTGATATTAAATAAGAGATAGTATTCTCTTCAATCGAAACTTTAAATTTCGTACCTAGCATAATGGATATTCTCCATTAAGAATTTTCTGTGTGATTCCCGCAAAATCATTAAGAACATTTTCTGCTAATGTATTTATCATATTAATGTCCACATTTTCTTTATCTCCGCTAAGAATAATACTCCATGGATTAGATAATGCATGCCCACTTTGTCCAATAAGCATTACATTGGCATCCACTCCTAATTGTTCATAAATCACTTTAGATATTTCCCATGCTGCAATACTATACATTTTTCCGGTATGGTATACTGGATTTTTTCCACAAATCCCCTCCATGGTGTATGGACGAAATGGCGTAATGAGTCCTCCCATGCGGTTTCCTCTTCCAACAAATCCCTCATCTCCCATTTCTACAGATGACCCCGTCGCTGTCAAATATAAATCTGTACTATTTCCAATGCGATCACGTGCATTTATTAATACAGAATAGTTTTTATCTGGTGCAAGTTCTTTTAATCTGGTTTCAATATAATCATATAAAAATTCCTTATTAGTCACATACTCATTGATGGAATTAACGTGAGATGCCAATTGAGGTATAGCCATGGTAAAGTGAAGATCGTTTTCCATTTTACATCCCATTATTTTTATATCAGAACCAATCCATGGATACAGAGAATGAAAACGCTTAGAATTCAATTCCTTTTCAATTTCCCACACACATTTTTCTAAAAGTCTTTTATTATAAAATGCTGTACCCAAAGAAGTATCATTACAATTCAAATTTTTTAGTTCAGATAAGTCTTCCAATGTCTGTGGAGCAAACCAACGATTACGCAGACTAGACTCAGCACCCACCGATCCAGGACTACTTCCTGTTGCAACCTCATAAATTATTCTCAAATCTTTTTCTGGGTCAATTCCGTATAATCTATCTGCTAGAAATGTCTTAGTGGTATTCTCAAGCATTTCCTGTAAAGGGATCACTTCCGACCCAAATTGATAAGAAGCTCTTCCATTTAATAAAACTCTTATAGGACTCTTAATTCGATATTTCCCAAATTCAAGTTTTGTTTCTCCCCCCATTAATCCCACTTTATCAAAGTTGTGATGAAGAACTGCACCAAAATGTGACTTTGAATAATTCGAATATACTCTGGATAATTCTTCTGCTAAATCATCAGCAATGGTATCCGGATGACCATATCCTTTTCGTTCAACTATTTCAAAGTTGCCTTCATTATGAAATACATACTGAGAGTTCATAATCTTCCCCCTGGCTTCTAATATATTTTCCAAACCATTTATACGTTTTCGACAATAAATCTAGCGATTCTTTTACTTGCACTACCATCTCCGTATGGATTAGTATTAGGAATCATTTTTTTATATTCTTGAGTATTATCAAGCAATCTTTTACACTCATCATAAATATTTTGAGCAGACGTTCCAATAACTTTTGCGCAACCAGCAACTACTCCTTCTTCACGCTCTGAGGATGACCTCATTATTAATACTGGTTTTCCAAAAGATGGAGCTTCTTCTTGTATTCCTCCCGAATCGGTTAAAACAAAATAACAACGCTTTAAAATATTATGAAAATCGACAACATCTAGTGGTGGTATCAAATGAATATTTTTCATACCTCCAAAAACTGTATAGGCACATTCTTTAACTATTGGATTTGGATGTACCGGAAACAAAATTTTGACATCCGAATAATCTTGTAATACTTTTTTTATTCCCCGAAACATATCGTACATATTTTCACCTTGATTTTCTCTTCTATGAGCTGTCAGTAAAATCAGTTTACTTCCTAATGCCCACTCTAGTTCAGGATGAACATATTCATCAATTATAGTTGTCTCGAATGTATCAATCACCGTATTACCCGTTACTATAATGCTACTGCTATTTTTTCCTTCGTTTAGCAAATTTCGTTTTGCGTTATCCGTAGGGACAAAAAAGTATGAACTAATCGCATCAATTGCGACCCTATTAAATTCCTCGGGAAAAGGATCCTTTTCATAAGTACGAAGACCAGCCTCAATATGTCCAACAGGAATATGAAGGTAAAAAGCCGCAAGTGCTGCGACAAATGCAGAAGACGTATCACCTTGAACTAATACTACATCTGGATTTTCCTCAACTAATACTTCGTGAAATTTTCTCAAAAGCACTTCGGAGAGATAAAACAAATCTTGCTTAGGTTTCATAATATCAAATGAATACTTCACCGAAATATCAAATAATGATAATATTGGATCAACCAATTCTTTATGTTGCCCCGTAAAACAGGTAACGACTTCTATACCACCTTCCTGTGACAATTGACAAATGACTGGAGACATTTTTATTGCTTCAGGACGAGTACCTAAAACGACAAATACTTTCTTCATTTTTCCCTCACATTACTTAGTGTCTGCTGATTAATAGCAAAAAGCTTGAAAACACTGGATTTATAGCTCATAAGTGGTAAAATAGATGCAAGGGTTTTAAATCTTTTGATTCATTTTTCTTGCAGGTTTTCTGCAAAATACCACTCTAAGGAACATAAAATTCATGTACAAACCAGTCGATATGTCACAGTCTTCTTTTCTTGATTTCAACCAGCCAATGGGGCTGCACATGAATCCCGACAACCGATGGATAAAAATGGCAGATGCCATTCCATGGGATGTGTTTGAAAAGAGATATTCCAGTCTCTTCAAAGTAAAGACAGGCAATGTCGCCAAGCCTTTAAGGACAGCGCTCGGGGCATTGATCATACAGACAAAATTCCAATACTCTGACAGAGAACTGGTCGAACAGATCACAGAAAATCCATATCTGCAGTACTTTATAGGACTTCCCGGCTATCAGGAAGAACCACCGTTTGATCCAAGTACTATGGTTCTTTTCCGTAAGCGCATCAATGCTCAGATGATTGCGGAAGCTAATGAATATATATTGTCAAACCTCAATGGGAAGAAGGATGAGGATGACGGTTCAACCCCCCGTCAGGAGGTGGGACACCAAATGATGGTCCGGCCAGTGACGGACCAGAGAACAAAGGAACTCTGATACTTGATGCCACATGCGCACCCGTGAACATACGGTATCCACAGGATGTATCCCTGCTGAATGAAGCAAGGGAAAAGCTTGAAACAATCATTTACCGTTTTCATAAGTCCTATGGGCTTGAACTGCCAAGACGTTATGCCAAAAGAACCCGCAAGGATTATCTTGCATTTGCCAAGTGTAAAAAACGCACGACGAAAAAGATACGTAAAGCCCTGCGCCAGCAGCTTGCATATGTCAAACGGGATATCGGATATCTCAATGAATTCATGGCAGATGGATATGCACCGGAACGAAACGAGATACCGCTGTTATTAACCATCTTCAAGCTGTATGAGCAGCAGAAGTATATGTATGATAATAAGGTGCATTCGGTGGAAAACCGAATCGTTAGTATCTCACAGCCATGGATCAGACCGATTGTCCGAGGTAAGTTGAATGCCCCGGTTGAATTTGGGGCAAAGCTTGGTGTCAGCATCGATTCTGACGGGTATGCAAGAATCGAAAAAACATCTTTTGAGGCATATAATGAATCCATCTGTCTGAAGGAGGTTGTAGAACGCTTCAAGGAACGCACCGGACATTATCCAGAGCGGGTACTGGCAGATCAGATATACAGGACAAGAGACAACCGCAGCTTCTGTAAAGAAAACGGGATCCGGTTATCCGGTCCAAAACTTGGCCGACCAAATCCGGTCACGGCAAAAGCAGATAAAAAACTGGAATATCAGGATAACACAGACAGAATCGAAGTTGAGCGTGAGTTCAGTGTAGACAAGCGCTGCTACGGAATGGGCAGGATTGTAACCAAACTTGAGGAAACACAGCTCACATCTATCGCGTTATCTGTATTCGTTGCGAATCTCTTTAAGATCCAGCGGCGAATACTTTATACCTTATTTTATCTGTATGAAATTTTAAGGGTAAAAACTGCCTGGTTAAGTCCGAGTTGGGCTTAATCAGCAGACACTACTTATCAGCATTTATTTTTCTCATAAGAGTTCTTTTACACTCTGCGGCACGTTCCAAGTAGGATTTTGCCTCGTCATACGAATGCAAAGAACCATGAACTTCAAGAATTCCATCTACATTCATGTTTATCTTTTCAATCATGCTAATGCTCTTTTCCCAATCAACATTTCCAGTATAAGGCAACAAGTGACTGTCATTAATCGAAAAATTGTCATGAAGATGAAGATATTTCACTTTTTCATCTTTGACCGGATCAAAAGGACAATTTCTAATATTGGCATGACCCACATCATAACACAATGATAGAGAAGAACTATTTGCAATCTGAAGTATACTTTCTAAATTATCTTCATGTTGAAGATTTTCTAAACACAAGCATATATTTTTACTTGCAGCATAAGATAATAAATCAAGAAGAAAATGCATTCTTGAAGGAAGATATTCTTCACCGTCCGTATGAATTATGATTACTGGAACGTTATAATTCTGTGCGTCATCGATTGCCTTACGGACACTACTACGATATTCTTCACCTTGTTTTGTATTGCACCATAAATAATGAGCGTCATCAAACGATAAATGAAAACTGCTTATTCGAATTCCATTTTTATAAAGCAATGGAGGAATGGATTCTTTTCTCCCAGTTACAGTTTCATATTCGTCTGTCCAATGGAGAGAAACACTTGTAAATCCAGCTTCTAGAAGCAGTCGAATTCTCTCTTGTGGGAATGAGGGATATCCAAACCAGTAACTAATTCCCAACTCCATACCCAACATCTCCTAATGATAGTTCTACAATAATTGTCTATTTAACGAGTCAAAAATAATATTCTCATCTTTATTATAGGCACTAAGAATATCGAATATTTCCGTGTCTTTCCAACGTTTACAGTTTAAACATATCTCTGGAACATATTCTTTCCGAACGATTGATTCTTCTAATCCGATTATGTCTTGAATAGAAAATTCATCCGAAAAAACGTTACCTAATACTACTGTTTCCCTGTTGTAATCGTTGCAGCACAAAATAACATTCCCTTGCCAGTCAATATTGAATGTAAACAATATCTTGTTACACCAAAATGGCTTATCCTGAACCTCATCACATAATGAATCAGGAACAACGCCGTCTCTATACCAAGGTTCTGAAGGCCCTAATATTGTAGTTCCTTCTAAATTACATTTTTTCAGAAACTCGTAATAATCCCTTGAATCATCAACATCTCTATATTGTGGGTTTGGATGATAAATTCTCCAAATAGATAACTTGATATTCTTACCTTTAATGATCGAAGCACAATTTTTAATATTTTCTTTCACCACATCTAATGGTAATTTTGTTATCTGATAATAATTTATTCTATTAAGAGAATGCAAGGAGATAGCAATCTCATCTAATCCACTATCTCCCAATCGAGACATCAATTCTGAGGATAGCAAATATCCATTTGTTACAAGCTGCGTATAGTATCCTAAATCATGTGCAATTTTTACAATTTTATCAATATTCGGATGTAATAAAGGATCACCTAAGCCACATAAGGTCACTCTCGGATATTCTTTCATCCCTTCTTTTCTAAAAAAATTATCAGCTAATTGATTTTTATGTTTTTTCAGAAAATCATGTAGTTTGTGTTCATCAATAAATCCTTTTTTTCTTTTCAAACGATTATTTGCACAGAATACGCAACTCGCATTACAATAATTAGTCACTTCTATTTCTATTGTATAATGATAGTTCATAATTCAATAATATAAAACAGCGAGGAGATAACTCCTCGCTGAATATCGACCCTAAGCCTATACTCTAATATGAATAACTCCAACAATTAGCGAGGTTTAATAACATCAATTCCCATGTCAGCTCTCAATACCTCAGGAACAACAACACTTCCATCAGCCTGCTGATACTGTTCAACAATTGCTGGTATCACACGGCTAGTAGCTAAACCAGATGCATTGAGAAGATGAACTAATCTAATTTTGCCGTCAGCATCTCTAAATCGAATATTACCACGACGTGGCTGATAATCATAACCATGAGAAGCTGAACTTACTTCCTTATAAATACCCATACTAGGAATCCACACTTCGATATCATGTGTTTTAGCCATAGAAAAAGCACAATCATCAGCAGCTAATCTACTCAACTGATAATGCAATCCTAATTTCTGCACCAAAGATTCTGCTTTCTGACGAAGTTCTAAGAATGCTTCCTCACTATGATCCGGATGTGCGTACTGTACCATCTCTACTTTATTAAACTGGTGACCTCGTACCATTCCTCTCTCTTCAATTCTACTACTGCCTGCTTCTCTACGGAAACAAGGAGTGTAAGCAAAGTACTTTTTAGGAAGATCCTCTTCAGTAAGAATCTCATCTCGGTGAATATTTACAAGTACGGTTTCTGCAGTTGGCAGAAGGAAGTGACCTTTCTCATCAGGACCACCATCAATCCAATAGTCCTCTTCAACATATTTCGGGAACTGACCTGCTACATAACCACACTGATATCCCAACATATGAGGTGGCAGGATAAAAGTATACCCATCTTTAATGTGTTCCCTAACGAAGAAGTTCAACAAAGCCCATTCCAACTGAGCACCTAATCCTGTGTATAACCAGCAGCCTTCACCAGCAACCTTTACACCTCGTTCGTAGTCAATCAGTCCAAGATTCTTACATAACTCTACATGATTTTTAGGTTCAAAATCAAATTCCGGCTTCTTTCCCCAAACATGATCAACTTCATTGTTTTCTTTTCCACCACCTACTACTCCTTCAGCAGGAATATTTGGAAGTCGATCAAGCATATACTTAATCTTGTCTTCTAATTCACGAATTTTATCATTCAGTGCAACAATTTCATCACCCAGCTCACGCATACGCAAAACAACAGGTGCTACATCTTCCCCATTTTTTTTCATAACAGGTATTTTCTTAGATGTTACGTTACGCTCATTCTTCATAACATCAACTGTTGCAATAGCATTTCTACGTTCTTGATCCCAGGAAAGAAATTCAGTAAAATCCACATCAACATTTCTTTTAAGAAGTGCCTCTCTCACCATTTCAGGATTACTTCTAATTAATTTAATATCTATCATATATTAGTACTCCTCTTTGTATTATTCTGCCATTCATTCCTCTGAACATCAATTCCAATTACACGGATGGCATTATTATAATATTCTAGCATATAGTCTTTCAAAAAACAATTATTTATTTTAACAAAAATCACAAAGATCACATTGCCAAATCAAATGTTGCTCGTATCATACGCAAATATGCTGAGATGATACGGCCGGAACATCCGGAATTACCCGACAAGATACATCCTCATATGTTTCGGCGCACCAGAGCAACAGATCTTTATCAAAGCGACGTCGAACTCGAACTTGTATCAAGGATACTGGGACATGCATCTACACAAACGACCAGAGTCTATGCGAAACCCTCGCTTGATATGATTAAAGAGGCTATGGAAAAAAGTAACCCCGAACTAAATGAAGAGGATCCGTTATGGCCGGATGATGAAGATGAATTTGCAAGAATCTGTGGTCTGAGATAATTATTTATCCTCATCTTTGCTGGTGAAAACAGCAGGGTTTAAGTGTTTTTGTCAGAAAGATGAGGATAAAAATATCATGCACATAAACAAGCGGAATCGTCGATCGGCACTTCGCCGTCGGTCAGAAATACTTTTAGATGTTCCTCCTGATTGATGCAGTAATTCAATCCCCTGGCTGTTTCGCCTTTCGGGAGGACGCTCCCGCCTGTGGCCTGTTCCTTTACCCACGCAAAGAACTCCTCAACCAATGGTTTGATTGAAGCATGCCGTTCTTTCAGGCGTTCCTCAGGGAAAAGATCCTTCAGCGCCCCTTCGAGCTTATATATGGTCGCCATCCGCATCAGCGCCTTGTACGCAACCGAAGATTGGATTGCTTTCTGATTTCCTTTCCCTATCGCCTTCTGCTTATATTTATCGCCGATGATCATGGCGAGGCCATCGATCCCTTTGCGAAGATCAACTGTGCCGCACGCCAGCACGACACGCCGGATACCGGCGTAATCTTCAAGCATGGGCAAGCACCTCCTTCAGAACCAGTGCTGCCAATTCGGCTGATGCTGAATTCGTGATAGTAATGACAGTGTTTCCCCGAGTGACAATGACAGCCGCATCTGCATTTCCGGAGAGTGCCGTTTCGGCCTCTGAGGCAGACTTCTGTGACGGAACCGGGAACTGCATCTCATGAAATGTGATATCATTACAGGGCTGCATCAGCTCGTAGGATTCTTTCCGGAATTTTCTGAGCCAGTAATAATATGATTTTGAACGGATGCCATGATCCGCCATCCACTGCTTGGCAGTCATGCCTTCCGGGCGGTTCTGGCACTGCCTAATGATGTTCAGCCAATTTGCCCGTCTGACATCGTGGGTTATCTGATCCATGGGGATACCTCCTACTCGAAAAAATCACCTGGTTTTTTCAAGTAGTATGACACAATTTTTAAAACACTGCTAGTCGCTGGATTTAACTTTTTCTGGTCGATTATCTTTTTCAATCTGAAACTATACCTGTTTGCGTTTATCTGGCTTGTACTGTTGTGGCTACTGATTTTCAAAACAGCTAATCTATTCCACCAAATATCAAAACCGGCCGGGTATCTGATGCTTCCATATCTACTATGGGCAACCTTTGCGGGCTACTTAAACTTTTCCATCTATCTATTAAATTAAAAAACCATTGATGTCCGTCTCCGCAGGTGGATTCTGATTTCAATGGCTGTTTCATATTATGCTTATTCCCCTGCAAATGCACCCTATCGTTTTTTGAGTAGGGCTATCGTTAAATTTGCACCCTCAAGGCATCAGAGGGTTATGGTACGCAAGCCAACGCTCGAAACGAAAATGTATTTGATCTGGAAAAAATATCAGGTATTTACCCCTATTGCAGAGCGCTTACTGGGAAGCCTGAAAAGTTGTTTTGAAAGTATGGCAGCCGGATATGATGCGCTTACACCTGACGGTATAGCAAAAAAAGATTAAAACATTTTAGAGCTTGCTTCCACATCAAAATATACAAGCTGTGCCATACAAAAAAACATTCGGAGGACACTTTTGGAAGCCAAAGATATCTATCGCTTCTAACAAAAGTGATATTGTTGTCGTAAAAAATGCACCCAAAATGCTTGGGTGCATTTTATCAAATTATGGTACGCAAGCTAAATGAGGGGATATGCCATGGAGCGTCTAACCACCCATATTCAAAATAGGTTGTCCTCTACATATTCCAAATAGATATATTCTTCACCATTCAGATTGAGCAGTTCCATGTGATGCTCCACCGATAAGGCATTCTGGTTCGTAACAGACACAACAGCCCTTTTTCCTGTTTTCTTATCTTCCCTTAGATATTTCCTCACATTAACGGAGTTAAAATAAATCTTCTGTCCCATATATTTTCTTCCTTCCTTTTTTGTATTTTGTACTCCTATTCTCTGCTATTAACCTACTGCGCCCAAATCATAACTGTCATGCTGTTTGATTGATTCCACCGCTCTTGTCATACTCCATGTTTTCCAATGCTTATGGTAATATTTTGTCTTCCGGCTATGCTTATGGTAAATCATGATAAGTATACCAACGCTTCCCGAATTTTTGCAAATAATCCAACAGTGCCTCGTATTATTGGAAAGGAATTCAATGTACCGTTCCGTTTCCCTTATGATTGGGAAGTAATCCTCCCCGATCTATTTTTTCTCTTTATTCGTGAACATAATTTCTCCTTTTTGGAATTTTAATAGCAGATTAAAAAGAGGTGCAAAATCAGAAAACGGAACTGCTCTTGGCACACAGAAACTAGCTCAAAAAACAAAAAAACAAAAAAACAAAACCGCAGAACCCGCAAAACGCCTTATTTTCAGACTTTTCACCGATTCCGCATTGTATCAATTTCGTTGTTGCGATGTTCCTTTACCCCTGCGGGTATTTCTCTGATTTTATACCCAGTGCATTTTGAAACCCGCTATAAATGTTCAAAATTCCTATCGTTAAAAAATGCACCCAAACTCATGCTTGGGTGCATTGTATCAAATTGTGGTACGCAAGCCAGTTTGGATAGCCCACAAAAATCACATCATAGTCATTTAAGTTTTCAATGTGGGATGTCAGCTCCGGACGGAAATCTTCATCCTGTTCGTCGGCTGCCTGATCGATCAGCTCACCGCCATCGGCAGGATAGATGTTAGCGGTCTGAATGGAAAACAGTTCTCCGCCGGTCTGCGCCTGAATCATATCCGCCACAGCACGGACACGCCCCACAGCATTCCCGTCTATTGTGGTATAGCTGGCGGAAGCAATCGCATCCACACCGCTGTTTTCTGCCGCTGTAAAGTAGGCAATCAAAATTTTCGCGTCGCTGCTATCCGGTGCGTTGTCAGATGCAGCGTTTTCGTCTCTGCCGTCAGTTGCTTCTGCAACCTGCTGGCTGTTTCCTTGCTCCGTTTTATTTTGCGTATCCTCAGCTTTGCCGCAGGCCGCCAATGTAAAGAGCATAACTGCAATCAGCAGAAAGGAAAAAGCACGGGGCATATGTTTACGGTTCTTCATCTTCGTTACCTCCATGTCGTTTTCAGGGTATCCCTGTATAAATATTATAAAAAAACCGAGACCTCAGCAGAAGTCTCGATTCGTTATGCAGTATATACCTTTGGGTGTTTACTCCTGCCTTATTTCTGCTCATCCACCGGAGGCACAAAAGCCGCATAGCCTTTCAACATTTCCGGTGTGCTGGTGTAATACCGCTTATTTTTGTTCAGCAACCCAATCTCATCCATTTCCGCATCGGTCAGAGCAAAGTCAAACAGGTCAAAATTTGCCCGGATATGGTCGGGATTCTTCGAGCCGGGAATGACAATATTGCCAGCCTGAATATGCCAGCGCAAAATGATCTGTGCATTGCTCTTGCCGTATTTTTCAGCCAGCGCCCCAAACAGCGGCTCAGAAAGCAGCGCCTTATCTCCATGCCCAAGAGGATACCACGCCTGAATCACGATGCCTTCCTTATCCAGAAATGCCTTCAGTTCGGTTTCCTGAAAATACGGATGCAGCTCCGTCTGCAAAACAGCGGGCTTTACCTCGCATATATCTAAAATCTCCTGAACCTGCTTTATGGTGAAATTAGAAAGGCCGATTGCTTTCACTTTTCCTTCTTTATAGTCTTTCTCCATCAGACGGTATCCGGCAATGTAGTTTCCGGCAGGCTGGTGGATCAGAAGCAGGTCGATATACTCTGTGTCCAGCCTCTCCAGCGTTTTTTTCACAGCATCCTCCTGCTCATAAAAGGCAGGCCAGATTTTGGTTTCCAAAAAGATGTTCTCTCTGGCAACACCCGATTTTTTCATTCCGCGGCCAACAGCCTTTTCGTTTACATAGGCATTGGCCGTATCAATAAGCTGATACCCGCCCTGCAAAGCACTGATAACTGATGCTTCCGCATCATCCGGGCTGAGCAGGAAGGTTCCGATGCCCGCCATAGGCATCTGTACGCCATTATTCAATGTTACATATTTTTGTTTATTCATGCTGATTGCCTCCTTACAACTTTCGAGAAATCCTGTCTGCATCCTTATCGTTTGAAATCATGCCCACATAATCCATTCCATACATCCGGGCAAAACGGCTCATGGTGTATTCAGCTTTTTCCAGCATCCAAGGCTCCGGTGCCGCTCCTTGAAACAGAAATACAAATTTCCGCCCTGCGAGTGCGCCCTGACGAACCGGGCCATAGAACCGGTCAATCAGATTCCTGACCGCGCCGCACATACTGTGCCAGTAGACAGGCGATCCGATAATG
Organism: uncultured Eubacteriales bacterium; assembly: GCA_900549105.1. Classification (GTDB taxonomy): domain Bacteria; phylum Bacillota; class Clostridia; order Lachnospirales; family Lachnospiraceae; genus Frisingicoccus. The sequence goes on from URND01000023.1 coordinate 17,219, forward strand.
ACCGCATCGGCGGCTTTCATTGCCGCTACGATCTCGTCAAACTGATCGTCCTCGAATTTCTGCCCGTAGCTGTACAGCTTGTAATCCACCAGATCAAGCGTCTGGTATGTTTTACCTGACAGCAGCTTTGCCGCCAATTTCGCTGTATTCCCGTTCTTGTTTGGACTGCCATTGATAAATAAAATGCTCATTCCTTATTCCTCCCCGTATACTTCCTGAATCAGCGGGAAAGCGCTCCATGCCTTCGGCCAACCGCAATAGAAGGCCAACTGCGTCACGATTTCCACCGCTTCTTCTTTTGTAATTCCATGTTCTTTCCCCAAAGCCAGATGGGATTTGAGCTGCGGATACAAACCTGCAGAAAATAGTGCGGCAATGGTAATCATACTGCGGTCTCTCGCAGAGAGCTTATCCTCCCTCGACCATACCTCACCGAACAGCACATCATCATTCAGCTCCGCAAATTTGGGAGCCAAGCTGCCCAGCCGATCCCGTCCTGCTGTCTGTTTCTTTGCCATATTAGCATCCCTGCCTTTCTGTTTTTCTTCATTATAAACAAAGCGAAACCTCAGCAGAAGTCTCGCTTTGTTATGCAGTATATACTTAAAGGTGTTTACTCCCCTGAGAATACATCTGTCAGGAAGCTGTCATACGCATCGAACCAGCCTTCCCGGTAGCCAAAGCCGTGGGGACGGCCATCAAGCTGCAATCGTTCCACCCGTACTCCGGCTTCTTCCACCGCATCGGCGTTGGCAAGGAACTGATCGTAAAACGGATCGCGGGTTCCGTAGCAGTAGAAGGTAGGCGGCAGATCACCATTTTTGAGCGTCTGTACATCGTTATTGCTGACACTGAGACGGCCATAGAAGGAATGGATCATACCGTCTGCGGCGGCGTCCGCTGAAATCTCATCCAAAGCGTCCGGGACATAGTCCGTATCCAGAGCTGTGCCATTTACTAAACCGTCAAAATTCAGCAGCATTTCTCCGGCAAGGATACCTCCGGCAGAAAAACCCATGACAGCAATATCGTTTTCATCAATACCGTAAACCTCTGCATTTTTCCGGACGAAACGGACAGCACGGGCTAAATCCAGCGCACCTTCCTCCTGCGTATAGGGGCGCAGGCGGTAATTTACCACAAAGCTCTGATACCCACGGCTTGCCAATTCCTCGGCAACCGGCGTACCCTCATTTTCATCACTGCGGAATTGGAACGCGCCTCCGGCACAGATGAGTACCGCACCTTTGACCTCCGTTCCTTCCGGTACGGGAAAGCTCACAAGGTAGGGGCGGAAATCCGGATCATCCGCATAATTTCCATCATTCTGCGTGTACTCCGTGGTTGCCGGAGCATTGCCTTCTTCCCATAAATAAAGCGTCTGACTGTTATGGGCATCGGCAGTGGCTGTCAAAACCGTGCTGCCATCGCCGCCCTCCGGCAGTTCTGTTTTTGCATTGATACCAAGCCCTTTCGCCCAAGTCACAACGGTTTCCTCACTTTCCGCCACATCATTGCGGGATAATACCAATTCATTTCCCATCATCAAGGCTCCCGGCTGAAGCTGCGAAATGGTATCCACAGTGCGGGAAGCCCCGCTGCCTCCGTGTGTGATAAAGGGAATAATCGTTTTTGCCCCAAAGTCATATTCCTCTAAAAATGTGTACAGCGGCTGGGGCATATCGCCCCACCAGTTGGGGAAACCGAGAAACACATACTCATATTTTTCAAAATCTTCCACATGGGTGGCAAGCTCCGGGCGAAGGTCGACGTCCTGTTCATCTGCCGCCTGATCTACCAGCGGATCATGTTCGAGGGGATACGGTTCTACCGTTTCAATTCGGAACAGATCACCACCAATGGTTTCCTGAATCAGCCGGACCACATATTCGGTATTTCCCAGTTTCTCACCGTCCTTTACCACAATACTGGCTCCGGCAACGGCATCTGTTCCACTGGTATCCACATCTTCCGGTACGGAAAAGTACGCAATCAGTATATTGGAGCCTGTAGACGCGGCGTCATTATCCGGCTTGCTTTCTTCTGTGGGTGTGACTGTGCTTTCCTGATCCCGGTCTGTATCCGGAATCGAGGAAGCGTTTTGTTCATTTGCACTGCAGGCGGCAAGGCTGAATATCAGCATGACCGCCAGCAGCAGTGAAATACTTCGTCTCATATGGCTCTCCTTATTGTAATGCCAGACCGTCTACCCAAGAGCGAACATCTTCTTCAGAAGGATGGGAGGAAAACCGCTGACCTTCCAACCAGTTTCCGGTTCCCGCCGCCTCTGCCAACAGCTCGCCGCTTTCGCCCAGGCCGGAGCTTGAGGAAGTGCAGAACGGAATTACGGTTTTACCGGTGAAATCATTTGCGCGGGTAAAGCCATTGACCGGCCAAGCGGCGATACCCCACCAAATCGGATATCCGATAAACACCGTATCATAGGAATCCCAATCAGGGGCGTTTGTTTTCACAAGTTCAATGTCCCGCAGACTTTCATCATCATGCTCTTTGTTCACACGGCTGCCGTCCGCTGTCCAGTCCAAATCAGCATCGCTGTACGGCTCTGCCGGAACCAGTTCAAACAGGTCGCCGCCCGTTGCATTTGCAATATACCCTGCAACTGCTTCTGTATTGCCCGATGCGGAATAGTAAACAACCAGCGTTTTTCCGCTTTCTCCTTCGGTTTCCTGCGCCTCGTCAGAGCTTTCCGTTGGCGCCTCCGTGGATGATTCGCCTGGCTGCTGGGAAGACTCCGGTGTACTTTCCGGCGTGGTACTATCTGTAGGTTCCGTGGTTTGGCTGTTGCCTCCGCTATTCTGATTGCCGCAGGCAACAATGGAAAATACCAGCAAAATGCTCATCAATAGTGTAATTACCTTTTTCATCGTTTTTGTCCTTTCTCTAATAATCGGCCACGCTTTTGGGCCATAATGGTATACCCGAAGGGTATTTCTGCTTAATAGCACTCTTTGAAAATTTCAAGTATTTCTTCATGGGTCATGACCTTATATGCTCCCGGCACACAGGCGCAGGAATCTGCAATGGCTTTCAGGTCGGTTTCTTCATTCACACCCAAATCCCGGAGAGTAACAGGCAGCCCGATCTCTAAAATAAAGTTTTCCAATGCTTCAATGCCTGCAAGGGCAATTTCCTCGTCCGCTTTGCCCGTCGGATCAAGGCCCCAAACCTCCACGGCAAAGCGCCCAAATTTAGCAAGGCCGTTCTTGAAGATATGGCGGTAATAGACCGGTTGCAGCACCGCCAGCCCCGCGCCATGATTGCAGTTAATAAACGCGCCGAGCTGATGTTCCATCATATGGCACTCAAAGTCGGTTTTCTTGCCCAGCTTGATGATTCGGTTTTCCGCCATCGTGGCCTCCCACATGAGATTGCTCCGGGCCGTATAATCCCTGGGATTTTGGATTGCCGCACGCAGATCACGAATTACACCCCGCATCAGAGCCTCCGCAATGTCATCGGACACATTCGGCTCGTCCGGCTCGCTGAAATAAATCTCCATGATATGAGATAGAGTATCAAAGCCACCGGAAACCATCTGCTTCTCCGGCACACTGTAGGTATAGGTTGGATCGAGCAGCGCCAGCTTTGCATTACACTTCGGGTAATCCCGGCCAGTTTTGATCTTCAATTCTTCGTTAGTGATGACCGCTCCGCCGTTCATTTCACTGCCAGTACCGGCTACTGTAACAACAACACACATCGGTACAGGCTCAAAATCAATAATGCCGGGCTTTGCCCAATAATCCGTCCAAATATCACCCTCATACCTTGCCGCCAGAGACACCGCCTTGCAGCAGTCCATCACGCTGCCGCCGCCCACGGCCAGAATCACATCCACATGATTCTCCTTCGCCAGCTTTGCGCCTTCCTGCACTTTCGCATAGGTGGGATTTGCCATGATGCCGCTAAATTCCACGATCGTTTTTCCGCTGCCCTGGAGGATTCCCATAATCTCATCATAAACGCCGTTGCGCTTGATGGAGCCGCCGCCGTAAGCCAGCATCACGTTGTCTCCATAGTGGCTCAGGAAGCAGGAGAGGTATTCCTTCACACATCCCTTGCCGAAAATAGCCTTTGTACCGTTTTCAAAAATAAAGTTGTTCATAATCTATCTGTTTCCTCCTTTATACTTTCGCAATTCCATAGCGCAGCCAGAGCCTGCATTGCACATCCGCTATTTTGGTGTCCGCAGTATAAACGGCGCTTTCACTTGGATTCATTCCCACAGAATCCTCCTCAGTCGTATCCTGCTGCAAAGATGCTTCTATTCCCCGGTGAAACTCTTTCTGTTGCTGCTGTCTACATTATAAAAAAACCGAGACCTCAACAGAAGTCTCGATTCGTTCATCAGCTATTACCCAAAGGTTTTAACTCTATTTTCTTTTTGCTACCGCCTGCGCCGCTGCAAGAAACCGCTTTACCGTATCCGTTGGCTGCGGCGAGTGCAGCAGGCCATAGGGAATTGTATAATCCCATTCCACGGGAATCACTTTCAAAAGGGGATGTACATTTGCCCATCCCGGAATGGCAAGCAGCACATCGTTGCTGTTTTCACAGCGATTGAAAATATTCATGTTATAAAAGTCGAAATCCACAATCTTGATTTTGCTGTGATTCTGCCAAATATCATCCCGCAGCCGATCTACATAATGGCTCCAGCCCCGGTGCATCAAAAGCAGGTTTTCACCATACAAATCTTGTATTTTTAATTGAGCCTTTTCCGCCAGCTTATGATGAATGGATACCGCACAGCAAAATGGCTCGCGGGAAAGCTCAAGCCCTTCACAGCCGCGCACCTCCAACATGGTTTCATCGAAAATACCGCCGATCACATCAATATTCCTTCCGAGATTTGCAAGAATCTCTCTGGCATTTTCCGGTGTGTTTTCAAAGGGAATGATTTCAAATTTAATGCTCGGACAACTCGCCTGAATTTTAGGCCATAGCTGCATTAGGAGCTGGGCAGGAGTCATCGGAGAACTGCCAATCCGAATAACATTCGTATCCTCCTGCATGGCATTCTTCGCCCGTGTAACAGAGTCCCGACAATACTGAATGATATATTTTGTATCTTGATATAAAGATTTTCCGGCTTTGGTCAGATGAAGTCCCCGGTGTGTTCTTTCAAAAAGTTTGACACCAAGTTCCGCTTCTAAAAGGTTGATTTGCTTAATTACGGCAGTGGGAGTAATATATGATTTTTCCGCTGCTTTATTGAAGCTTCCCGCATCTGCCACACGCAAGAATGTTTCAAGTTGAGGATTGTACACGATTCTTCACCGCCTTTTGCCTTTTGGTAATCGCTCTTTTCTCAGGTTATTGGGCTTCTTAGCATTTTTCGGAATCATCCATGAACGGCCAAAGCGTTCCACGCCTCCTATCTGTTCGCTTATCCGAATATTTTATGTAATTATACTACCGCCATCGCCGGAAAACAATGACCCGCCATAAATAAACCATGAACTTTTTGTGAACCGCTACTATCCACACCATTTGAGGCAAAAGCCATATTCTTGCGGCTGAATAAGCATGGCCACAATCTCTTCCTCTTTTACAAACGGAGCTTCCCATCCTCGGCCACTAAAATATAATCTGCGTTTTCAATGGTTGCAGATTGGTGGGCAATCGTAATGACCGTTTTTTCACGGGGCAGCTCCGAAAGCGCTCCTTAAATCAGATGCTCATTCTCCGGATCCACACTGGCTGTCGCTTCATCTGCGAGCAAACAGGGCGTTTACTGCCGCCTTTTGCTATCTATACTCCAAATATTCTATAAATCTTTTTACCGCAAGGGAGGCTGTTTTGCGGCTTCTCAGTGCAAGCCCTATATTGCGGTAAGCAGGAACATCGAGCTCTTTTGCGATTATTTTATAGGGAACACGCTTTAATATAAGCTGCGGTAAAATGCTGATTCCAAGCCCGCTTTCTACCATTGACATAATGGCGTAATCATCCCAGGTGGTGAAATGGACTTTCGGCGTTAATCCACAGCGTTCAAAAATTTCCGAAACTTCCGCTTTCCCACCCTTTTCAAGGAGCATAAACGGATCATCACAGAGTGCCCTGGCAGGGAATTTTTCACAGTCTGCAAGTCTGTGATTTTCGGGGATAATTGCCATCAGCTTGTCCTGCTCCAAAAAAATTGTTTCAAATTCGGGGTGTGTCGGCAATCGCAAAAATCCGCAGTCCACCCGTCCTTCTAAAATCCATTCCTCAATTTCGGTGTAATCGCCCAGCAGCAATTCGTAATCAATATTCGGATAGTCCTTTTGAAATTCCTTTATGATGTTTGGCAGCCAATGTGTTGCCACGCTTGAAAAAGTACCGATACGGATTAAGCCCGATTGAAGCCCGTTCAGTTCGTCTACTTCCATCTGTAATTTTTCAAATTCAGCTACAACGCTTTTCGCATATGGCAGAAGTTTCATACCGTCTGATGTCAGTTTTACTCCGCCTACGCTTCGTTCGAGCAAAGCAACTTTCCATTCTTTTTCAAGGTCGTTTATCATTCTGCTGATACTTGACTGTGAATAATTTAAGAGTTCCGCCGCTTTTGTAAAGCTGCCGCACTCTGCCGTTTTCACAAACGACATATATTTTTGTAAGTTCATATCCATATTCAGTCATTCACTTTCCAAATGTAATTTATTTGATATATTCGCTTTTCAAATGTCAACCCTTACGATACAATAAAATCGTCAAAAAATCAAGGTTGTGAGGTAAATTCAAATGATTACAGTCAGCGAAATTCAAAATAAAGCGCCTATGCAGTTCAAAACGAACTTGCAGGAAAAAGTATATAGAACACTTGCTCAGTTGCAAATACCATATGAGCGTGTTGATACAGATGAGGTGATTACAATGGAGGACTGCATTGCCGTCAATGAAAGGTTAGATATGAAAATGGTAAAAACACTCTTTTTGTGTAACCGTCAGCAGACGGAATTTTACCTTTTTATCACTTCCGGAGATAAACCGTTTCGTTCCAAAGATTTCAGCAATGCGCTGGGTGTGTCCCGTGTGTCCTTTGCTCCGGCGGAACTGATGGAAACAATGCTCGGAACTAAAATTGGTGCGGCAACTGTGTTCAGCAGTTTATTAGATACTGAGGGCAAAGTGAAGATTGTATTTGATAAAGAGGTACTTTCGGAAGAATACTACGGCTGCAGCGACGGCACGACTACTGGATATATGAAAATCCGCACAGAGGATATCAGCGGTAAATTCTTAAAGTTTACACGGCACATTCCTGCCGTAATCGAGGTGTGAGAATGGGACTATATCAAAATAGAATTGTCGTTAAAGTCGGTACTTCTACATTAACAAATGAAGTCGGTCAAAGCGACCTGCGCTCCTTTGACCGGCTTGCCTGTGTCCTATCTGATATTCAGAATATGGGATATGAGGTAATCTTAGTATCTTCGGGAGCAATTGCCGTGGGTACAAATAAGCTGAATATGAAAACAAAACCGCAGGGTATGCGGATGAAACAGGCGGCAGCGGCAGTCGGTCAATGCAGAATTATGTATCTGTATGACAAGTTTTTCGGAGACTACGACAAAACGATTGCTCAAATTCTGTTAAATGCAGAGGATATTGGGCAGGAGGAAAAGAAAGAAAACCTTACAAACACCTTTAATGCCTTGCTAGAAATGGGCATTATTCCCGTAGTAAACGAAAATGATTCGGTCAGCTACACCGAAATAGAATCAGAGGAGCGCCTGTTTGGCGATAACGATATGCTGTCTGCCGTGGTTGCAGTTCTATGTAAAGCAAAGCGGTTGATTATCTTATCAGATATTAACGGCTTTTATGACAGCGACCCTCGCCTATGTCCCAAAGCGAAACTGATAGAAAAAATCTCGCAGATTGATGAATCTGTCTATTCTCTCGCAGGCGGCGCAGGCTCAAGGCGGGGAACAGGCGGTATGAAAACAAAACTTCAAGCAGCGAAATTGGCAACAGCAAATGGTACGGATACAGTCATTACAAACGGAAAACGCCCGGAAGCAATCTATGAGATTATCAGGGGCGGCAAAGCCGGTACGCTGTTTGTCGGAAAGGCAGAGCAATGAAACGCTCTTATTTCAAGTATATTCTTGCGCTGCTGCAAACGCTGCCCGGCAGCTTGCTTTTATTGACAATCTTTCTGCCGCACTTCCACAAATCTGCGATACAGGCCATCCTCTTTTATAAGTTCAGAATGTGTACCGGTCTGCACGATTTTCCCATCCTCGACCACTAAAATATAATCTGCGTTTTCAATGGTTGCAGATTGGTGGGCAATCGTAATGACCGTTTTTCCCCAGGTCAGCTCCGAAAGCGCTCCCTGGATCAGATGCTCATTCTCCGGATCCACACTGGCTGTGGCCTTATCAATAAAAAGTAGCCCATCTCCATTTTCCCTTGCTATTGCTGGCTTTAACGGCATACACAAATGTGTTTCCTGTTTCGCCCCTCCATATAAGTTGCTGAGAAAAAGAGGGTGTCGCAAAATTATCAAATTAGATGATTGAGCAATGCCCTCGCTCTATATGTAAAAAAATCTGGAAGAAATCCTTTCATCTGTGGATTTTTTCCAGATTTTTTGCGTACTTAAATAAGGCCGCATATTTTGTGACTCTTTATGCTATTTCTTTTACCGGAAAAAGATGACTTGAATAACGGAATCCCAGTTTTTCCTCCATTGTTTTCAGAAAGGGGATCAGTGTCCAGACATCATTCCGATCCTGAAAGATATCTGCCGCAACAATGTATTCGCTGTCTACACCAATCTGTACGTTATATCCCGGCTTTAACTGGGCATTTCTCATGTGGTCGTCTTTCATATGCATAAACGCAGCATCCGGATCGGTTTTGCAATAATTGTTCCTGCCCTGAAAACTGGCTATGTGCCAGTCATAGATGGTCTGACGTTCCAGAAACCGGCAGATCCCTGAAGATCCTGTGCCCGATTTCCTTTTGACACACAGAAAGACTGCATATAATCCCGGTTCAACAGTCGGACCGCAGCCTGTATTTTTTGAAACATCTTTTCTTCCCATTTCCCAACCGATTTCTTCCAGACAAACGTATATTTATTGGCGCAGGCTTCCTGCTTCGTTCCATCTATAAATACGGTCTCTTTTGATAATTCCCCCATCTGGTCCAGACGGCGCACCATTTGGTAAAACAGGTCTTCACAGGCATCCTGTAGAAGTCCTGTCCGGAAGCGGGCAATCGTACTGTGATCCGGCGCTTTCTGCCCGGCAAGCAGCCACATAAAGTTGATATCCCGTCTGCAGGCAGTTTCGATTTTTCTGGATGAATAAATATTTTGGGAATAAGCATAGGTCAGGATCTTGAACATGGTCTTGGAATCCACTGCCGGAGTTGATAAGTTTCGCCGAATTCGGTATAATTTTTATGGTATTTTTGGTTATTGGTCATATCTAATTATACCATGGATTGCGGACTCTTCGGAGTCCGTTTTCTGCTTTTAGGCATAAAAAGGGAGCTATTGCTCCATAGATGATTACTCATCTTTTTTGCAACAGCCCCTTCCATTCGTCATATCAGGTTTACATTACCATTCATCTTCCTCATCAAACAGATTTCCTGCCGATGATAAAAAACCAATTTCTCCTGTATCCATATCCATAACCGTATGATCAGATAACCTCATTAAAAGATCACCATCTTCATCCACTGCCATGCTATCCGATATTGTATAGCCCGTCTTTCCATTAAACAGGTTATAAAAAAAGTTTCCCATACAAATACCTGCCTTTCTCAAATCCTAGTCATCACACCAGCCAAAACCAAGATCCGGCTCATAATAGATCATATCCTGGTCAAAGTGATTCCTTGTTTTTCGGGCTTTTTCTTCGTTTGTTCTTCTCGCCCGGTATGCCTTATTATTCGGATTATTCTGATTGGCATAATCATTAAGCTGCTGTTTCGTATGAGTTTTACCAGATACTACTTTTCTCTTAGCCATAGTTATCCTCCTTTCTTCCTGATCCCATTAAACAACCTGCAGAAGATAGCGGACACTTTTTGTCACCTTCTAAGCTGAATCCATAGAATATTTTCCAAGGATTATCCCTGCATAATTATTTTCTCAGGAGTGGAGAATAATTTCTGTATTCTTTCAAACAGAAATTATACAATATCATAATAACATGATTTTTCTGATGCTGCTATCAGAATTTATCAAAATCATCCTGCGTGGCGATCTTATTATATTTCACGCTATCATTTGCTTTTTCCGTCCACATGTCGATCACCAGCCCCACCGTCAGAAGATCCAGATCCGATATAGATATTCCAATCTCTACGCTGCGCAGAAGGAACAGCGGTGTTGTCATTTCCCGTTCACTTCTGCCAGGCCTTTTTTTGCTGCCACCTCTGTTGCAAGATTATCGCCCCACAGTTCCAGGATCTGAGGCAGTACCTCATAGATGGAAAACATATCAAACTGATCCAGCCAGTCATCAATGGATGCCGGGATGCTGTTATCCGCATGGTAGGCCATGATATATGCAACATTCTCAAAGATCTCCAGGTCATCAATCTGGAACTCATCCCCATCCTCGGTCTTACACTTATAGGATTTTTCCAATTTCGACAGATCCTTAAAAATATCCCTCTTGAACTTTGCACGGTATAATCTCGGAACGGTCGCAGATGACCGGAACGGGATCTTTTTCCCACAGATTTCAATTTCTCTTTTTAACATATCCTTTCACCTTATCCTTTCGCACTGCTTTCTTCTGTTTCTGATGGAATATATACGGACTTATACCAGTTCGCATATGTCGCTGCATCCGTGGTATCTCCGGTACGGCTCTTTACCAGTCCGTCACTTCTCGGATCAGCCGTCAGTGACAGCTTCTCCGTTCCAGGTTCGATCGTATCCTCTTTTGTTTCGGATTCGATGGACGGGCGGGATGCCGTACAGTTATACATCACATGGCGAATACTATTCACATCCCCGTCAAATTCAAATAACAGGGCAAATTTTACACTTTCCCCGATGTTTGTACTTTCCACAAGCACGCCTTTTCCATCCAGCTTCTCCTGTAAGATCTCCGTCCGGAACCACTCCGGGATCAGTGCAATTTCCAGATCACCACTGTATCCGTTATTGGTCACGGAACGGAAATATACGATACCGTCTGCATAAAACGGTGTGGATTCCCCTTCCGCATCCAAGCTGATACTGACTGCTCCGGGGATTGCCTTTGGATTTTCATAAGAAAATGTTGTCTCACCGCTGCTGCTCACTGTTTCCTTCAGCTTTGCTGCATGGACATTTTTCAGATTATATTTTACTTTATTTCCCATGTCTAAACCTCCATCTCAAATGAATACAGGACTTCATACAATTTCTCGCTTTCAATCCATACCTCGGATTTCTCATAAAAAATACCCTGCTTATCCAGCACGGCTTCTACTTTCTGTTCTGCCGACAAGTCCTTACAGTCGGTATACAGTTCGATATGGACTTCCGTAATCTTCAGATACACCTTCCCGTCCGCAGAAAAATGATTACTCTGCGGAAGAAGATAGCATACAAACGGTGGCTCTGCTGCTTCCCCCTCTTCAAAGTGGTCGTAGGCAAATGGCAGTCCTGTTTCTTCCATCATCTTAACCAGATCATCCATTCCGGATCCCCCTCTCGATTTCTTCCTCAAGCTGCCGGATTCCATTCTCCTCTGCAGGTGCAATATGCGGTCTTGCTGCTACCCGGCCGCCTCCCCTTTTTGCATGTCCATGCTCCAGGAGATGAGCGATCTGGTATCGGTTTTTGGAATGTACCGTTACCTGCAGGGACTTACTGTCTTCCCCGGTCTTTTTGACCGCCCAGCTTTTTCCATAAGTTCCGGTCTTTTTCGGTGCTGTGTCTGCGATCTCCTCCCGGACTGTTTTTCCGGCATTCCTGACCGCCTTCTTCATCACTTCCGTAGTCAGACTGGAATAATCGTCCAGCTCCTTCATGACTTCCGATGCAAGGGCATCTGCTTTGATTTTCTTTGCCATCTTCAATTCACCTCACCGTTTGACCCGTTCCGTACGGATCCTGACGGATTTGTTTTTATACTGCACGTTATCAATAAACGTAATATTATAAAGATCCCCACGAAACCTGATGCGGTAATGCTCGCTGTCCAGGGCTGCCACCTCACTGCAGTACCGGATAATAAAGTCCAGTTCAGACTGGGCATTCAACTGCTTTGCTGCCCAGTATTCTTTTCCTGACAGGTTATTGGCATAAGCAGCACAGGAATACACATCTTCCCAGACTGCCGCATGGTTTCCGATCTTATCTGTTTTCACGGAACTTTTCTGGATCGTGATCCGGTCACGCATCAGTTCGATCATTAAAATTTCTCCTTCCGTATGCCAAAGAGCAGATATTTCACGGTCTCCGTCATGGCCTTATGGTCAGCTTCCTCTCTGTGCTCATAAAGATAAGCGATCACATACAGCTCCGCTGTCCGCACAACTGCTTCATGCTTCTTAAGTACTGCCGGAGTCCGTCTTGTTACATTTTTAATCAGGGCATTTGCAGTTTCCATCAGACCGAGGATAAAACTATCCTCGTCTGACGAATCCACCCTCAGATACCCTTTGGCTTCCTCAAGCGTTACAAACATTCAGTCCACCTACTTTCCGGCAGCTTTCACATCGAGTGTTTTCACTGCTTCAGACAGGATCAGCTTGCCGTCAACACGTTCGGAAGCGAGAAATCCAACCTGTCCCGTTGTAGCATAAAGCTCATTCAGTCTCTTGAAACTTCTGCCCTGGCGTTCTGCGATCCAGTAATAACTGTAATCACCGAATGCCATCACACGTTTTCCTGCTGCAAGCTCCGGCACATAAATGGATGTACGGTAAGGACGGTTCAAGATTCTGTCCGGCTCTCCTTCCCTTACAGAGGGCTGCCAGATATAATTTCCATTTCCATCTTTCAGTTTTCTGATCGCCTTAACGGTCGAATCATTCAGAAGCCATACCGCTTTGTTACGGTATGGAGCACGAAGGGAATAGTAAAGATCCATGACATCATCAAACGTAATGGTGGTATTTGCAGCTGTCACTCCTGTTTCAGCACCGCCTGTTGCGTTGAAAATACCTGTAGGTTTTCCTGCTCCGTCACCGATGAAAAATGCTTCTTCTTCCTTTGCACCGATTCTTCTTCCAAACTCCCTGGAAATATACTGTTCGATATTAAACACGCTGTCATTTAAAAGCTCATCTGAAACTTTGATCATGGTTGCCAGCTTATGAGCACCAATGGTTGTCTGCCCAAAACTGTCATTGGATTCTGTAAACTGACCTCCTTCATCGATCCATGCTGCCTCACCCTTTGATGTGACGATTGGAATCTTACGGTCACCGCTCGATGTCTTGATAACAGTAGCCAGATTACGGAAGAATACTTCATCATTCAGGGCTTCCACCAGTGTTCTTTCATACTCATCCGGCACAAGATATCCACCCTCGGAATCCGTACCAATAGAAAGAGCGTTCTGTACTTCGTATGACATCTTGTTTCTCATACCGTTCCAGAACGCTTTTCTGTATTCATCGGTTGCCCTTCCTGTTTTTACCTCCCCGCCAGTTCCGGCATGCGGCTGGTTTGTGATCGGGGTGCTTGTTGCCTTTGCAAGCTCTGCATCAATGGCAGCCTGTCTTTCCAGTCTCTCGATCTCTTTTCCAAGATTTACGACATCCGCTTCCATCTTGTCATAGGTGGCTGCATCTTCTGCAGATACAAAACCTTCCTGTGTTCTCTTGGCATCGAGGAATGCCTTTGCAGCTTCCCATGCCTTCGCTCTCTTTTCTCTTAATTCTAAAATCTTACTCATAGTTCATATCCTCCTTAATGTGCTAAGAGACTCAGTCTCTTCTCCAACTGGTTGACCGGTATCATGGCATCCTTATCGGACACCTTGGAAAGGAACGACTCATTCATCGCCTTGGTGGAAAACATCATGGAATCCTGCTGGAACGGGAG
>URND01000024.1 GCA_900549105.1 uncultured Eubacteriales bacterium
AAGAGAATGTTATTTGCTTTGCTGCCACGCCATTCCACCCGGTTAAGGGATGGTTTCTCCCAATGAATGCCGTCCTTGCTCTCTGCATAGGCCAGGGATGTTACCCTGTCCAGTCTTGGGAGATAATCTCTGGAGGACCGTTCTTCAACGGTCGTCCCTTCTGTATCCAGATCATCCGTAAATAACGTATAATAACAGCGGAAAATCTCTTTCTCTTTATCATAAATTACATTGGGATAGCCATTGTCAATCCGTATCTCCCAGGGCTTATCCTGCACCATCAAAGGATTATTTTCCACATCCTTCTCCGGCGGCGTTACCTGTATCGACACATTTTCCATGGCCTGGGGATTTAAAACCCTTCGGTCAAGCATTAAATATTTTGACAAAAAGACCACCCCCATTTCCTAGCAATATGTCTTCATTGCTTCGTCAATCATAACGGCGCATTTTTTAACCTGCGCCATATCTTCAGGAATCAGCTCCGGCAGCGGTTTACGGACACTGCCGATATCCAGCCCTTCACGAATTCTAAGAATTTCTTTCATTACCGCATAAAGATTTCCGTGACATTCACACATGGCATAGATAATCGCATCCGCCGCATACTGAATCTTCTGCGCTTCCCCAACCTTTCCGGCGCCCACAAGTTCTTCAATCTTTAAATAAAGTTCCGGCATAACGGCGTAAGTTCCGCCGATTCCGCCGTCAGCTCCCATAGCCAGGCCGGAAACAAGCTGTTCATCCGGGCCATTAAAGACAACAAAGCCTTCGCCGCCCTCCATCTTGAACAACTGGATATCCTGAACAGGCATGGAGCTGTTCTTCACAGCGGCTACCTGCGGATTTTTACGCATTTCCTTAAATAAAGGCATCGTCAGCGCCACTCCCGCCAACTGAGGGATGTTATAAATAACGAAGTCCGTATTCGGCGCCGCGGAAGAAATATCATTCCAATACCGGGCAATGGCATGCTCCGGCAAGTGGAAGTAAATCGGCGGAATAGCCGCAATGGCGTCAACGCCAAGACTCTCGGCATGGGCAGCCAGCTCCATACTGTCTGCCGTATTATTGCAGGCCACATGGGCAATAACCGTCAGCTTCCCTTCGGCGGCCTTCATCACATGTTCCAAAACCAGTTTGCGTTCCGCCACACTCTGATAAATACATTCGCCGGAAGAACCTCCGACATAAACGCCCTTAACGCCCTTTTTAATCATATACTTTGTAAGCGCTTCCACCCGTTCCGGGCTGACAGCTCCCTGATTATCATAACACGCGTAAAATGCAGGAATGATTCCCTGATACTTTGAAATATTTTTCATAATTCTCGCTTTCCTTTCAATCCCGTCTACTATTTCATCTGTACTTTTACTACTGCCTTCTCCACCCGTTCCGGGCCGTCCACGGCAATTTTGACTTTGTGGGCGTCCTCAGGAAGCACGATAAGCACTTTTCCCGGCGCCATATAAAGCCGGTTTTCCACCGGGCCGTCACAGTCCACCGAATCCGTTGCCTTATCGACAGCCGTCACCGTCATCTTTTCCATGTCCGTCACGCCTATCCACTCCTGCCCGGATAATACCAGATGGATATCCGCATAAAATTCATGGGCTTCGAAAGCAGCCGCTTTCTCCGCCATCGTTTCATAGCCGAAACGATTGATAAACACATTCTCGCCGTCCACATCATTTCTTCCGGCCCGAAGCTCCGTCAGGGCATGACTTTTTAAAAAGTCAATGGCCGTATCCAAATGAGGCGCCATACCGCGATAATGTTCTAAATTGTTCATATCAGTATAAATCATTCGCTGTCTCCACTTTCTTCTCCATCATATAAATGACAGGCTACCATATGCCCTTCTTTTCCATGATACCGAAGTGCAGGGTCCTGCTCCTTACAAATATCCATGCAATGCGGACAACGATTGCGGAAAGCACAGCCGCTCGGTTTATGAATCGGACTTGGAACTTCACCTTCCAGAATCTGACGCTGTTTTCTGTTATGTATATCCGCCACAGGAATTGCCGAGAGCAATGCCTTTGTATACGGATGCAGCGGTTCTTCATAAAGAGCCCGGGAATCTGCAACTTCCACAATCTTCCCAAGATACATTACCATAATACGGTCAGACATGTACTGAACAACCGAGAGGTCATGGGCAATGAAAAGATAGGTCAGATTCAGTTCCTTCTGAATTTCTTTCATCAGATTCAATACCTGGGCCTGAATGGATACATCCAGGGCAGATACCGGTTCATCACAGATTAATACCTCCGGCATAACCTCCAATGCTCTGGCGATACAAAGCCGCTGGCGCTGTCCGCCGGAGAATTCATGAGGATAACGCAGCAGATAATCCGGCTGGATATTTACCATCTTTAACACGCGCTGCATCATCTTTTCCCGTTCTTCCTGGGAAGTGATGCCATGGGTCTTTAACGGCTCTTCAAAGGAAGAATAGATTTTTTTCTGAGGATTTAATGCCGAATAAGGGTCCTGGAATACCATCTGAACCTTTTTACGGAATTCAAACATTTCCTCTTTATTAAACTTCGTAATATCTTTATATTCCCCGTCATAATTAAACAACACCTGTCCGCCGGTCGGCTTTTCAAGCATCATTACCGTCTTGCCAAAAGTTGACTTTCCGCAGCCCGACTCGCCAACGATTCCAAGAGTTTCACCTTTATAGACATCAAGGCTGACATCATCCACCGCTTTTACGTGTCCGACAACTTTTTTCATAAATCCCTTTGTAATCGGAAACCAGGTCTGCAAATTCCGGATTTTAAAGATAATTTCTTTATTTTCTGTCATATCAGTCCACCTCCGGATAAGAATCAAATTTCAGGCAGCGTACCCGGTGTCCCGGGGAAATTTCAAACATCGGTATGGTTTTCTCCCGGCATCTCTCCGTACACTCGGAACAGCGGTCTGCAAATTCACAGCCGCCCTTTAAATCCGCCGGATTCGGCGTAGCCCCCGGAATGGTCTCCAGTTTCTGTCCGTCAGCCAGGCCAAGAACAGGCACGCTTCGAAGCAGCGCCCGGGTATACGGATGGCTTGTACGGTCAAAGAGGTCTTCCAGGCTGCCGAATTCAACCACACGGCCCATATACATAACACAGACTTCATCAGCCATCTCGGCAACCAGTCCCATGTTATGGGTAATCAAAATGATGGACTTGCCTTCTTTTAACTGAAGCTCTTTTAAAAGGTCCATAATCTGAGCCTGAATCGTTACATCGAGAGCCGTCGTCGGCTCATCACAGATAATCAGTTCCGGGTTGCAGATCATAGCGATGGCAATGACCACCCTCTGTTTCATACCGCCGGAAAACTGATGCGGATAACAGTCAATACGTTCTTCCGGATCCGGAATACCGAGTTTTCGGAACATCTCAAGAACCTTTTGACGCGCTTCATCTTTTTTCATTCCTTTATTATGCTGAAGAAGTCCCTCAGCCACCTGGTCTCCAACTTTATAGACCGGATTCAGGCTGGACATCGGGTCCTGGAATACCATGGACATATCCGGGCCGCGCAGCGCCCGCATTTCCGGGCCGTTGGCCTCCTTAATACTCTCCAGATGATATTCCGTAATTTCTCCGTTACGAAGTGCATTATACTGGATATTGTCCGCTTTGACAATAGCATTCCTGCCGGTAAAGCGCATAATGGAATTCATGGTAACACTCTTTCCACAGCCGGATTCACCAACAACAGCCAGCGTTTTTCCGCGGCGCACTTTAAAAGAAACATCTTTAACAATTTTAATTTCTTTTCTGTCAGAAATAAAACTTGTGTTTAATTTTTCAACATTTAAAATATATTCTTTATTATCCATGAGGCCCTCCTTACTGCTGTTTTGCATCCAGCACATCCCGCAGCCCATCGCCGAAGAAATTAATTGCCAGAACAAAAAGACTGATAGCAAGACCCGGGAACACCCAAATCCACCACTGGTTGGTTACAACGGATACGGATTTTGCCGCATTTAAAATATTTCCCCAGGTTGGCGTGCTGTCGGCAACGCCAAGGCCGATAAAGGAAAGGGCTGCTTCCTGCAGAATGAAAAAGGCGACGTTTGTTGTTGTGGAAACGATTACCGGGCTCATTACATTCGGAAGAATCTGCTTAAACATAATATTACTTTTCTTCATACCAAAGGCTTCGCATACTTTAACATAAGTCTCATTTTTCAGACTCATAAATTCGTTGCGGACCATACGGAAAGTCGTCATCCAGCCAGTGAATACAAAGATAAACAACAGGTTGCCAAGGCCCCGTTTATTAACGATGGCCACAAGCATCATAACAAGCACCAACTGCGGAAAAGCCTGGAAAATTTCGGAAATACGAATAAGAACCATATCCACTTTTCCGCCGAAATATCCGGCAAGCGCCCCCAGAATCGCACCGATCACCGAACTCATCACCGCACAAAAAGCGCCGATAAGAATTGAATAACAGCCTCCGACAAGCACACGGGCAAATAAATCACGGCCAATGGTGTCTGTTCCAAAAAGATGTCCGCTTCCCGGCGCCTGCTTCATATCTGCCAGTACCGGTGTGCCGTAATCCACTCCGAGGATCATGCCGATAATACAGGCAATCGTAATAACCGCAATAATAACCAGGCCGAGCACAGCCAGCTTATTATTCATAAATTTTCGCACATTTCGTTTAAATAAAGAGGAAGATGCGCTTTTATTCGAATCTTTAATACTCGTTGTTTCACCCATAAATTCTTCCTCCTTCTTTATTCGCCAAGGCGTACACGCGGGTCCAGCAATGCGTTGAATACATCAACCATGAAAGAACAGATTAACATGGTAGCCGCGATAATTAATGTCGTAACAAGCACCACCGGATAATCGCCGGATACAATCGCATTTGTCATCGTTAAACCGATTCCCGGATAAGAGAACACGGTTTCAATAACAACGGAACCGCCAATCAGGGCCGGGATACGGAATACGAGAATAACCAAAACCGGTTTCATGGCATTTCTGAATCCATGTTTCAAATAGACCTTCCACTCCGGAATACCTTTGGAACGTGCCGTTTTAATATAATCGCTGTTCAATACATCCAGCATGGTATTTCGCGCATAACGCATCAAAACGGCAACCATACCGATAGTCAGCGTGAGTACCGGAAGGAAAAGATGGAAAAAGGCATCCGCAAAAGCGCTTGTCGCATCCGGACTGACACGATTGCTCGCCGGGAACCATCCAAGTTTAATCGAAAAAATCTGAATCAATATAATACCAACAAGGAACTGAGGAACAGCCTGTCCCAAAACGGCCAGAACACGTCCAACATAATCGATGATACCATTCTGGCGTACTGCAGAAATAATACCGATACCAATGCCGATAATGGTTGAGAAAAGCAGGGAATACCCGGCCAGCTCAAAGGTATATGGAAGTCTTACTGCGATCACTGAAGCAATGGAAGAACCGTCGAAGGAATATCCAAGGTCACCATGCAAAATATTTCCAAGCCAGCGGAAATACTGTACAATTAACGGGTCATTCAATCCAAGAGACTCTCTCAGCGCTTCAACATTTTCTTTGTTTGAAGAAAGCATCTCCGGGCTGACCATAAAGTTAATCGGGTCAATACCTGTCAGCTGCAGACCATAATATACAATAAAACTGATAACCAAAAGCATCGGAATCATCATGAGCAGCTTCTTAATGATGAATTTTAACATTCTATCACCCCATTCTTAAAGCAACATCAAACAAGGATTCCAAACCTCCCATAAGCAAGGGGAGACTTTCGAAATCATCTCTCCCGTCTCCCCCTTTCATCAATGAATCATTGTTTGATTTTTAAATTATTGTCTTACTGAGCCATTTCCCAGTTAGCGAAATCCAAATCACACATGTACAGCGGATTGCAGAATGTTACACCTTCCGGAACAATAACTTTATCACTTGTGAATACATATGTACCAACAGTGAATACAGGAACTTTATAAACAACTTCCTGTTCTTTATCCTGAAGCGCTTTCAGAGCTTCATTTCTTGCTGCGGAATCTGTCGCTTTGAACAGGTTGTTCACCAGTTCATCAAATTCGTCGCCGCCGCCGAATACATTTGCAAACAAAGCATCGGTACTCTGATATTCTGTATACCATTCATCGATGGAGAATGCGCTCTTTCCTTTGAAGCCGATATCGTAATTACGCGTTGTAAACAAATCGGTTGTACCATCGTTGGACAATGTTGCTTCAACTGTAAGACCTGTCTGCTCAAGATAATGTACAACTGTCTGAATCAGGTCGATGGATGTCTGATCATTATTATAGTAGCAGATTTTCAAAGTACGGCTCATATCATATCCGGCAGCCTGAAGGTCTGCTTTTGCTTTTTCAGCATCGAAGGTATACTCGAAACCATTGTAAGCTTCATTGCTGTTTGGAACACCGCTGTTCAGAACAGAAGCTGTTGGATAAAGAGTAGCCAATGTCGCGCGGTCAATTGCTTCGATTAAAGCTTTACGAACTTCAAGGCTCTGCATTGCTTCGTTTTCATTGCCGTCAACGCCCTTCATGTTAAACAGGAAGTATTTGTAGAATAATACGTCTACTTCATGTTCTGTGTAGTTTGGCATTCCTTCAAGCGCTTCTACGAGGTCCGCTGCATTGCCAAATACATAATCTGCCTGTCCGGCCTGAGCTGCTGTAATATAATCCTGTACGAAATAGCAGATAATAGACTGAATCTTTGGCGCTGTTCCTTCGTAGTTTTCATTAATTTTTAATGTGAAATAGTTGCCCACGTTCAGTTCATTCAGCGTATACATGCCGGAACAAACCGGGTTCGTCCAAAACGCATCGGCTTCCAATGTCAGCGGGTCAGCGTTTTCAAGACAATGTTTTGGTAAGATTGCAAACTGGGCAAGTACATCCTTCATGGAAGCATACGGCTCTGACAATGTCATAGTGAGCGTACTGCCGTCGATAGCCATGTTGTCAATCTTCTTAAATGCAGATGTGTAAATGGAGTTGCATGTTGCAGCTTTTAAAGCTGTTTCAATAGACCACTGAACATCTTCTGCTGTGAGGGCTTCGCCGTCGGACCATTTCAAACCATCTTTCATGGTAATGGTGTATACGAGGCCATCTTCGCTGATTTCTACAGATTCTGCCAAATCCGGCTGCGGATTTGTCAAATTACTGTCTGCAATAAGCAGGGCACGGAACATCAGATTTGTTGCCATGATACGGTTATACCATGGTGTTGGAATCTTATCATCTGTTGTGGAGCCATCACCTGTCGTTACAGACAATTTCAAAGTTCCGCCGTCAACACCAGCTGCTTCTGCTGCAGTCTCTGCTGTTGTTTCGCCGGATTTTGCTGCCGTTGTCTCTTTCTTCCCGGAACCACATCCAACCAGGGAAGCGACAACCAGCGTGGTTGCCAATAAGGCGGCCAACATTTTTTTCATAGTAACATCCTCCTTTTTGCACCAAGCATTTGCATGCTCATCGTTATTTTTATAATACTCTTTCTGAAAATAATTTTCATTATCTTAAATAGATGAAAATTCATTTATTTTTTGTGCATATTGCATAGTTGTAATCCAATTTTTTCTTTTTAAATTGAGCAAAAATAATACTTATTATGTAAATTTTTAAAAATATATTCTCTAAAATGTAAATTTTTGCCATTATTTATCAAAAGTTTTTGAAACATTCCTTGCGTTAGCCATTAAATTGTTTTATAATCTTAATTGATTTTGAATATATGCAAGGAGGCGTTTTTTTTGGCTGAAAATATACTGGATTCTATTACAAAAGAGTACAACTCTCTGACCCGTTCCGGGAAAAAACTGGCAGACTATATCTTCGCCAACACATCCAGCACACAGTATATGTCGATTACCTCCCTGGCAGAAAGCTGCGGCGTATCTGAAGCAACGATCACCCGTTTCTGCCGCGGCCTCGGCCTCTCCGGTTATAATGATTTCAAGCTTGCTCTGGCAAAATGTGAGCGTATCAGTGAACTTGGCGACCCGTCAGATGTCCCCCAGACTATCAAACCGGAGGATGATTTTAACACCATGTGCCACAAGCTGCTCGCTTCAAATATGGTTTCTCTGAATGAAACCATGGAACATCTGGATGAAGCCCGGCTGACCAGGGCTGTAGATTTACTTACCGCTGCCCAGCGCGTATACTGCTTCGGACAGGGCGGCAGCATGGTTATGGCGATGGAGGCATGGGCCCGTTTTTCCACAACCACACCGAATTTCATTCATATCGAAGATTCCCATATGCAGACAATGGCTGCTGCGCTGGCCTCTCCCAAGGATGTCATTCTCTTCTTCTCCTATTCCGGTTCAACCAAGGATATGGAAGAAGTCTTACAGTTAGCAAAGGAACGGAAGACACCGATTATTCTCGTCACACATTTTCCAAAATCCCGTGCCGCCGAATTTGCCGACATTGTTCTTCAATGTGGATACAGCGAAAGTCCCCTTCAATCCGGCTCTATTGCTGCAAAAGTCGGGCAGATGTATTTAATCGAATGTCTCTTCTACGGCTACTGCCGCAGAAATCCTGAAGTCCGGTCCGCAGCCCGCTCCGCGACAGCCCAGGCCATTGCGAAAAAATTATTATAGACTTTATGTCATAAAAAAACAGCCGTTTTTCTGCCGCAGAAAGCGATAGATTTAAACGACTGTTTTTTATGTTATTTTTCTATGCCCTTTTGGGCATCCCGTATATCAGATGCTTCGCATAGGCGCGCTTCGCCAGGCTCCGCGCGGTGAGGCAAAAGATTCGAGGCGAGCCACGCTGCTCCGAGAAGCCCCGCCTGATTTCCAAGCCCGGCCTGACGGATGACCGTCCCGCGGAAACCATCGGAAATATTCTCATCCACACGCCGCCGCACCTCTCTGATAATATATTTCTGCGACAGAATACCGCCGCCAAGCAAAATATCCGAAGGATTAAAAATATGTATCAGCGTGATTAAGCCATAGACGATTTCATCAATCCACCCGTCAATCTCCGCCCGGATTTCCGGCCGTTCAAAGGCTTCAAAAATCTTCCGGCCATTATCCAGCGACGCATCCACCGCCATCACCCGCCGGACAAGGGCTGTCGTGGAAGCATATTTCTCATAGCACCCGCTGAATTCCACATTTTTCTGAATAGCCTCCGGATGCACGACAATGCCGCCAAAACTGGCCCCCGAAAAGGTATCCCCCGTATAAATATCGCCCCTCAGAACAATGGCTCCGCCAACTCCGGTGCCATAGGTCAGGCATAAAAAATTCTCCCTGCCCCGGGCCGCTCCAAAATGAAGTTCGCCGATAGCTGCCGCATTGACATCATTTTCCACGGCAACCGGAACTCCGAATTCCTTTTCCAAAACAGCACGAATCTCCATCCCGGTGTAAAAGGGAATATTATCATTGGCATAATAAATCTTTCCCTTTTTGGAATCCACCTGTCCGGCAGTACTGATTCCGATGGCGTCAAAGTTCCCATAGGTATGCAGGATTTCTTTGGCACGCTCCATCAGATATCCGCCGCCCCGGCTTGCATTTGTATCCCATTCTTTTAATTCACCGGCCCATTTTCCATCCCAGATACCCGATTTTATCGAAGTACCTCCAATATCCAGTGCTGCAATTCTCATTATTCTACACCTTCATCAATGGCTTTCATAAAACGCTGTGCAATTTCCATCGGCCGGGTAATCGCTCCGCCGACAACGATAGACCACACGCCTGTCTGAAGCGCTTTGACCGCCTGCTCCGGATAGTGAATCTTTCCTTCGCCAATCACCGGAATATCCATATCCGCTGCCAGACGGCGCATCAGTTCATAATCCGGCTCATCTTTTTTCGAAGTATAATCGGTGTAACCGCTCATGGTTGTTCCCACAATATCCACGCCGCATTTCCATGCGTTGATGCCTTCCTCATAGTTGGAAATGTCGGCCATCAAAATGATATCCGGGTATTTTTCCTTAATCTGAGTAATAAATTCATTAATCGTTGTACCATCGCCCCGTTTGCGGAGAGTACAGTCCAATGCCACCACATCCGAACCGGCAGCAACCAGAGCATCGACTTCCTTCATTGTCGGCGTGATATAGCTGTCATATCCCGGATAGTTAATCTTCACAAGCCCAATAACCGGAAGCCCGGTTTCTTTTTTTATGGCCACCACATCCCGGATACTGCTTGTCCGAATCGCCGGTGTTCCCGCTCTCTTTGCAGCCCGGGCCATCAGATACATCACCGAATCATCTTCCATATATAAAGGCTCTCCGGGAATCGCCTGACACGAAACTATCATTTTGCCATGAATTGCATCCAGTATTTCCTGCTTTGTCACAATCGCCACACCCCTTCTATTTAATCAAACTCAATGCTGCCTCATCTGCCACAACAGTCACATCATTGTGCATTTGCAAAATAGAGGCTGGTACGCTGGAAGTCACTGCGCCATACAGAGAATCTCTTAAAATCTGCGCTTTGTCTTCCCCGCTGACAACAAGCAGGATTTTCTTTGCCTGCATAATCGTCTTAATTCCCATCGTATAGGCCTGGCGCGGCACATCCTCCGCTGAATCAAAGAAACGCTTATTGGCCTCAATGGTACTTTCCGTCAAATCCACACAGTGGGTCATTTTCTCAAAAACAGCCCCCGGCTCGTTAAAACCAATATGGCCGTTATGCCCAAGTCCTAAAAGCTGCATATCGATGCCGCCCACTTTTTCAATCACCTGATTATAGCGTTCACATTCCCTATCACTGTCCATCTCCATACCGTTTGGAATGTTTGTATTTGCCATATCAATATTGATATCCTTGAAAAAATTTGTGTACATGAAATAATAATAACTCTGATCATGGTCCTTCGGCAAACCTTTGTACTCATCCAAATTCACAGTTTTTACCTCAGAGAAATCCAAATCCCCCTTGCGGTACCACTCAATCAACTGTTTGTACACTCCAATCGGCGTGGACCCTGTAGCCAGACCCAATACGCAGTTTGGCTTCATAATGACCTGTGCCGAAATAATATTTGCCGCTTTCCGGCTCATATCCTGATAATCTTTTGCTCGATAAATACGCATATACAACTCCCCCTTTTCCGCTCTGCGGCAGAATTCCAATCAGACATTGATACTTTCTACCCTCATTATATCATAATGAAAATTATTTTCAATATATATTTCAAATTAAAAAAATATACATTTTATCCTTTGTTGTGGCGAAATTTCGATGGCGTCTCCCCATAAAATTTTTTGAAGTATTTAATATAGGCGCTGACTGAATTGAATCCGACGCTGACAGCAATCTCTGTAATCGTATCATTTGAAGACGTCAGCATAACTGCGCTTTGCTCCAGCCGATACCGCATTAGATACTGATAAGGAGAACACTTGGTATAAGCACGGAAACATCTCTGACACTCGGTTGGACTAATATTGGCCGCCCCGGCAATGTCCTTTAAGGAAATATCCTTATCAAAATTTTGATGGACAAAAGAAATAAGCCTGCGTATCCGCTCATGACTCGGCGCCGTCATACCTTTCGGCATTTCCGGAAGAGCCAATATCAACTCCAGCCATACCTTTGCCAATTGGATGGATATCCGGTATTCTGAACACTTTACAATCTCCTTTTGAAAATAGAGGTTATCCAATTCCTGAAGGGCTTTCAGTACCTTCCGGCACCCGCCGTCCCCGCTTCGCATTGGAAAGCAGGTAAATGCCGGATGTTTCACCACCGCCATTACATCCCTCTCCTCCATGATACTCCCTGAGAAAAAAGACAACATTCTTATCGGGACAATATAACTGTGATAATGACAGTCTTCCTTTTCCATAATCTGATGGAGAGCGGCCTGATTGATAAACATACAATCGCCTGCTTTCAGGTCAATCTCATCATCATAAATCCGAAAATGAACAATCCCCTTTAATATATAGACAAACTGAACTTCCTCATGCCAGTGGAATACCCGGAAACCTTCATTGGCCGGCCTGCACATCTGCCGCTCCACATCCAAAACCAGAAGCGGAAATTTTGTAGCATCATAGGGATTATGAGAATAAATCGGTAATGCATTTTCCATGATAAATTCATATCCTTCGCCATTTGGTTATTTATTTATAAATTATAGGTGAAATTCAACTATTATTCAAGGTCTTTCTGTCATATAATTCTATTTGTATATAATAAAGGAGGAAATCTTGATGATTATCGATGATAACCCAACAGAAAAAGAGGCGATGAAAGCATTTCACGCCGGTCGCCGGGATGAAGGATTAAAAATTCAGGAGGAATTTGCTTCCGAATTTCGCCGGGAATATGCTGAAAAGGACCATTGTCCCTGCAAAAAAGCCTGCCGCTATCATGGGAACTGCAAAGAATGTGTAGCCATCCATCGGGCCCATGGCGAACATGTTCCAAACTGTATGCGGCCTCTGATTAACAAAAAGCTTAAACTCTTGTCCGAACTCACAGAACACACGCTGGCTTATGAAATCGAACCGCCAAAAGAAATACTTTAAAAAATCCAGCGAAGGCACTGGGTATCACCAATGTTTTCGCTGGATTTTTCTATATAAATATGCGTTTATTCCTTTTTCCATGTCATCAACAATTCGGCCTCACCAGTATTTTCGTCTACCTGCTCCCCAGCCATCTGAAAGCCTTCCCGAAGATAAAATTTCACAGCCCTCTCATTCTTTTTATAAACATGTAAAGTTAAGCGCTCTCTTATCTGTTTCACATGATTTAAAAGTATTTTCCCAAGTCCCTCAGACTGTTTTCCTTCTTCGACAAAAATTCCGGCAATATAATCATCCATCAATCCAATAAATGCCGTCACCCGCTGATGCTCTTTG
The DNA here is from genome assembly GCA_900549105.1 of uncultured Eubacteriales bacterium. GTDB lineage: Bacteria > Bacillota > Clostridia > Lachnospirales > Lachnospiraceae > Frisingicoccus. Next base: position 12,897 of record URND01000024.1, read on the forward strand.
CAGACATAAATTTCCGCCTCCGGCATCATCCGGCGCACAGCTTCCATATTGGATTTCCAGTAAGCTTCTGAAATAAAGCTATGGGCCCGGATATTTGTCTGAAGCCATATTTCCATAATCTGCTCCAAATCATCTGCACAGAATTTTTGCGCCAGCGGCCGAATTACCCGGCAGGGATTTCCACCGGCCAGCACATAGGAGGGAATATCTTTAGTGACAACGCTTCCTCCGGCAATCACCGTATTATCTCCAATGGTCACTCCCGGCATCACTTGTACACCGCCGCCAATCCAAACATTATCTCCGATACTTATCGGCCGCGCATATTCTAAGCCTCTGTTTCTCTGCTCTGCATCCATCGGATGGCCCGCCGTATAAAATCCGCAATCCGGCGCAATAAACACGTTGTCACCAAAATGGACCTTCCCACAATCCAGAATCACACAGTTGTGATTCATAAAAAAATTTTCACCGATTTCAATATTATATCCGTAATCACACCAAAAAGGTGACAATATATAAAATGATTTTTTTGTCTTTCCGAATATTTTTCGAATTAACGCTTCTTGAGCCTCAATTTCTGACGGCCGCAATTGGTTAAATTCATAGCACAAATCTTTACACTTCAATCGCTCCTCCATTAAGGCCTCATTATAATTGGCATCATAGAGCAGACCGGCCAGCATTTTTTCTTTCTCAGTCATCGCCATATCAGATAAAATACTCCGGATTCATAAACGGGACCACAAGTTCGCACACTTCATCCGCTGAATTTAACCCCCAGAATCCTGTATAAAAACCGTCTCCTAATCCGCTGGCAAACATTGAAAAGACGTGTTCTGTTCCCGGTATCTTCCATGTTATAAAATCTCCGCCCTCGCGCTGCACCTGTGGCTGCTGTTCATAGCTTTGTGCAAAAATCTCCGCAAAATAATCGTCATATAAATTTCCTCCGGGATGCTCCTGCCGCCATTTTGATTGGAAAGCATCGAATTCCTTCGCCACTATCCCATCACAAAAACAGGCCAGTCCCGCATCCACCCCAAAGCCGGTCAAAACCCCCGGCGTATTATAATCTTCAATCGTTTTTCCCTTCGGCATGGTGATTTCATAACGGACGGATGCTTCTTCTCTCACCTTCAGTCTGGCCGCCGCAATCCGCACCCCGGCAATCGGCGAATGGCATATGGACAATTCCACCGGATATTCCCCGACAGGAATCTGTCGATTCAACAAATCCGTGTACCTGTCATTTCCCAGATAGACAAGCGGGTCCGCAATCACAATCTCTCCGCCCGGAAAAGTCGTTTTCCCTATCTGAATGACTTCCATTGAACCCCTGGTTTCAAACATCTTCTGCACCGTTTCTCTTTCCAGTGTATCTTTCCGCAAAAATGAAAGATTCTTCTCAAAAGCCAGTTGAATCGGCGGTTTTGTTTCAACCGGTTTTGTTTCAACTGTTTCTTTCTCAGCAATTTTTTTCTCTTCGGCTGCCGAAGGTTTCTTTTTATTTTTCTTAAAAAAATCAAACATCTTCAATCAACACCTCCACCCGGGACAGCGGCAATTGGGTCTTCTTTGCCGTCTGCTCCGCCGTCATTCCCTGTTTCAAAAATCTGCGGGCAACATATTCCATTTCTTCTCCCACTTCAATCACATGCCTGTCCGGGTCGTAAAGCCGAATAACTCTCTGTCCCCAGTCATGCTCTTTACATCGGTTCAAATATTCTATATCGAATGTACTGTTGTCCAGCTTATCCAGAAATTCATCAATATGATTTTCCTCAAAGTAAAGCTCTGCATCATTGCCGCCCCCGACAACTTTTCTATCAATAAATGTCTCCCAAAGCTTCTTTTCCTGAAGTGCAAGCCCCTCGGTAAGCACGACATTTTCACCAAAATCCGCGACAACCTCCAACCCGAAAAGCTCCTTATAAAACCTTTTCGATGTTTCCATATCCTCGACAACAATTAAAATATTTTTAAGCCGCATGCAGCACCTCCTTATTTTCCAACTTTCTCTTTATTATATCATTTATACCCGGGACTGTCATTCCGAACTTTTAAAGACATACCTATTCAGGCATCCCGCATGTTAGATGCTTCGTATGGACGCGCTCCGTCAAGTGATGTTGTATAAATAAAGTTGACACCTTATTCTCAAGGAATACATGTATAGTAAAGGAGAATAAGGAGAAACTCTCAATGTCACGAACCCAAGATAAATATGGCCATGAATATAAGATTCAGGCTGTCAAACTTGCCAAAGAAATCGGCGGTGCTAAGGCAGCCAAAGAATTAGGTATCCCAGTTATCTTTCCAGCGTTTCATGGAATTGGGATATTTTTGACTCCATTTTTCAGACACGCACTCAAAGACAGCCAGGGCTTTCTTTTCGTCCGCTGCCTGATAAATAGTTTTTAAATCCGCAGCAAAAGCTTTCCGGTTAAATTTGTGAAACTAATTATACATTATCTTCAAATTCCTTAAGTTGACGACATTGCGCGACTATCGCGTGGTTTTCCTTATATAAAAAGCGGCTAACCCCACAGGATTAACCGCTTTTTAACGATTCATTATTTAAAATTTATTTCTGCACGATATTTATATCTACTGAAAAAAATTGATTTTACAGTATTTCTTGCTATCCATCTTCTAACTTACTCGATTTTCATAACATCTTGTAGCATATATATGCCATTACGGTATAATAACGACAAACGGAAAAAGCCTTGATTTTCAAGGGGTTTCAGCGTTTGTCGCCATCTATTCAATTCCTTTTCCCAAGTTGAAATATGGCGAGAAAATTGACGAAAAAAGGAGGCTGTTACATTAACGACAAAACTGAATAGTGCCAGCGGTCCGGCATTTTGCCTGACCGCTGATTGCCGTGGGCGTTTCATCTTTTTAGGTGGACGCCCTTTTTTCATGCAGATTTTTAGAAGAAAGGAGCCACACATGGAACTGAACGAAATGGAAAAAAAGATGCTCTTTCAGGTCGAAGGAGATTGCCAGGCAAAGGTCCTGAATGAGCTTTACATGACCGTGCGCTACTCAAACAATTCCGAGCTGCGGGAGACAGCGGAAAGCCTTATGGCAAAGGTGCGTGTCCTGTCGGATCGCGAGTGCATGGATTTGGTGCGGGATATTCAGAAAAATTACCGGCTGCCCCACCCGCCCCGGACCATTGGGGAAAGGATCGCCGAGGCCAGGCAGCAGTCCGGCGCGGAGAAACTTAAGGGGCATGACATCATGGGGCTGGAACGATTTGACCCGGAGGTAAAGCACATGATCGTCTTTGATGTGCTGTCCTATGATTCCCCTGTTGGGGATAAGGGCGATAAAATGCGCCTGTTTCTTACGGAGGCCGGCTATCAGAAATTCTTAGAGAGCCAGGAACGGGGCGAAGTCAAACTGAAAAACCATGCGAAAGTCTCAGGCGGCCATCTCCATTATGACCGCAGGGACCGCTCTTTGTAACGGAATAACCGAAGAAAGGAGGCTGTGAAATGGCTGTATTCCGTGTAGAGAAAACAAAGGACTTTGTCGATCTCTTTCTTACGCAGGCCAGGCTCGATTATACAAAGGAACATGGGAAAAAAGTCTCGATCCGCGAAAGTATGAAACAGAATACAGAGCAGACGGCAGCCGTACATACACCAACAAAACGGAAAGAGCCGGAACGGTAAAGAATTTTCAAATTCGCACAAAACAGATACTTTCCCTATTGCTTCGTGCAGTTCAAAAAACGATTATTTCTAAATCTGCTCAAAACCATTGTAATTTCTCTTACTTTGCGTTATAATAAAAACAAAAAAGGAGGCTGTGCAATGGAACTATACAAAGAGCTTGCCGCTTTGCGCTGTTTTACACACGATGATATGGTGCAGCTCGCCGGATCAGAAAGCTCCGCTGTATGGCAGATAAAGAGTTATCTGCAAAAAGGATATATCGAGCGTGTGCGCCGCAATCTATATGCGGTCATCAGCATGGAAACCGGACAGGCGATCCCGAACCGCTACCAGATAGCTTCCCGCGTGACAGACGATGCCTGTGTGTCCCACCACAGTGCCTTTGAATACTACGGATATGCGAACCAGGTTTTTTATGATGTGTACTTCACCACTGAAAAGCGCGTCCGCCCGTTCTCTTATGACGGCGTAAATTACTGTCCGATGGCCTGCCGGGGAAATGCGGACATCATAAAAACAGACACCGGCATCCGCGTGACTTCTTTAGAGCGGACCGTGATAGACAGTATAGCGGATTTTGAAAAGATCGGAGGCCTGGAAGAATTGCTGCGCTGCATTCTCCTGATTCCTTCGCTTGATTACAACAAACTGCTCGACGCGCTGGAACTGTATGGCCGGGCGCAGCTATATCAAAAGGCCGGATATATTCTTGAAGCATGGAAAGAGGAACTGTCTTTACCGGAACCGTTTTTTGTGGAATGTGAAAAACGGTCTTCTGCCAGTAAAACCTATCTCTTTGAAAAGCAGGGCGATTTTGTTCTTCATAACAGATGGAAACTGTTTGCTCCAAAAGATTTGAAAACAATCATAAATAAGGGGGTAACTGATTATGATGCGCTTTGACCGTATTACGCTTGGCAGGCAGGCCAAAGAACTCGGCTTTGTCCGTGACACCTTTGAAAAGGTCTGCCGCCTCGCGGACGTTCTTTCTTTTATGGAAAGCGATGGGCTGCTTGCGGACAGCCTCGCCCTGAAAGGCGGCACGGCAATCAATTTGACGATTTTTGATCTGCCCCGCCTGTCGGTTGATATAGACCTGGATTTCTCAAAGGATGTATCAAGGGAACCTATGCTGGCGGAGCGGGCGCAGATCAATGAACACATACAAAAATACATGGCGGCTTCCGGCTATTTGCTGAGTTTGAAATCAAAGCAATACCACGCGCTGGATTCTTTCGTGTACGAGTATGTGAATGCCGGAGGAATGAAAGACAACCTGAAAATTGAGATCAACTATATGCTCCGCTGTCATACGCTGCCTGTTTCCCGCAGACCGGTTTATTTGCCTTGGAACGATCAGGAGCTTACAGTATTAAGCGTTGATCCTCTGGAAATCTTCTCCGCAAAGACGGTTGCCCTCTTAAACCGGGCGGCCCCGCGGGATTTATATGATATGTTCAATATGCAAAAGTATGGATTGTTTGACGAGACGCAGGAACCGCTTTTCAGAAAGTGTATTATGTTCTACGCGGCGATTGCTTCGGAAACCGTGCCGGAACACTTTGACCTTGATGGTATTGGCAACATATCCGCACGGAAAATCAGGACGGACCTTACACCGGTGCTGCGCCGTGGAGAACGCTTTGACCTGGCCTCCGCGCAGAAACAGGTAAAGGATTATTTAGCCGCGATTCTAAAACCGGAAGATACGGAGCTGTCCTTCTGGCAGGCTTTTGCAGAGGGAAACTATCAGCCGGGCCTTTTGTTTGACGACGCTGATATTCTCCCGCGTATTGAACATCACCCGATGGCGCTGTGGAAATGCGGCGGGCGGGCGCCAAAGCAAAAAGACACACCGGCGCTATAACGAATACATACTAAGGGCTGTCCTTCCGGGCAGCCCTTTCATTTTGACAAGGGGGTGATCCTGATAGCGACCACAAGACTAATGCCGCTGCATGTGGGAAAAGGACGGGATGTGTCTACGGCCATTGCGGACATCGTTGATTATGTGGAGAATCCGCAGAAAACGGATTTTGGAAAATTCATTTATGGCTATGCGTGTGATTCTCGAATTGCGGATGCGGAGTTCCTTCTTTCCAAGCGGCAGTATTTGAACCTGACGGGACGGAACCGGGGTGCGGACGATGTGATCGCCTACCACCTCCGGCAAGCCTTCAAGCCCGGCGAAGTCACGCCAGAAGAAGCGAACCAGATCGGGCGGGAGCTTGCGCTGAAGCTGACAAAGGGCAATCATGCTTTTGTGGTGTGTACCCATGTGGATAAGCACCATGTTCATAATCACATCATCATCAATTCCACCGCCCTTGACTGCACCCGGAAATTCCGCAATTTCTGGGGCTCTACCTGGGCGATCCGGCGCATGAATGACAAGCTGTGTTTGGAGCACGGCCTGTCTATCGTGGAAAATCCTAAACCCAGCAGGGATCACTATGGCACATGGCTGGGAAATACGAAACAGCCCTCCTTCCAGGAGCAGCTACGCCGGGCAATCGACGCGGCTCTGGAAGAAAGGCCGAAAGACTTTGAGGACTTCCTGAAGAAGCTGGAGGCTGCCGGGATCGAAGTCAACCAGGAACGCAAGAACCTCCGGCTCCGGGTGCCGGGACAGAAAAACTATACCCGGTGCAATACGCTGAAAGGCGACTATACCGAGCAGGCCATACGGGAACGGATCGAGGGCACCCGCACGGTAAAGCCCCGCCGTACTTTTTCGCAAAAGGCAGCTCCAAAGGTTGGGCTGCTGGTGGATATTGAGGCAGCGGTCCGGGCCGGCAAGGGACCGGGCTATGAACGCTGGGCGAAGGTATTTAACTTAAAGCAGCTCTCCCAGGCGGTGATCTACCTGAAAGAGCATGGAGATATGAGCTATGAAGATTTGCAGGAAAAATCTGCGGCGGCTACCGCCAGCTTTAATGCACTGTCGGCGCAGATCAAGGAACTGGAATCGCAGATGACCGCCAATGGAGAATTACAGAAGCAGATCGTGAACTATGCCAAGACGCGGGCGGTTTATATAGATTACCGCAAGGCCGGTTATAGTAAAAAGTTCCGGGCAGAACATGAGGCGGATATTCTATTACACCAGGCGGCGAAGAAATATTTTGACAGCATAGGAATCACGAAACTGCCCTCCGTCAAATCGCTCCGGGAGGAATACGCCGGTCTGCTGGAACAGAAACGGAAAGCCTATGCCGCCTATAAGCAGGCCCGGTCTGATATGAAGGAGCTTCACAATATCAAGGCCAATGTGGACTATCTGCTGGACATTCCTGCTTCTCAGGAGCAGCAGAAAGACAAGCAAAAATCCCGGCAATAGTTTTATGTGGCTTTGGATTTTCAGCGTTCCGAAGGGTGCTGAACGTCCAGTGGACGTTCGCATAGCACGGAACGAAGCGAAGCGTAGACCGCGCAGCCGTCACCGCAGGTGGCAATCTCAGGGGTTTGGGGACATGTCACCAACAAGCATTTTAGAGGGTTTCACGGCAACGGGAAATCCTCTAAAATACGCAATCTTACGGAAGATTGCATTGCTTGCCAGTTTTGTCCCGAATTCGGTATAACCAGTAGTATTGTGAATTCCTGATAACCAGTAGGTTTCTTAGTCTAAATTACATGTTAGTGAAGAGATAAAAAGCCAAAAACAACATCTTTATAAATATTTCATTCTATGGCTTGAAATAAGAGACGGATTCCGATATAATGAAAGTGTTCACTTGCATGGAGGTGATAATTTGGACGATACAAGCCAGAAAATCATTGATGCGGCGATGACACTTATCCGAGAGAAAGGATACGTTGCCACCACCACAAAAGAAATCGCAAAAAAAGCAGGCGTAAACGAATGTACCCTGTTTCGCAAATTCCAAAACAAAAAGGACATTGTTCTGCAAGGCGTAAATCAGTCAAAATGGAGGGCTGATGTCACACCAGAGCTTTTCAAAAACGTAAAATGGGACTTACGGGCAGACATAGAAATGTTCATGAGGGCGTACATGGAAAAAATGACGCCAGATTTTGTTAATCTGTCAATAGGCTTAAGAGCGCCGCAACTATACGAGGAAACGGCACCACTGATCATGAAAGTACCGCAGGCGTTCCTATCCGCATTTACGGAGTATCTAAAGAAAATGTGCGATATGGGTAAAATACCCGAAGGGGACTTTGAAGCTCTTTCCATGATAGTCTTTTCTTCCACATTTGGATATACATTTTTAACCGCTTCTTTTGAAAACAGATTGTCCAAAGTGGAAAAAGAGGAATACATTAGGAACAGCGTACAGATGTTTGTAAAAGGATTAGAACAGTAAACAATCGGTACTGCCTTATGGTAGTACCGAAAAAAATAGACGATATGCAAGCAAGTACACGCATACGAAAAGGAGGAATTGTAATGGAAATAACAGGTGCAGAATTATTTGTAAAAGCATTAAAGGAGGAATCTGTCACAACTTTATTCGCTTATCCCGGCGGGCAGGCGATAGATTTGTTTAATGCTTTATATGGGGAAAAGGATATAGATGTAATACTGCCACGCCATGAACAGGGCTTAGTCCATGCGGCAGACGGTTATGCCCGTTCTACTGGAAAAGTTGGCGTATGCCTTGTGACAAGCGGACCGGGGGCGACAAACCTTGTTACTGGCATTGCTACAGCAAATTATGACAGTGTTCCGTTGGTATGTTTTACGGGACAAGTGCCAACGCACCTTATTGGAAATGATGCTTTTCAAGAAGTAGATATTGTAGGTATTACAAGAAGCATATGCAAATATGCGGTAACTGTCCGAAAAAGGGAGGATTTAGCAGAAACCATAAAAAAGGCTTTTTATATTGCAAGAACAGGAAAGCCAGGAGTTGTTGTTGTCGATTTGCCAAAAGACATTCAGAGGGCGTATGGCAGCGACTATTACCCAAAAGAAATAGCGATCAGAAGTTATAAGCCAAATACTTCCGTACATACGGGACAGTTAAATAAAGCGTTAGATGTTTTGAATCATGCAAAGAAGCCTGTCTTTCTGATAGGCGGCGGGGTTAATATTGCCCATGCAAATAAAGAAATGACACAGCTTGCGGAATTAACGAGCGTTCCTGTTATTACAACCATTATGGGAAAAGGGGCAGTCCCCACAACACACAGCCTGTATGTAGGAAACATAGGGATTCACGGAAGCTATGCGGCAAACAGGGCAATTAGTAATTGTGATGTCCTTTTTTCTATAGGAACGAGATTTAACGACCGTATTACGGGAAAAATAGAAGAATTTGCGGCAAACGCAAAAATCGTCCATATTGACATTGATGCGGCATCCATATCACGGAATATTGTGGTTGATGTCCCTATCGTAGCAGATGCGAAGAAAGCTATCTGTTCTCTGCTCGACAAAGCCGAAAGGCTGTCTATATCAGAGTGGGTAAATGAAATCGACGATTGGAAAAAGGCACATCCTATTGACATGGGAAAATCGGGGCTGACTCCGCAAATGGTAATAGAAGCTGTGAATGAAATATTTACGGATGCCGTAGTTGCCACTGATGTAGGACAGAATCAGTTATGGACGACACAGTTTCTTGAGCTTGATGAAAACAGGCAGCTACTGACATCTGGTGGCTTGGGAACGATGGGTTACGGCTTTCCTGCGGCAATCGGGGCGAAACTTGGGAATCCTCATAAAGATGTTATTGTCATATCTGGGGACGGCGGTATGCAGATGAATATACAGGAAATGGCTACGGCGGTTGTCTATGAACTTCCAATCATCATTTGCATACTGAATAACGGATATTTAGGGAATGTGCGGCAGTGGCAGGAAATGTTTTATGGCAGGCGTTATTCAAGCACCTGTATGCGTTACCGAAGAAGTTGTGAAACAGGCTGTAATACGCCCAATCCTTGCTGCCCGGAGTATACTCCCAATTTCATTGCACTGGCAGAAAGTTATGGGGCAAAGGGTATCCGTGTAACAAAAGCAGAGGACATAAAAGCGGCTTTCTATGACGCAAAGCAGAATACAAAGACGCCTACGGTGATTGAGTTCGTCATAGACAGGGAAATCAATGTCATGCCCATAGTTCCACCGGGGAACTCCCTTGATGATATGATTCTGGAAAGTGAGGAATATGGAGAATGAAAAAAAGATGGATATGTTTATTTGTAGAAAATGAAATCGGCGTACTTGCCCGCATCGCAGGCTTGTTTTCTGCCAAGTCCTATAATTTAGACAGCTTGACAGTTGGGATTACCGAGGACAGCACTATATCAAGGATGACGATCAGCTTAACAAGCGACGATAAGACGTTTGAGCAGATAAAGAAACAGTTATGCAGGAGTGTCGAAGTAATTAAATTAGTGGATTATACAGACACCCCTATCCATATGAAAGAAGTTCTGTTTGTAAGAGTGAATAGCTGCTCTGATGCGGATATAACAGAACTGTTTCGGATTTCAAACGTGTTCGGCGTTTCCATTATTGATTATGACGGTGCTACTGTTCTTTTGGAATGTACCCAGACAGAAAACAGGAATAATGATTTAATATCCCTGCTGAACAGGAAGTTTATAAACAGAATTGAAATTGTAAGAGGCGGCAGCGTAGCGGTGGAAGCTGTCAGTATATCTGAGAGATAGTGGCAGCTTCATTACTTGCTCTCTGAAAATCTTACCCTTATATTTTACAGAGATGTGGTTTCTGATTGAACGGTCTGAAATCTCTCATAACAGGAGATGTAATCTCTATGTCGGGGAATTGTCAGGTCTATCTGCAACTTTTTTGTAAACTATTGCTGATTTCACTTGAGTTTTCCCAACCATTATGATAGAATAATTACCGACAGCTTGTCAGTTGCGCGAGTACAGTATGGGATGGTGAAAAAGATGCGGATTGTCAAGGAAGCTGAAGAACGAAAAAATGAGATTTTGGATGTAGCTGAACGACTGTTTGTAACAAAGGGCTTTGACAATACCAGTACAAATGATATTTTGAGCGAGATTGGGATTGCAAGAGGTACTTTGTATTATCACTTTAAGTCAAAAACAGATATTTTGGATGCCATGATTGAACGAATATCGAAGCAACTTATGGAAAAGGCAACGAATATTTTTAATAAAAGGGACATTCCCGTATTGCAGCGGCTGACAATGATGATGATGGCGTTAAATGTGGACGGAAGTCTCGGACAGGAAGTTATGGAGCAAGTTCATAGACCGCAAAATGCACTATTGCATCAGAAGATGCAGGACGGGCTGTTGACGGGAATCACTCCGTTAATTACAGGTTTAATTGAGGAGGGCATGGAACAGGGAATTTGCCAGACCGATTATCCGACAGAGGTGGCAGAGATGACCTTTTTGTATGCTATTACTGTATTTGATACACTTTCAAATCATAGCGAAGAAGCCAAGAACCAAAAAATAATTGCCTTTATCAGCAATCTGGAGCGTTTATTGGGAATGGAATCTGGAAGTATGCAGACTGCTATTCTTCCAATTTTCCAAAAGAACAATTTATAACACCGTATGCAAAGGAACAGCCATGTTCCTTTGCTTTATGGCACATTACCGACAGGTAGCCAGTCGGTAAGCGTATATTGCCACGCAAAGTAGCAGAAAAATCCGAAATGTAATCTCTGCTTGCTTGTAATGCAAAACACACTTTCCTATACTGGGCATATCAAAACGAGGAGGTCAAGAACATGACATTTGCAGAGAAATTGAAAAATATCCGCAAGCAGACAGGTATGTCACAGGAGCAGTTGGCAGAAAAACTTGGCGTGTCAAGACAGGCAGTTACGAAGTGGGAAACGGATGCAGGCATCCCCGACATTTAAAATATCGTGGCGATTTCTGCCCTGTTTGACATATCCATTGACGAGCTGCTCTCGAATGAAAAAGGAACAAAAAAACCGACAGAGTACCTTTTTGAGAGTGTTACAGAGTATGACATTGATGAGCAGAAACGCTTTGACATGAAATTTGGAGGGGCAAAGCAATTTGTACTGTCGGGCTATAAGGGGGAGAAAATCCGTGTCCGTCTGGCATCGAATACCCTTTCCACGCTTCAGAATGATTTTAAGGTCAGGATTGACGACATCCGCAAAAGGATTGATGTGGACGTAAACCGAAGGAACGGTATATCTGAAGCAATGGCAAAGGAAGCAATCTGTATTTTCGTCCAAGTACCTTCGCCGTATATCGGCAAGATGGAATGTGCGGTTAATGCAGAAACCGTGGAAATCCGTTCTTTGGAATGTGACAGCATAGAGCTTGATGTAAAGACGCCTAAAATTGTTATGGATAATGTATCTGGCACGGTAGAGGTAAATTGCAACCTTGATATGGAAGTAATCTGTTGTTCCTTAAATGGAGAAGTGGCGATTAACCAAGTATCGGCAACCTCAAGAATCCATATTCCAGAGGATACCATCTTTACCGCTGTAACAAAAGGTATTGGAACAAGCATCTCCTATGAGAAAGACGGACGGCAGACGGAACGGTTTGACACGCCCGATGCTGAGAATATCATTGAGCTGAATGGCATAAAAAGTGAGCTTGTAATCTGCACGGACAAAGAAAGGAGCTAATACATTGAAATCAAATTATCTAAAAAAATATATCATCAGTTCCTATATCCTTGTCTGGATGCTCATTATTTTTGTGGCAGGAACGGCAAGTCTGGTCTTTCATGCACCGCCCGTTATTATGTGGGTTGTCCGCAACCTTATCGCATGGTCGCCGACATATCTGCTTTTGATTGGATGGAAGCATTTCAGACCCGATGAAACAAGGACAGCTTTTATGAAGCGGTGCTTTTCTGGCAAAGTAAAGCTGCTGCCGCTGCTGTTATCTTTTGCCCTGACCTTTGGAATCAGCGTATTGTCGTTATTTATCTTCTCTATTATGACTGGAAAGCCGATGCTGTCCTATATCAATCTGGGAACGACAGCGTTACCACTTAGTATTTTTCTCTCCTTTACTTCAGGACCGACAGGAGAAGAATTGGGATGGCGTGGCTTTATGCGGGAGGAATTTAACAGAAAGTACGGTTTCCTAAAATCCTCGGTTTGTCAAGGCTTGGTGTGGTGCTTCTGGCATACCCTGCTCTGGGTAGTGGATTCAGAGTTTACCGATTGGAGGGCAATCCCCTATGTCATTTCCAATGTTGTCGTCATTACATCAATTACCGTGCTGATGAACATTTTTCTGGAACGGCATAACAATCTGATTTACTCGGTATTGCTGCACTTTGGCTTCAATATCCTGTATGTCTTTTTAGATGCGGATATAGGTTTCTTTGTGATTTTGACCGTTTTGTATCTGGTAATCACACCGATTGCCGTATTGATAAGGAATAAGACTGTTGAAAATAATGATAGCGGAGAAAGGAAAATAAAAGAATGAGCAATTTAGAGAAAATCCAAAAAGGAATGAGGGTGTTGCAGATACTCTCAAAAATTATTCTGATATTTGCTATTGTGGGAGTAGCCTTGACATCAATCGGGGCGGCTCTTGTGGCATCAGATGTGTTAAATATGGAAAATCAGTTCCTTCATTTCCTGTCAGTCACGGCTGAAATAAGCAAGGGGCAACTCGTAGGGACTTTGACCGCTGCGGCTATCTCTTTGCTGTTTGGAGGCATTATCACAGCATTTACCTATCGCTATTTTACGGCGGAGCTGAAGGAAGGAACGCCCTTTACAAATGCAGGCGCAGAGAGGATAAAGCAGCTTGGAATTATGGAGATTGTGTTATCTGTCATATCTATGGGGATTGTGGATGGTATCTATGAGAAAATTGGTTTGACAGAATGGAACAGATTTGATGATGCAGGCGGTATTACGATTGGTATCTGTTTGATTTTACTTGCTATGGTTATTCGTTACGGTGCAGAACTGGAGCATAAGACGAAGGCGAAGTAAGACAGGAGGTTGCTATGGAGAAAACAGAATGGATACGCTGCCCTGTTTGCGGAAACAAAACAAGGTTGCAGATACGGGAAGATACGGAACTGAAAAACTTTCCCCTCTACTGCCCGAAGTGCAAGCAGGAAAGTTTGATTGAAGCAAAGGATTTACAGGTAACAGTTGTTAAAAGACTTAAAGTGAAAACTTAAAGCTGATTGGAAAAGCGACAAAACAGTATGTTGGAGGGAAAAATAATAATGTCAAGATTAGAAGTGAATATAGAATATATTGAGCAGCAAACAATATGCGGATTGTGGCAGAAGTCAAATGATAAAACCATTTCCAAAGATATAAATGCGCTGTCTAAACAATATTATTCCGTGGTTTCCATGCCAGAGGGAAAAGTGTTACCCTATTTTGTCTTGTCCAAAAATTACAATGAGAAAAGCCACGATTTTGAGTTATTTATTGGCAGTGTGATTGATAAAGATGGTTTAGAAAGCTATGTCCTCTTAGCCAACGAGTACGCCAAAATCACAGTAAAACCTAAATTGGGCTTTTTGTGGGGTGCTTCTATTGGAGAGGCAAAACAATATTTCTATACAAAATGGCTGCCCAAAAGTTCCTTTGAAGCATTGAATTTGGAATATGAGTATCACACAGAAAAAAGCACAGGAAAGCAACCAACGATTGATATTATCTTTGCCATTCGACGCAAAACTATCAATTAAATTTTTCAAAAATAAAAGCCGTGAAGGAGAATATTTTGATACTTAATATAGCAGATACATTTGAATTATTGTTCGATAAAAACAATACTGTTGCATATAAGGCTTTACAGGAATTGCAAAAAGAAAGTGAAGAAACGGATTGTGTTTATCCTTATATGGATAGATTAAGCGAAATGCTTGACAGTGATAATTCGTATATCCGCACAAGAGGGCTTGCATTGATTGCCTATAATGCAAAATGGGATAAAGATTATAAAATTGATGAAATCATTGATAACTATTTGAAGCACATAACAGATATTAAACCTATTACAGCAAGGCAATGTATTAAGCTGTTGCCGATTATTGCAAAGTATAAACCAGAATTGAGGAATGATGTTTTTTCCGCACTTCATCAAGCTAATGTATATATCTATGATGATAGTATGCAGCCATTAGTTTATAAGGATATACAGAAAGCATTGAAAGAAATACAAGAATTATAAAAATGCAAATTCCGTTTTGTCGGGAAGAACGGCATATCATCAAAAAGCCAGACGCAGAGCCGATGAAGCTACTATCAAACTATATTGGGAGGGAAATAATGCGAAAAATGATTGCAGGCGGTTTAGCGTTATTGTTGCTGCTTTTGTCGGGGGCAACAACCGCTTTTGCCGCAGAGAATATGGAAGAAACACCGTCTGGCATTGCCTACACGGAGTTAGAGGGACAACTTAATGAATACATAGATTTACGAAAGGACACCACTTCATCGGTTTCTGTCGATTACTTCAACAAAGCGGAAGATATTGCTTCCGTCATATACGGCAAGGCTAATGTTGCTGAGAATATAAAAGCAGATGAAGAAACAGTTTATGAGTGGGGGTCAATTTCCAAAGTTTTAGTCTGGACAAGCGTTATGCAGCTTTATGAGCAGGGAAAAATTGACCTTGATGAAGATGTCAGAAACTATCTGCCGGACGGGTTTCTTTCCAATCTTTCTTATGATGAACCTGTTACTATGACGCATTTGATGAACCACACAGCAGGCTTTCAAGAAACCACATGGGATGTGGAGGTAACGGATAAAAAGGATATTATCAGTTTAAGGGACGCCCTGCTTGCAACAGCACCGCCGCAGATTTACAAGGTTGGTACAACAGTCTCCTATTCAAATTGGGGGGCTGCTCTTGCCGCCTATATTGTAGAATGTATCAGTGGAATGGACTATGCGGAATATGTTCGGCAGAATATTTTTGAACCGCTTGGCATGAACCAAACTTCCATACTTCCCGATTGCAGTGATAATGAATGGGTGGAAAGCAGACGGGATTTGACGAACGCCTATTATAATGTGCAGGGGGAATATGAAGATTATGGAGCGTGTAGGCGTTATATTCTGCTTTATCCCGCAGGGGCGGCAACAGGAACAATGAGCGACCTTGTACGGTTTGCGAAAACGTTCCTTGCAGATAGTGAGGATTGCCCGCTTTTTACAAAGGCTGATACACTTGACAAGATGCTTTCTCCCACGCTCTATTATGACGGGACAGATACGCCGAGAATCTGCCACGGACTGTTTTCACAGGAGTATGGTGTGCGCCTTATCGGTCACGCAGGAAATACCACAGGCTTTTCCGCAAATCTGGTGCTTGACAGGGAAAACAGAACGGGGCTTGTGGTAATGACAAATGAGGTAGGCGAAACCACTTATAATTATGGACTTGTAAGCCTTATTTTTGGAGATTGCATGGCAGAAACAGAGATTGCCTATGATGATTTGTCGGGAATTTACTGTAACAGCAGAGCAAATTACAGCAAGAGTTTTATGAAGCTGTACAGCATGATTAGCGGTCTGTTGCCTGTCACAAAAGGAGAAACCGAAGGAAGCTATCAAGCGGCTATGGTTGGCAGCATTACACAGATTTCAGAGAACGCCTGCATTATGGACGACGGGAATGGATTGAAAACCTATCTGCACATAAAAAGGGATAGCAACGGAGATGTGGCTGCATTGCAGCACATGACGGGCATGGACTTCCAAAAAGAGAATACGGCAGTTTTTGTTATTAAGATTATTTTTTTCTTCCTGTTTGTACTGTCCTCTTTCTGGACGCTAATTATGCTTATTGTACATGGGATAACGCTGCATAAGTACAAGCAGACGGAGATTTGGAGTAAGAAATTATATCAGTTATTGGCAGAGCTGTTTATGGTACTTGCGTCTATCATGATTTACTGGCTTATTTTACCGCCGCTTATGGGTGGTAGTTTAACCAAAACACAGGTTGTTATAAAATGTGTATTGATTATTCTTTGTACGTTTATGGAAATAGTGATGCTGCTGTTCGGGTGGTTTGGTGTGAAGAATACGGAAAACATTAAGAACAATCTGCGGCAAAAAATTGGACTTACTGTTACAAAAGTAAGCGGAATACTTCTGATAGCAAATGTATTGTATTGGCGTTTCTATCAGTTCTGGGGATGCTGATGTAGCATGATATATTTAAGTTTGTCTGACAGGACGATTATCAGAAAGGGTATGCCTATGAAGAAAGAAATATGCAGGATAAATAATGGGAAAATGGCAGAGGGCGTTTGCGGGGGTATTGCAAAATACTTTGGTATAGATGTAAGCATAGTGCGCTTCGTCTGGCTACTTCTCTGCTTGGCAGGTGGCATAGGAATTTGGCTTTATCTTATCTGCACACTTGCAATGCCTAAAGAGCATAATTAAAACATCATCACAGAGCCAGATATGCAGATATGAAGCTGATGAAGAAAACAACAAATCGGAGTTATTGAGGAGGTTTATCATGAAGGATAAAAGCATTTTAATCAAGGCAGGAATCGTTATTTATATTGTTATGTCTGGAATTGACAGATTTATTTATCATATACCCAATGTGGTTTATATTCCAGCGGCAATTCTCGGTATTGCTTGCATTTTGATTGGATTTTTCAAGAGTAAGAAAAGTAAGGTTAAATAAAAAAATTACCGTTTATCGGGAAGAACATCATATCATCAAAGAGCCAGACGCATAGACGCAGAGCCGATGATTATGAGGTAAATTTTTATGGTTGGTATTTATTTGAGTGGCACAGGAAATACGAAACACTGTATAGAGAAGTTATTGCATTTGTTGGATGAAACAGCACAGGCTGTTCCTATCGAAAGTCGTAATGCAGCGGAGGAATTGAAACGCCATGATTTTATCGTACTGGCCTACCCTGTTCAGTTTTCTAATGCTCCCATTATGGTAAGAGATTTTATAAGGCACTATTCCGAGCTTTGGAGAGGAAAAAAAGTCTTGTGCGTTGCCACAATGGGGCTGTTTAGCGGAGATGGGGCAGGCTGTTCCGCACGTCTGTTAAAAAAATATGGCGCAAAAGTGGTGGGCGGGTTACATATTCATATGCCCTATTCGGTTTGTGATGTGAAGCTGTTAAAAAAGTCTGTTGAGCAAAATATAAAAATTGTGAAAGTGGCAGATCAGAAAATCGAAAAGACCGCCGAGAAAATTAAAAACGGGAAATATCCCCACGATGGCCTTTATTTCTATGACCGTATTGCGGGAGTTATTTGTCAAAGGCTTTGGTGCTATGGGAAAACAAAGGATTACGCAAAAGGGCTGAAAATCAGTACGGAATGTATCGGCTGCGGTTTGATTTTGTCAAGATTAGTGGGAGTATGAAAGTTTGGACCTGTTGACAAATTAACGATATTCCACCTCTTGTATGGTATAATTATTATAA
>URND01000025.1 GCA_900549105.1 uncultured Eubacteriales bacterium
TGGGAATATGCCAACGGATTGGAGTATACGCCGATCGACACCCACCATCATATTACAAAAGGCATTGGCAATTCGACAACTCTGTCCTCGGATGTCACCGAAACCGCCGCTGCCAGAAAAGTGCTTTTATCTCTGGCTGAATCCGTTTCCCGGCGTCTCCGGGAGGCCGGACAGTGCGCCGGCATGGTGAATGTGGAAATCAAATACAGCGATTTCAGCACAATTTCCCACCAAATGCAGCTTTTGACTCCAAGTCAAAACGCCAACGTTCTCTATCGCCACGCCTGCCGGCTTTTTGACGAGGCCTGGGACGGCCGCCCGATACGCCTGCTCGGCATCCGCACCTCAAAACTTTCCGATGCGGACGCGGTACAAATGAACCTTTTTGAGCCCGAAGAAAACCAGAAACTCCAAAAACTGGATAAGGCGCTGGACAGCATACGGCAGAAATACGGAAAAGATGCCGTTGTCCGGGGAAGCTTTCTAAAATCCTGATGGGCGAGACATTACGCAAACCAATGTTCTCGCTAAAGTTTCCCTCCATTGCATTGAATATTAATGCCTGTAAAGGCGAAAATATTCAATGCAAAAAAGCAGGGCTCACCCCGCTTTTTTATCATCATAATGCTAATAGAAAAAACATCACTCATAATTTTACAATGTTAATCTTTCTAATCTTTCGATTTCACCATCCAGTTCAGACAGTATATCTCTCGTATATTGTTTATCTTCTGAACTTGAGAAAATAGCCCCACCGCTATTCACTGCATCCTCTAATGTCACTTTAATCGATTTATATTCCTCCAACTTTGCTGCTTTTGCCATCCGAAAATACAACTGGCATTGCTGCATATCCTCTTGCGTATATACTCCTGAATTTATCTTTGTGCGATACCAATTATACTTATCAACAAGTGCATAAGAATACTGCTGTGTCGCATATATATTAGCAACATTGTCCGTTGTATCTTTTAATCCTATCAGTTCAGAAGAAATATCTTTCGCACTAATAAAAACATCTAATAAAGGCAAAACCTTATCCAAGCCTTTATTTATCGCTAAATCAGCACCTTCATCTGCAATATATTTCACCGTATCGTTAAATTGATTCGTATATCCCCATATCATTGAATCTACAACATCATTTACTGTTTTGTTATCATAACCACCATCAATCAATGCCGTCTTAATTGCTTTAAGATACTTTAATTCTTCGGTATAATCTGTAAACAGTTTAGTTAATACCTGTGTTGTCATATCATACGCCTCTACCGCATTGCTGTAGGCCCCTATTGTTTTATTCAATTTATTTGATATTTTTTTCAAAAAGGCTTTATTATCTATTTGTTTTAACATATCGTAATAATGTGATCTCCGAAATTCATGAACACTCACTTTCATTAATTCTGCCATTTCTATTTCTGTGTATATCTCCCCTGTTTTCAAAAAATGATCTACAATTTTTTTCGACATTTCTACTTCTTCAGGCATAAGATTATCTGTATAATCTTCCAAAAAATCTGACACTTCATGTTTATTTTCCAAAAGCTCTTTAATAACCGTTTCAATACTTGTTCTCATAATAGTTTCATTTGCATTTTCTCCAAACCCAAAACCTCTTGTAAATAAACTGGTTAAATTTTTCACCCAGTCCCTTGCCCAGCCTATAGCAAGTGCATCCTTTGACGGATTTCTGGAATCCAAAACCAATTCTGTAAAATCAAATCCTACTATTTCTGCTTCAAAACTGCCTGACGGTCTCGCCGATAAATTTATATATTCCATATATTCTTCAAATTTTTTCCCCATAGAAGAAGATATATAATCTGCTGTAAATTTACCGTTTGAAGGAGTTACAATTTCGCTTAACTCTTCAACATATTCTTTCCATAATTTTAATTGGGTATATTTGTCCGACAAAATCAAATAATATTTATGATCTACTTGTTTAACTTTTGAAAAAATTGTTTCTATCGTTGATTTTGTGGTATTGTTTTTATCTATAACCTTCTTGTGGTACGCATTGACATTGTTGAGATAATTCCTTATATTCAGCTTTCCAATCCAGGTTTCAAAATCATACCATCGATCGCCAACCCAATCTGTAAAATTACATATTTTTTCATTTTCGACTTGTGTCACAAGTCCAATCAGATTCCATTTATTCCTATCCGAAAAATCTCTATACACAGTCCCAACTCTTTTCTCTATTTATTTGATATGTTTTTAGCCGCTTTTTCATCACTGGAGATATAACTGTCTCTCACATTTTGCATAAACATAATTGTATTTGAAATAAGTTTTTCAAAACCGACATTTAATGCCTTATACATATCTGCAATATCCTCCAATTCATTAACTACTTTTCCTCCGCCGACAGTTATAGGCGGAGCAGTATTTATTGCCGTACATTTTGAACGCAGCCCCTGGAGTTTTCCTATTGCATTATTAAGTTCTGTTATTTTTACATTAATTTCAGCCATATCTTTCACTCTCCTACGCTAATCAAAATAAATACTGGTCCTCGGAATCCACCTTGGCCAGAAATCTGTCAATTTCGGTTTTAATCGGAGTTGAAACGCGACCGATTTGTTTTTTTAATTTTTTTACATAATTAATATATGCCGCCAATGCTTGAGACACATTTCCACTTATAATCCCTTTACTTTTCACTTCCTCAAGGATAGAAATATAATCTGCAATGAGGGCATCCATCTGTTCTCCCTGCTTCACATAAAATGAACCCATTTTTTTACAATAATCATCGTCAATGATTAATTCATTACTGGCCATAGCAATACCTCCATATTTAAACTGCATATCTCATTTGATTTTTCCAATAACTGATTCTTCGTCTTCTATAAGCCAAATCGGAGTCTGTTCTTCGGATTTGCTCTTGATAAGAATTTATGCATCTTCGTTTAGAACTTATATTATTTTCTTTTAATCGGATATCTCTATTTAATCCATCAATTTCTCTTTGAATAGATTTAATTGTATTTGATATCTTTATTATCGCCGCATTCAATCCGTTATAGGCATTCCGATATTCATTTCCGGACAATAATGCCCCCATTCCCTTTATGTATGATGCCATAAACTTTACATTTGGTTTTTGAGAAAAATTCTGGCTGAGTTTGTTTTTTCGTTGAAGCTGCCTCTTTGCAAAATCATTCAGTAATCTTTGATATTTATTCTTTAACTGATTTAATTCCCGTATTTGAGACTCCCGATTTCTAACTTTTGTCCGCAACTGACTTATTTGTGAGTTTAATTGATTAATCTCATTATTTAAACTATTAACCTTTCTGTTTAAACTACTTATTGTATTTGTATAAGACGCCACTAAATTTTCATTATAACGAATATTATTGCGAACCTGCTGCTTAGTCATATACTTGTACCTCCTAGAAAATGTAGGTATATTTCAACTGCCTTTTCAGCAGATATTTTCCTAACTTAAAAATAGAATAATTTTTTATAAACATATTTCGGCAATGGTGAATTACTATTTTATAAAAACAGGAAGTCACCACTGCCTCAACATATTTGTGCTTACCTTCTAAACTGGCTTGCAATATTTCTGTCTGTCTCTTCTACAATCCTTGCTGTTTCTCTGAGATTATGCGCAATCTCATCCAGCAAATCTTTTGCATTTTTGAAGGAAGGTTTAATCTTGTTATATCTATCCTCGTAGCCTCTCATTGCATCGCCTTCCCATTCACCTTTAAGTGTTGTAAGCAGTCTGTCCATCGCATTGATCAGATTCTGCATAGCTTCCGCCTGCTTGTCCGTCTGGCCAGCCCTCGTTCTCATAGTGTCAGGTGTCATTCTTATTTGGTTTGCCATCTGTTTTTCCTCCTTTTAAAAAATATATATAAATCCACCAATGGCCGATTTATTACATTTACTGTGAATCTTCACTCCTTGCTTTCACTAACTTAAGTTTAGTAAACATATTATCTTGTATGTAGTAAGCATCACCAACTTCAAGATGTCTGCGATTAGCTTTAATCTCCTCATAAGGAGCTTCAAAAACTTTTAATTCATCCAAATTCTGGAAAAATATCAGATGTTGGTTTTGTTTAATAATCTGCAGTGGCTCTGGCGCATCATAGGAAAGAGACGTATTTTGATAATTAGTGAATATAACAGCAAAATTTAACCCTTTATACCTGGAAATCATTTCATTAAACTGTTCCATCAGGTCAAAATCGCCGCCAATTTTTCTGGCAATATCATTGTTCTGCACAATCATCAATAACAATTCAGTATTTCCGCCAATGTCTCCTTCTGCAATAAGCCTTTCATACCTTTCACTGAGCACAGCATACCATGAAGAAACCACTTGGGTGATATGCTCAACATTTAGCGAATAGACATCCACTATCTCACTGTCTTTAAAATTGCCAAACTTGCGTGAAGCATCATCAAAAATTGCAACTCGAACCGGATATTGTTCTCTATTTGACTCAAGGGCCTCCAAAACATATTGTACAAAATTATTGTGACCAGTATTTTCTTTACCACATAATCCCATAATTCCAAGCCGGGATAAATCCAAATAAAAGGGCTCTACCTCGTTATATGTAAGTCCCACCGGTAGTTTATATCCATCAGCCTCTGCTTTAAAATCATTTATCAATGATTCTTCAGTCAAAACAGATGGAATACACGGAATTTTTTTAGCTTTCATATCAGCGCACTTATCATTAATTTTCTGAATGAATTCATGCATGTTTCGTACTCTCTCTATTTCCTTCATCCCGCCAAATGCTAAATACGTCTGACACTCAAGCATACATTTATCCATCTCAAACACACATCTTCCGGCAATATCATCCGGCTGTAAAGTTGGATGTTCGAAAATATTTGTATACTCGTTATTATCATTACAGTGGAATGACATCTTATTTGCAAAGTTTGATATATATCTGTATCCAATCCCCATAATCTGGGAATTTGCAACAATGACAGAGATTCCTACCGCGATACCCTCTCGAATAATATTGAGTAAGCTGTCATCATCTTCAAGATACAATTCAATAAGAGCCGTCAAGTTATCTATCAAAAGATAAATATGTGGAATATCCCTATATCCGGCTTCAATATAAGATGCGTACGAACTCACTCCCACAGAAACAAGTTTTTCTTTTCTGACAGATATCTCCGAAAATAATAACTTAAAAAGATTCCTCAGTTTCTCATCTTCCGCTGCGCAGACAACACCGCCAACATGATTAAGCGCTTCAAAATTCTTTAACACCATAGAACTAAAATCAAGGATGTACATTATTGCTTCATCCGGCGAGGATGACGAAGCTATCGTTCGAATAATACTTTGCAGCATATTGGTTTTGCCGCTTTGGGCTGAACCAATAATAAGTGTATGTTTGTTATCCAAATCCATGGATACAGCCTTTTGAATCTGATTATCCGGATCATCGCATATCCCAATTTCAACCATTGCTCCTGCCTTTATGAGTGTTCTTGGATACTCAATGATTGACGGTAATGGCGGAAGACAAATATCCGGCAATCGCTCAATTCTATTCTGCTCACAATATTTACTTACATAATCGACTATGGCATCTAATTGAGTATGGGTATCGCAATCCACTTTTCTTTTTTCCTGCACAAATATCCTGGTTCTTCTGCCGGATTCACTTACTTCATACAGGGAAAATTCCTTAATATTTGCATCAATCATTTTTGCCGGAGCGCCGCTATAGGCAGACTGGAACAGTTCAAAAATCTCATTATTGCCTACCTGCAAATATGCGCGTCCAGGTTCTTTTATCTCTGCAGCAAGAGGGGATTTCAACACCTCGTTACTATCCTCCTGGCTTTGTACTTTTAAACATAATTTAAACTTTGAATTACTCCAAATCTGATCGTCAACCTGCCCTGACGGTTTCTGTGTTGCAAGTATGAGATGAACTCCCAAACTTCGTCCAATACGGGCTGCCGAAACCAGTTCTTTCATAAATTCAGGTTGTTCTGCCTTAAGTTCCGCGAACTCATCTACGATCAAAATCAAATGCGGAATAGGTATATCCACCTTTCCAGCTTTATATTCCTGAATATATTTATCAATATGATTGACCTCCGCTTCTGCAAAAAGCTTTTGTCTCTTCCGAAGCTCGGCTTTAATCGACTTGAGGGAACGTTCCATCTCTTTGCCGTCAATATTCGTAATTGCACCTAATAAATGCGGAAGGTTCTTAAATTGATTTGCCATTCCGCCACCCTTAAAATCAATAATCACAAAGGATACTTCATAAGGATGAAAAATAGTCGCAATAGACAAAATATATGTCTGAAGCACCTCTGATTTTCCCGATCCCGTGGTGCCGGCAACTAAACCGTGCGGGCCATGAGCTTTATCGTGCAAATCCAGATAAACAATCCCGCTCTTCGTTACACCAATTGGCGCGGCCATTGATTGAGACACTCTTGAATTTTTCCATCTTTGTTTCAAATTCAGATCATCAGCGCTTAATATATTTAGCATTTCGAATAAAGAAATATTTTTTGTAAGCGAACCTTCCAAAGATATTTTCTCTGTATATACCGGGGCTAATAAATCTATAATCCTTCTGGCCGCCGTATCGTCAATGCTGTTATATGTAAACTCAATTTTTTCATCCTGATTCTCAGTTTCTACAAGAGTTCCTGAAGAACTCGAATTCATAAAAATCAAAGATGAACACCCCTGCGGAATATCTCCTTTTTTATCTGCCATAAATATAAAAGTGGCCGAAAGTTCCTTTAATTTTTCGGTAAATTTTGAAATCGGATGGGTCTTAAAACCATATTCATCATAAAAGAAAACCATGAGATGCTTTCCTGTTTCTCCTTTCTCACGCTGAGAAAGTTCCTTAAAGAGAAAATCAAATACTCTGTTTTTACTCTCATCATCGCAGGCAATATTACGGGAATTTGTCGTTTCATTAAAAACATACGGTAAAAATCTTAACCATTTCACCTTATCCTTGTGTTCCTGAAGAGCTATAAAAAACATCTGAACATCCTCATGATACTGCCTTGCGCAAATATCTATGATAATATTTTTCATTATTGCAAAACGATATTTTTCATCACCAACAATCCCAATGGAATTAGCATTTTTAAAGTTGCACATAACCGGCGCTTCCGGCAAAATAAAAAACTCTTTGTAGAGATTCTCCGGAATTAATTGGAGGTCGTCTTCTATTTCCAAACGTTCCTGCTTTTTATATTCAATGTTTCGAGCTGCTTTAATACTCCCAGAACCCAAACGCACCTGGAGGAAATCTTCATCATCCCTTTGTCTGTCAAACAACGTAGTTGAAAAATTTTCAAACAACGTTTGCTCTGTTTTCAAATCAATATATTTACGTTCAAGAGTTTCCCTCTCTTCATTTCTATACTGTGTTATTTCAATCCTCTTGTTATCCGCATACTTTTGATACTTCTCAATTCTTTCTTTACATTCTTTCTTAAAATCAAATTTATTCTGAATGGCAGTAAGTATTGCTGTAACAATGGCCAAACCACCGGATATAAGGCTAAAAATCACCATGCTTCCACCCATAGATGCCATCAAACCTGATGTCAATAACATTCCGAGTGACGGAATCAGACTAATCAGCAGATTTGACCTGGTTTTTTGAGGTTTTGACGGAGGATCAAGAATCTCTATCTTCTCCGTATTCAACACTGTTTTTAACCTTGTATTGCGGCTAAACTTTGGATAATTATTTGGATTCGGATAGTCTCGAAAAGAGAATCCGTTCAACAACATATCATCCCGAATTTCAGTCCACAGAATTTCATCTTTATAATAAAAAATATAATCAGAAACCGAAAAAAAATCTCCATTCTTTATAGTGCAGCTATTCCAGACTTTCATGCCATTACAATAAACACCATAAGTGGTCTGTTCAACCTTCAACGTATAATCATCTTTCAAACGTTGCAGTTCAATCAAATCATTTTTTATAAACAAACTATTTAATACAATGTGGCTATGGGTATCCGATCCTATTTGTATCCTGGTTCTTCCAGAAACATCAATAGCTCTTTCATATTTTCTTTTTTCACTATCAAAATCAATCAAAAATTCAAAAACAAAAACATCATTATCCGATTCCTGATATTTTACTGTAAATATATCTCCATGTTTCAATGTCATCGCCATAAGTTTCCGACTGTCCCCAGTAGATACATAGAGATTTTCAGGACAAACCAATGACCATGTTTCCCCCGTCTGTGTAAACACTAATTCAATTGGCTCGAAAAACAAATCCTTATATAGCCTGAAGTCATTTCCCATATTGGTTCCGATTTTAAATTCCTGTTTATCCTCAGGAATCTCGAACTCTTTATACAAATTTTTACCTGAGATGATAATTTTATATCTATTCTCCATAGCCCGAACTCCTATTCTGTATAGCTAATGATACTGCCGTTGTGAATTCCATATTGAAACAATGTCTTATTTCCCCTTAAAAGAGCTATAGGATTTTCTGCTTTCAGATAACAGTTCTTTATATCTGTAATATCAATTCCCAACCCATATGCTGTATTCAGTCCAATAACTAATTCCATAGCCGTAATATCCAATGGAACCTCCACATCAGCACTAAAGCCCGCCTTGCAATTATTAAAAATAATTATTATTGTTTCCTTCTCCATAATCGCACCTCTTACTCCACCAAATACGCTATTTTCTTTATATCGCTCACATCTGCCAGCGCACTTGCCTTAAATTGCTCATAGTGCGGAAAATGTCCTACATATTCTGCAACACTAAATTTTTTCAATATATCGGGTGAAATCAAAAAATTCTGCTTGTCTTCATCAAAATCATTACAAATATATATATATTTCTCGCTATAAGCGCCATTAATATTTGAAGCAAGAACATTCGTAGCATATACAGCCGCTTTAGTTTGCCCCGTCACTATAATAATCTTGTCCGCCACATCCATAAGGCTCGCTTTATCTGCATCAAAAACCGTATCTGCATCAATAATAATATATTCAAACTCTCCTGCTTCTTTTGCAGATACAGCAATACGCTGAAAAATCGAATATTCTATGCCTAAAGACATCAATGCTGCCCGAAATGGCGGAAGATAACTAAAGCCTTCATTTCGAAGAATATGTCTGATCTCGGGATAAATATTATCAGGAGATTGCACAAGTTTTGTGTATACCTCCATAGATGTTACAGCGCTCATATCTGAAAGCATATTTTGGAATGTATGTAAGCGAGACGCATTCATATAAAGCACTTTCTTGTTATTTTTATTTAAGCATGCACTTATCCCGAGGGCTATCGTTGTTTTTCCAACGCCCCCACAGCCAGAATCCACCAGAATAATTTGCGTTTCTTTCCTTACTGCATTTAGGCCTTTTAACATAATTGCACTTTTTCCAACAATATCATTAAAAATATTATTTATATTTGTATACTTGTATATTTGATTAATCTGGAGATTCTCTGTTTCATTTTGAGAATATTGCTCCGTCATCACAAAGATATTGGTAATATTATGGCGCTGGAGCGCCGGCGCATATAATTCCTCCGACACAATCAATATATCTGCTTTTTGAGGAGAAGCAAAAAATCGCTCAAAATAATCGCGTTCGCTTATAATTTCCAAATCGACCTTTTCGAAATATTCTTCGGCAAATTTTTGCTGTAGCGGAGCTATATAATTCAAATCCGTATCTGCAATCAAAATTCTGGCTTTAGCCATTACCCGCACACCTCCTCATTCGATAGATACCTGAAATTCACTATTTGCTAATCGAAGTCTGTCCCCATTTTTTATTGGACACGGCTGATTTGGCTGCAAACGCATTTTATTTAAATATGTTCCATTTGCACTTCCAAGATCAACAACTGCATATTGATTCCCCTGACGAATAATTTTACAATGTACCCGGCTTATCATCCTGTTAAAAGACAAAGTGCCATCAACCATCTCCTGCTTTTTACCCAGGATAAATTCATTCTTCGTTACATAAATCTCAAACGGGGCCGGAGAGTTTGTTGCCACCAGCTTTAATTTCTCATTATTTTTATGAGGAATCTCGTTTCGGCCTCTTATGGTTGCTCTGCTCTCAATAGAAGCAGCTCTTCTGATTTTAGAGTGAAGATTCTCCAACGAAATCATCCCATTCATCAAATTCTCGGCAAGCTGCATCGTTTTTGAAGAAGACAGCGATGAGGTACTTTGAATCAATTTAACAAAATTAGCCCTAAGCTGACTTTCAAACGACGGCATATCAGTAAATAATCGTTGCCCTATAGGCAGGTATACCAAACTTACCTTATATGTTGCGGGTTCAACAAAAATATGTGCAACTGAAATATCAATACTCTGGCAGGTTAAAAACCCATTATTTTTAACCTCAATAATGTCTGAGAACAAATTAGCAACTATTGTTATAAAATTGTCTGCGTCCAAGGTGGGAAGCATATCCATCAAAGATCTACGGTCATTAACCATATAATAAAATTGTATCTTCCCGTTATAGAGCATTTTCATACATTTAACAAACAAACCCTCCGCCTGACTTTGTAACACTTTATACTCAGTATGAAGAAAAACACTGCTGTCATTTACAACATAAGCAAAATTATTTCCACAATTTATTTTTTCCGGCAACCTATTTTCAAATAATGTATTCACTATATTTACCACCCTTCATCTGAGTATTGTTATTCCCGTTTGTTTCAAAAAAACTTTAATGTCTGTTTGAAATCTTCTTTTTTATGCTGAAATAAGACATAACAACAATACATCCCAATGAGACAAGCATCAGAATATACCAGAAAACAAGCGCACTGTTATCTCCCGTCTCAGGTGAGCCACTCCTTTGCACGTCTTTTATCTCAAGCATATTACCATCAAAA
Source organism: uncultured Eubacteriales bacterium (assembly GCA_900549105.1). Classification (GTDB taxonomy): domain Bacteria; phylum Bacillota; class Clostridia; order Lachnospirales; family Lachnospiraceae; genus Frisingicoccus. The sequence continues at coordinate 10,913 of URND01000025.1, forward strand.
ACAACCGTTAGCACAATTGCCGTTCCAGGCTCTGCGGTAATTACATCCCCTTCCAAAGATGTAGAATTTCCAGATGCCAAACGAAACTCCTTCGATATTCTTTCGCCATCCGCATTAGATACATATAATGTATGTACTCCAAAATCAACTGCACTAAAGCGCACATATCCATTTGAATCTGTCACAAAACATTGAGGTGTTGAATGCAATTCAACGGCTGTGTTGCCTATTGGATTCTCGTTTGAATCAATAAGGCGAACAATACACGCTACCTGATTATTTGGAACCGCAGTTTCTACGCCAGGATTATTCAGTCCTCCATACACTGGCGTACTATTTATCATAGGTGTAACTTCTGTATAGCTGTTTCCACAAGCAGAACAAGTATACGTTTTTATTCCTGTTTCCGTGTTTGTTGGCTGCTTCGTAACAACGCCTTGATCATAACTGTGTCCTTTAGCCGCTATTATCGCTGTATACGAATCCCCGCAATTAACGCATGTGAGTTTTTTCAATCCTGATTCAGTACAGGTAGCCTCTGTGACAACTTCCTCGCTATAGTTATGTCCTTTGGAAAGAATCGTTTCTTGCTTAATGGCGCCGCATTGTGTACATGTGTATGCCATCATTCCATTTTCAAGACAAGTTGCCTCCTTGATTACGCTTCCCTCATCGTAAGTATGCAAATGCGTCCCATCACCGAGAGCCGGTATAACCTCCGTAAATTTATCGTTGCAAACAGAACAAGTAAACGTTCTCAATCCATCTGTTGTTTCTGTCGGCTCTATTGTTACCTCAACAACATATTTATGCCCTGTGGCTTTTATTGTTTCTGTATAAGAATCCCCACAATTTTTGCAGGTATATGTTTTTATACCATCTGTTTTACAATCGCCGCCCTGTGTAATTTTTACCGAATAATCATGGCCAACCGCAATGATGGCTTCTGTCCGCATTAACGTATTGCACCGGATGCAAAAATAAGATTTTTCACCATTATCCGTACAAGTTGCTTTTTTTGTCACTTTTCCTTCCCCGGAAAAATGACCCAATGCAGCAATTGTCTCCGTATATTTATTTCCACAAGTATTGCAGGTATATGTTCTCACACCAGTCTCACTGCACGTCGGTGCTTTAGTTATTGTTCCACCATCATAAGAATGTGTATGCTTTTCAATGTAAAAATTCTGTGAAGTTCTTCTCAACTCATTGCTATTATTCTTATCATTCTTACTTCCCGTATCCGTTGTACGGAATTCTGCAGCAATCGTATTTCTCTGGCCATCCTTTCTCGTCTTATCACTGTCAAAGGTCTGAGCTTTAATGGTAATCTTTGTACTGCCGCTTTCTGCAATATAATCCACACCAGGCTCCAGCAAAACGCCATTCAGCCATAAGTTTACGAATTGTTTCAGTTCACCTTCTGAACGAAATACCGTATCCGCAGACTCTTCAAGAATATAATGGTGATCACCCGCATTATCTACTCCGATGGAATTTAAAATACTATAATTCTCGGCAATGTCCGTTGCATTAAAAACATTATCATCTGTGTTCTCATTTACTGTTAATGTGAGTTTGACACTTGATGGTTCGAAAGCATAATTTTCACTCGTACTTTCAAAATAGGTGCTCACCGTAAATGTAAATGTCCCTGTCACTGTTGGCACGCCATATAATTCACCGGTTTCCTCTATCAATTCGATCCCATCCGGCAAACTTCCTTCTGTCAATTCATAAGATACATCAACCCAATCATACATATTGTTTGTAGTAATCAGACAGGAATATGGAACATATTTAACGGCCTCATCTATTTTCTGAGTGGTTATTTCCGGATTCTGTGCAAGGTCAGACAGATTAATCGTTGCAAGCAGTTCCGAATTTGCAGCATTCCCCTCTTCACCAGAATAGATTTTCAAGCTTCCCTGAATCTCGCCGCCTTTACCCGAGGAAGGCGGAACCAGCCTTATCTTCGCCACATTAGAAAGCTCTCCATAAGTGGTTGAATCTAATTCAAGAGAAAAGTTTTCCGGGCAGGCAGATAATGTATTATTACCCTCACCGCCAACCATCCAATAATCGTCTAATTCCACATTGGTTGCATCCAAATCAAGCCAAAGATTGGTTAATGGCTCGTCCCCAATATTGGCAATAAATATATCATGTTTATTCTCATGATATTCATCCAAAAATACTGATCGAACCTCTGGCGCAAGCGGCCCCGCAACATACAACTGCGGCCCTGATGCCTTTTTCACAAAAGTTACATCATAATTCTTTGGATGGGTTCCATTTTTATCTGTAATAATTACACTGAAAGTTGCATCAAGTACATTTTCTCCATCAGGAAATGAAAGCGCCGACCCCTCTTTAAATTCGGAACCATTTGCATAAATCTTATCGATGGAAATGGCCTCCTCATTTGCCTTCCAAAATGTCGGAATAAAACTATCCACATCCTGATTGATGAAAATTGTCTGATAACCATAACCGTACATTGTATCAATGTTGATATTCTTTCCATTTTCTATGATATATGTATCATAATCGTTTCCATCACTGTCTTTTGCCCCAGTAATCCTGAACCATAAATCAGCCGCACCAATAATTGGTTTCTCAGTAAACTCCTTCCACAAATTTGAATTTTCAATCACTTTGACACTAATTTTGTCAGCAAGAGTATCATAAATGAGCGGGAAACTGGTCGATAATCTGTAATACTTAAAAACAGTAAAATCCATACCATTACCACTATAATTAGCCAAGTACCCATTGTTTAATATATCACTTGTGACATCTATTGCTCCTGCTGCTTCTGCTTCCTCTATTGAATCATAGTGTCCAATGACAACTTTTTTCACGATAGAATCATAATTTGTTATGTCTGCTGTTCCACCAAAGTTTTTTTGCATCACAAAGTCATAGTCAAAGTAATATTCGTTATTGGCAGGTATATCTGGTTTTAATTCAAATGTTATTTCTGAAATATGCGACTTCGCATCAAATCCAGTAATTATATCATCAAAAACAGTTTCTTTTGCTTCGTCCTGCTTAGAAAACAATGTTCCTTGATGAGATGGATACCAATTCCAATATCTTACACAGATATACTTTTTACTATATTCTACGCCATCAACATAAGTTACAATTTGAAAAGTCGTATCTGTATTTTTTTCACCAGGAATTGCATATCCTGTACCAGGCACTTCCATATTTTGGTTCAAAATTTGGTCTGCTATCGGGTCTTTTATTGTTACATAACCAAAATCGTATACTAGAACAGGGTAAATTTCCACATTGACTCTAGGGTTTTGTGCCAATTTTGATTTGATATTTAACAACACGGTTCCATGCTCTGCTAATGACCCTGCAATCGAATTTCCAAATGATAAATCAAATACTATCTCTTCGGTAGCATCATCATCACTATGTTCAAAAACCCATTCTTTACAATCATCCGGAACTTCTTTTGTTCGAGTATTATCTTCATTCTGTAAATAAATTTCAATGTCAATATCATCCTCAAAATTTTCTGTCAAATAAGCTGTTACACTATATCGTTTATTGTTGGTGTTCAACTGACCATTGCATCCAATAATAATTTCAAACTGAAAAGTCTCTATTCCATCTCCAGGATATATATTAATTGTTTCATTCTTTCCAATATTATACCTACTATACTCTTCCATTCCATCTGTACTATCTTTTGTATATTTCCAGACAGTTGTAGCCTCACTTGCTATTTGAATTCTATTACCATCCGAATCCTTAAGCATATCGAGCATAGTGTCTACAGACATAGATGATAAAGTATCTTTTTGATATCCATAGAGAAGCAAATAGGCCTTACTTTCTTCTAACGGCAACAAAGATGTAACCTGAGCATCACCATTAAACATATCAGCTAATACAGTTCCTAAATCATTCATTACTGCATTATAAAGTTCGGAATAATTGTTTATAAAAAATTCACCCTCATCATAACTAAACGCATCAAATGCGTCCATCGCTTCCTGTGTCCGCTGCATAACTTCATTAACTTCTTCTGGTGTCATATTCTCTAAATCAGAAGCTGCAGGTAATTCTTCAAAAAGGCTCACAACCTCTTCTATGGCCTCCATGTTCAAAATACACTCTTCTTCTGCACTTTCATATTCTGATTCCAATCTCAAATCAGTTTCGCCAGATTCAGAAGTTTCCCTCGTCATTTCAGTTTCCTCTGTATCAACCTCTTTTTCTTCTGTTGCCGCCTCCGTTTCTTTTGTTACCTCGTTACTTCCAAACTCTACATCTTCTGTCGCCATATCAGAAGACGATTCTGTTGCAAAAGCCACCGCTGAACCATTTCCTATACATGCAGATACTATCAACAGCAATGCAAGTATTAATGCCAGATGACGTTTTATTTTCTTCATGCTATTGTCCTCCCCTCAGCACATCCTGTGCTATTTTTATTTGTTCATCTATACTATAAATCCGAGATTTCCTCATATTTCCTGATGGATAATCAAAATATAGTTCATCACCAACAATATCGCTTAAATACGGTAAATCAGCAATGACTTCACATTTGTCATTTAAAAGAACTCCATACTGATAGTCATCTACTGTAACATATTGGGCAACAATATAATTTCCAACTTGTGTTATGTAAGTAAGATATCCCTCTCCACTTAATTCACACACAAACTCTCCGGTCTCTTTATCATAAACGGTCGGCAATCCATGAAGAGGCGACTCAATTTTCAAAGAATCCGTATAAAATTCTTCATATAAGGACAAATCAGGTTTTTCAATATTTTCCTCCAAAACTAAATTTCCATCTCTTGCATTGAATGTGAGAAGCGTCCCATCGTTATAAGTAACCTCTAAATACGAATCATTGTCTACTCTGACAAATTGCTGATCATACACCATGTCTGCATTCGGAATATTTACTTCATTTATCATCGTACCGTTAATATCATATACTCTAAATTGTTTATATGAAAAAAGCATAATCCGTTGCCCATCAGCGCTAATCCTCGCTTCATCATGGGCATATGAAGGATCATATGAAAACACATTTAATCTGGAATAATCCTCACACTTCATTATTTTGATTTTAGGCATATCCATACTGCCGATTAATGCCACACCATTGGCTAACTGGACAAAATCTCCTGTTTCCTCTTCTTCAAAACTGGCAATCATATTTGATGCCGCATCAAAAAACATAACTAATTCATCAGAGGTAGCTAACGTGTACGTATCACTTATGGCAAATCGAAAAAGGTGTTCAGAGGTCGTTACTAAAGGTGTTTGCTCTCCAGTATCCGGATGAATCTTAACCAGCAAATTCTGCATTTGAACATAGATACCATTTTTATTCGTTTTAACACCAAAATATCCATCGGATTCAAAACCACCTGTCTGCATTTTTGCAATAGTATCTATCACCGCAAACACTGAACCTTTGGACCCTGTGGCCGAAAAGGCCATATATTGTTCATAAAAGCCCCCTTCAAAATGCGTATAACCAGATGTATTATCAAAAATTTCCATACCGCTTCCAGAATTAGTCAAATCATAGATTTCCAACGTTCCATCGGCAAAGCTCACTCCCAACAACGTTCCATCGGCATTTATTTCAAACAAGTTATCTTTAGGATTAGCAAAACTATCATTGAGCGTTACTCTTTGACATTTTCCTTGAAAATCCACTTCGCATTTTATATTTCCGGTGACGGCATCGTAAATGGTTGCTGTACTTTCATCTTTATAAATTGCTGCCACCGTCTTTCCATCCTGAGATAAACTAATTGCCGTAGCGGGACGGCCTTCCCACAGTGTTTCATTGCTTGCAATATTATAGGCCGTTATACCATTAATTCCGGCATAAACGATGATGTCATCAGTCAAATATTCTATCTCAGATAATGCAGATTTATCCGCCGGTAATGTCACAATGATATTTGCTGTTTCAGTATTAAAAACTGCAACATACCCCGAGTACAGGCAAGCAGCCGTTTCTCCATTTTCAGAAAGAACCATATACAATGGATTGCTTGGCAATTCAACAACTTTGTGCTTTTTAAATCCATCGGATAAATCATATATGCCCAGGGCATCTGACAATGCCTTCTGAGCCTCCGGAATATAAGCAGGCATAAAAAGATTTTTTTGTGTCGGCAGGGCCTGTAACGCATACTCTGTTGCAGATATTGAATTTCCATCAGCTAATGCCGTTTGCGAATATCCGGCCAGCTTTAACCAGCTCTCTACAACCTCCATTCTTTTCAGCCCTATAAACGCCATCACTGCTCCCACTAGAAACATTAAAGACAGAATAGCCCCTCCAATCAGACCACTTCTCTTTAACCGTTTTGCCCGAATATCATTGTCATGCAAATGAGATAATTCTTGTAACATCTCACCAGCCGTTTGATACCTTAAATCAGGGTTCGGATTCATGGCCTTTGAAATAATTTTTACAATTTGAGGACTAAACTCCTTACTTGAAAGCGGTGCAACCTCCATTGCATTTCGGGCTGGTCTTTTTCCGCTCAGCAAATGATATAGAGTTGCACCAACACTATATATGTCTGAGCGAATATCCGGCACTATTTTCCTGACACTTGAATTTGATTTTGCAGACGACATAGTTAATGTCTCTGTTTCGTCAAGCATCGTTACTGTCTCATTATCATCGATTGTAGCAGTGCTATTCCCAAAAGAAGAAAAATCTAATCCATAGTGTTCCGGCGACGCATATCCTGCACTGCATCCAACTACATTCTCCTCTCCGAGAGCTAACGTAATGTTAAAATCTATCAGACAAATATCATCATATGGCGTACGCATTATATTTGCCGGTTTAATATCACTATGCACATATCCGCGTGGCGGAGTACCATGGGTTGGACTATGTAAATACTCAAGCGCTTCCAACAACTGCTTCGCCCACTTAATCACTTGGGGTTGTGAAAACTTTTCTCCTCTTTTCAAAGGCCTGTCCAGGCTTTCTCCCTCAATGTAAGCCATTACCGTATAAACGATATCATCTTCTATAAAAAAATCGTATACTTGGGGGATATATGAATGACTCAATTCTTTCAGCACATCAACCTCACGCCGCAACAATTCTGGTCGGGCCGTAATTTTACGCTTGTCAGCTTTTAAAACGACTTTTTTCCCCAGACGCTGATGTTTTGCAAGATAGACATTGCCCCCTCCGCCTGAACCAATTTTTTCAATCACCTCATAGGTTGACGCTATTAATTTAGACATAACAATCTTCTCGCCTCATTTTTATCCATAAACTATAAATTATTTTTTATCCTTTTGCCCATACTCTGCATCCAGTTGAATTCTAAGCCGCATAGATTTCATTTTATATATACAAAAATATATAACTGTCAACAGCAAAGAACCTCCAGCAAGAATAAGGCCGCCATAAAACAGTATTTCATTTGTTCCCCATTCCATTCAATCACCCCTCCAACCAAACAATAATGAATCTATCCTTCTTCTGAAAACATCTAATATATTATTTTCACGATATTTATTATCGGGAAAAATTTTTATCAAAACCACCGAAATATCGTCTTTTTCTCCCCGCTGCTTAATCAGTTTAATCAAATTCTGGCATTGTTTTATCATCATCTGCCTGTTTTTCAACAATTTAAAATTCAAAAACTCATAAATTTCATCTTCCGTTACCCTGTGCCGAAATCCGTCAGAACATAACATATAAAAACCTTGTTTCACTTCGCCCTGGATGATTTGAGGCTCTATCATTTTAGATGCCCCGACACATTGCAGTAACATATTCCGATTTTTATCCGTTCTAGCCTGCTCTGGAGTAAGTCTTCCCTTCAATATTTCTCTTGCAACATAAGTATGATCACATGTCATCTGCTCTAAACAAGAACCAATATAGTACATGCGCGTATCCCCCACATGGACTACTAAAAATTTTTCTTCTACAAACAAAACGCCTGTAAAAGTCGTTCCTAATCTTTCCCCGAATTCCTGACCGTATTCTCGAATCTGAATATTCAATGTTTTAAGGAGCAACGACCATTTACCGCCAATGACAGCCATATCAACATTTTTAAGCTCATCAAATAATTTCACATCAAACCATTTCTCAAATTCCCGAACAACAATCGCACTGGCAATTTCCCCTTTCGAGAGGCCTCCCATACCATCGCAAATAATAGCCATCAGCACTTCTTTGTTCCTATATGTGGTATGTTTAATCAGAACACTATCCTGATTAGTACCTTTCACAGTTCCCATATTAGATTCAGCAACCGCCTCATACCGCATTTTTATCACTCATTACTTTCTCTTAAAATTTACACTTGAAACAAAAACTCTTCATTAGCAAGTTTTAGCACATCTCCATTAAATATTTCCACTTCCTGCTCAGCCGGCAAAACCCTGTTGTTAATATAGCTCTTATTTTTGGAACGTAAATCAAAAACAAAATATCTGTCACCCCTGCTGATAATATCCGCATGGCTTCGACTGATTGCTATATTATTGGTTACAATATAATCAACACAGTTTTCCTCTTTTCCTATACGGAATACTGGCTTATTAATTCTAATAATCTCTTCTGTTAAAGTTCTAATTAATATCGGATATTTAGGCATCCCCATCCTTTTCTCATTAAACAATTCCCTTTCATCATTTTCAGAAAAAAGTTCCGTTGCCTCATCATCTAACAAGCAAGTGCTTTCATCATCAAAAAACAAATCTGTTTTTTCATCATCTTCATTCATCAAATCTGTTCTTTCATCATCTTCCATTAAATCCGTTTGCTCATCATCCACAATATTCGCTATAGGGTTTTCCAAGTCTACTTTTTTGATGGTTTTTACAATATTTCTGTCTACTGTACAAATATATGACTCAATTTTACTCGCATCAAATTCATTAAGTTTCTTGATAAAATAACTAAAATTTGACAGATACTTCGGATCTGCTTCCTCCGGTTTAACAGAATATATAATTTGTTCAATAAAATCCAAAATATCCTCACCGTCATGGGGAGTTGCTACAGGTAAATATATAAAATACAATTCTTTTGTACATTCATTGAAAAAAATATACTTCATGTCAAGCAGCAAATTACTGCGAGATAAACCTATTTTTTCAAGTTTTTGGGTAACGTCAATGAATTGTTCCAAAATAAAGAAAAAGTCATATTCACAAATCGGACTCTTTAATCTATCATACAAACTAATTCCTTTTGGGCCAGTAAACTCAAGTTTATTTCTTTTGGTATTATTTAATTTTAAAAATCCATAGTTATATTTTCGAGATAAAAGGTCATACTGATTAGTATTAATAACTAAATCTGACGAAACTTTGACTTTTGCAGTAAGCCAACAATCTTTTATCCTTATTCTTATTCCTCTAATAATTTTTCCATTCATCAAACCCGTACCTCTTAGTACAAAAATATTAGTGAAAAAAACAAATAAAATTATTTTTTCACCAATTTGTTACTTACTTTCACTGTAGCTTCGTAATTTTCGTAAAGTATGCCACTTGACGATATTGACATAGAATATCTGGAAAAATAAGGGCTTTTCATAATTTAAAGACGGGAATAATGACGGCTTTAATCTGGAAATGAGAGTTTATTCATATTACTGAATTTTAAGTCAAAGGATGAATGAACATATCGATTGAGTGTAATATTTACATTTGCATGTCCGAGAATTTCGCTCAAACTTTTCAGTTCAAATCCCACCTCTATACACCTTGTTGCAAAAGTATGACGAAGTGCATGAAAATTCGCATCATCTATTCCGCTCTGCACAATAAATGATTTAAATCTGTTTTGCATTGTTCGTGGCTCAACATATTTAGTTTCCTCACCAGAGAGGATGTATGCTTGTGGATTATTTTGAAACTGTTTTGCAATGTTGATAATAAACTGAGGTAAAGGAATTTCCCTGATTGAGCATTGGCTTTTGGGTTCTGTAATAATTACTTTTGTTTTTGCTTCTGCATCAATATTGGTATTCTGAATACGCTGCATAGTTTTTCTAACCTTTAAAGTAGAACTTTCTATACAGATATCATCCCATTGCAATGCGCACAATTCTCCAATACGAATTCCTGTATAAAGAGATAATAAGATTCCAAACTTGCACGAATCCATATCTTGTAACAATGTTCGAATCAGTGCCTCTTGCTCCGCTCGGCTTAAGACCCTCATTTCTCTATCTTTCTTCTTCACCGTAAGCTTTCCGAGATTGCACATCACATTCAAATTATTATATTTTGCATATTCCATCGAACTTTTGACTATTGCTAAAATATCCGTAACTGTTTTAGGCGATAATGCACCTCTGCTTTTCAATCTTCCATAATTAAGCTGTTTTTCAATAAAACCTTCTACGATTTGAGTGCTTATTTTAGAAAGCGGATACTTTCCCAAATAAGGACGAATATGTGTATCAATTAAGTGGAAATAACGAGAATATGTAGATTCTTTTATATTAATTTTGGCAGATTGAAGCCAGGCATCGAGTACATCATTATATAAAATCGTCTTGTTTGATAATGTTTCGCATTTTGTCCCTACTTGGCTCTTTTTCTCAATAAGTTTTTTCTTCACTTCATTATAGGTTTTAGAATAAACATATCCATATTTTGCTTTTCCATTTTCATCGTAATAACGAATATATCTGCCTTCTCACCTTCCATCTTTCCTCTTATAGATATTTTCACCCTTCTTAGGCATAGCTCATTCCTCCTTAATTAATTTTTGTTGACGGAAAAATTGACGGCTTTCGTTTTTCCCTTTTTAGAAAAATACTGTTTTTCATTTGAAAAGATTTAAACACCTCAATAAGTATTTTTAATAAGACTAATTTCTTTATCTTTTCCGCCGACACATTGACGAATCCGGCAACTGTGTGTATAATTATAATTGATTTTTTTGATTGTAATCGTATTCGTCAAGTGGCATACTTTATGAAAATATTAACTACTTTACAGGTAAATCAAGTAGGAATCGACTAATGTCGATTCCTACCCATAAAGAAGAAATAAAAATACCCTGCAGAAATGCGTGTTTTACAACACTTGCATGTTCTGCAGGGTATCTTTGCTTCTCAGAGTATTTATTGATATTTCGACTAATGGCATACAACATGGATTCTTTATACAGAAAATTTCAAGGAGGTATGCAACCCACTCGAGTCGCATACCTCCCTGTTTAGAACTGTCTATTAACCGACAGCTCCCTGTTTTTTACACATTTTAACGCGCCTTTCTCCTTCTCCGGCCAAACTAATGATAATATGTGCCAAAGTAGCTATATAATCCTGATAGAAAGTTATTTCATCTTTTGAAAAACCATTTATGTTTTCCCATCTGTATTCCGGCAAGTAACATTCTGCCGACTTAAACCCTTCAAATACAGGTTTTTCTACGACAACTTTTACTTCCTCTTTTCCTTCACGATTTAGCAATTCGGAATGTACAATCTCCGTACCATCATTTAAGGTCATAAATGGATACAACATTTTACTCTCCTCTTTTCCTCTTTCTGACAGGCTTTTTGCGAACCGCATAGCCAAAGCCGCCCAGATGTTTTCCCACGCCGTAATATTGTCCATGGGAATAGACCAGCGGTTCCGCCTTTTCCAGGTGGAAGGTCCCCTTGGCGTCCATATACTGTTCGTCCACATAAACCGCCGTCACCTCAGCTATAAACATATCATGGCTGCCAAGCTCCATGACCTCAGTCACCTTACATTCGATGGACACCGGGCTTTCCGCTACCATCGGCGCATATTGAAGTTCGCCCTTCACCGGCGTCAGCTTCATTTCTTTAAATTTATCCATATCCCGGCCAGAGCGCACCCCGCAAAAATCGGTGGCCTCCGCCAGTTTTTCCGTTGTCAGATTAATGACATATTCCCCGGTTTCTTTAATCATATGATGGGAATACCGCTCCTTCCGGATGGACACATAAACCATCGGCGGTTCTGAGCAGATAGTCCCCGTCCATGCGGCGGTCATTAGATTGACATTTCCTTCCTTATCCCCGCAGCTTACGAGCACCGCCGGCAGGGGATAAACCATATTTCCCGCTTTCCATTTCTGTTTCGCCATAAATATCTCCTATTCCTGCAGTGTTCCGACCATTTTCGGAATAAACTGTTTCTTTCTCGATACCATATTATCAACAAATACACTGTCGCCATCCTTTGTCACCGGCACATCGAAGCATCTGGAAGCCACTGAAAGGGCCTCCTCATCCGAACAAAGCACCAGTGTCGATTCATCCAGAATATTGGTGAGCATAAAGAAAATCATATCCAAACCATGTTCTGCCTTTGCCTTTGGAAGCATCGTAGCCAATCGGGCATGAATCTTTTTCAGTTCACGGGCATCGAGGGATGTAATCTGTCCAACGCCAAACTGAGTATCTCCTGCCGAGAATTTCTTGAAATCCTGATAGAAAATATCCGCATCGGATTTACTCTTCAAATCGCTTCCGGCCTCAAACATCTGCATGGCATAGGCTTCAACTTCGATTCCGGCAATTTTTGCCAGAGCTTCGGCGGCCATCCGGTCTAACGGTGTACAAGTCGGCGAACGGTACATTAATGTATCCGAGAGAATCGCCGAACACATCAAGCCCGCCATATTTGCCGGAATCTCCACCTTGTTTTCCCGGTACATCAAATAAATGATTGTTGATGTACAGCCCACCGGCTGACACCGGAAAAATACCGGTTTCATACTCTGGACATAGCCCAGTTTATGATGGTCCACAATCTCCATAATCTCACAGTCAAAAATACCGTCCACAGCCTGTCCCGCTTCATTATGGTCCACCAGGGCCACTTTCTTTTTATCCAAATCAATCAGATTATGGCGCGTAAACATCCCGACAACCTTTCCCTGATTGGTCACAATAGGGAAAGCGCGGTGGCGGTTTTTCGCCATAACTTCCTTCACATCGTCAATAAAATCGTCCTTTTTAAAGGTTTTCATATCTTTGACCATAAAATGACCGATAGCCATACTCTGATTGATAAGACGCGCCGCTATAAAAGTATCATACGGTGTCCGGATAATTGTGCAGTGATGTTCCTCAGCCAGCTTCAAAATCGTATCATTCGGCTGCGTATTCATACTGATGATCAGACATCCCGCATTCATCTCAATGGCGCACAACTGGGACTCATAGCGGTCTCCGAGCATGACCATGTCGCCGTCTTCAATATATTCCTCCATCAAATCCGGGTTGGCCGCCGCAATTAAAATCTTTCCCTTTTCCACAACCCCTTCCGGGTCGCCGACAAGCATTTCCCCATCCAGCGTTTCCAGAATGTTTTTATACGGCGTCCGATTTTCCGAAAGTACACGGCTGTCATAAACGCCCATATAGGTTTTCGCAATATCTCCTTTGGTAATCAGTCCAAGAAGCTTTTTATCATCATCCACAATAGTCAGCGTTGAGACTTTTTCCTCCTGAAGCTGCTGCCAGGCCTCGCGAATCGACATATCCGGATGTCCGCTGTAAGCCGGTGAAATCTGTACATCCTTCACCTGGGTACGCACATCCTGCATATAAATCGGAACTTCCGTCTGAAATCTGTCCAGAACAAAAGCAGTCTCCGAATTAATCTCCCCGGCCCGGGCCGGTATATAATTCATCCCAGTCACATTTTTCCGCAGATAAGCATAGGCAATGGCGGAGCAAATGGAATCTGTGTCCGGATGTTTATGTCCAATGACGTATATTTTTTCCTTTTTCATCTCTACCCCTCCTGCTACTGCTGCAATGCGGCAGTCAATTTTGGTATCAACTGTTTCTTTCGGGATACCATGCCCGCCAAATCAATATAATGGGCCTCTGCCTCCTGATGGAAACTGTTTTCCACAAGCATCTTCGCATCATTTCCCACAAAAAGCAGCCGCGTTGACTCTTTCAGAATATCCGTCAGCATAAAGAAAATCATCGGAACCCCTGTTTCCTCCATCGCCGATTCCATGTAGGCCAGCAGCCGTTCCTGGACACTCAGAAGCTCTTCCCGGTTCATGGAAGTAATCTGGCCGACGCCATAAGGAACATCACTGGCTACAAATTTTTTATAATCCTGATAGAAAATTTCCGAATCGGCTTTCTTTCGAAGCTGACTGCCTTCCTCGAACATCTTCATGGCAAAACTTTCAATATCAATCTCTGCAATCTCCGCCAACTGTTCGGCAGCCATTTTATCCAGCTCCGTACAGGTTGGCGAGCGGAACATCAATGTATCCGAGAGAATCGCCGCACACAAAATGCCTGCAATTTCTTTTGAAATCGGAATCTGATTCTCTATATACATTTCGTAAACAATCGTTGCCGTACATCCTACCGGCTCATTGCGCACCTTCACCGGGCGAATCGTCTCCACCGTGCCCAATTTATGGTGGTCGATAATTTCCATAATTTCCGCTTCATCCGCACCGTCCGCCGCCTGGTCCACTTCATTATGGTCCACAAGAATTACTTTTTTCGTATTCATATCAATCAATGTCCGGCGTGAAATCATTCCCGAATAATGGTCCTCATCGTCCACAATCAAAAAATCCCGATGCCGCTTAGCCATCATAATCGGTTTAATATCGGCCACATAATCACTCTCCCGGAATGAAATCAGACCTTCTTTAATCATGAAATGGCTGACCGGAATACTCTGGTTGATGGAACGGGTGACTGTATAGGTATCCGCCGGGGTGCAGATCACCGCGCAGCCCTTTTCTTCTGCCAGTTTACAGATGGTCCGGGACACCTTTGCCCCATCGCATATGATAATGCAGGAGGCCCGGTTTTCAATGGCGCTCAACTGGGCTTCATACCGATTTCCCAGGATAACCAGGTCGTCCTCTTTAATAAATTTATCAATCACGCTGAGGGTGGCCGTCGATACAACCAGCTTTCCCTTTGTCAGCCGTTTTCCCGCCTCTCCGACAACCAGCTCGCCCTTCAATGTCTCCAGAATATTAGCAATCGGCGTACCTGCCTCGGATAATATCTGATTATCCAAAACAGACATATAGGCTCCCGCAATATCTGATATGGTAATCAGCCCCTGGAGCTTTTTTTCATCATCAACAACAGCCAGCGTGGATGTCTCTGTCCGGCGCATAATCTCCCACGCCTTTTTCAATGAATAATCCGCAGATATTCCCGGAATCCGGCGGATGTCGATATCCCCCACCTGTGTCCGAATGGCATTCATATATACCGGCACTTTCTGTTGGAATTTCCGAAGGACATAATTTGTTTCCGTATTAATCTGTCCCGCGCGGGCCGGCACATAGACGGCCTGCCCGCTTTCCTCACCTTCAATCAAAAAATCCTGATAGTGTTCAATGGAATCCCCCTGTTGAACCCTGGCAAGAATTTCATTTTTTAGCGAGGCATAGGCAATCGCTGAACATACCGAATCCGTATCCGGATTCTTATGTCCAATGACATAGATTTCCTTTTGTCTCTTAACTTCCATAATGTTACTTCTCCTTTTAATCAACCTAAGCGTATTTTAGCATATATACACTGATTTCACCGTATTTTTTTCAAAACAAGACTTCTGCCCTGAAACCGTCTCTTCAGCAGCGCTGGGACTGGCTGCTGCGCAAAAAAGCTCTGTCCGGCTTCCCGGACAGAGCTTGTCCAACCATACTTACAGGCGTTTCAGCAATGCTTCTGTCAAATCTTCATATCCAGGTTTTCCAAGAAGCGCGAACATATTTTTCTTATAACTTTCAACGCCCGGCTGATTAAACGGATTTACACCGAGAACATATCCGCTGACGCCGCAGGCAAATTCATAAAAATAGAATAATTCGCCAAGATAGAATTCATTCTGCTCAGGAATATGCACCATCAGATTTGGAACATTGCCATCGGTATGCGCCAGAATCGTGCCATTCATCGCACTCTTATTGATGAAATCCACATTCTTTCCGGCCAGATAGTTGAGACCGTCCAAATCCACCGGTTCCTCTTCAATCACTATCTCATGCTTTGGCGTCTCCACTTCCAGAACTGTTTCAAACATAATCCGGGCGCCATCCTGAATAAACTGGCCCATGGAATGTAAATCTGCTGTCAGTGTCACTGAAGCCGGGAAAATACCTCTCTGGTCTTTACCTTCGCTTTCTCCATAAAGCTGTTTCCACCACTCGCCGATATATAAAAGAGACGGCTCATAGCTGCATGTAATCTCTATGGATTTGCCCTTGCGGAGCAGAATGTTTCGAATCGCTGCATACTGCAAAGCATCATTTTCCTCAAATTCATTTTCAAGACAACGTTTTCTGGCGCTGGCAGCCCCGGCCATCAACTGGTCAATATCCGCACCGCTGACAGCAATCGGCAAAAGTCCTACCGCTGTCAATACGGAAAAACGTCCGCCCACATCATCCGGCACAACAAAGGTTTCATAGCCTTCCTCTGTCGCCAGATTTTTCAAAGCGCCCTTCGCCTTATCCGTTGTACAATAAATACGTTTTGCAGCCTCTTCCTTGCCGTATTTATTTTCAATCATCTTCTTGAAAACACGGAAAGCCACTGCCGGTTCCGTTGTTGTCCCGGATTTTGAAATCATGTTAATGGAAAAATCTCTGTCTCCAATGACATCTATCAGATTACTTATATAAGAGCTGCTCAGATTATTTCCTACGAAATAAATCTCCGGTGTCTTACGCTGTTCTTTTGGCAGTATATTGTAAAAATTATGCTGTAAAAATTCAATCGCAGCCCGGGCTCCCAGATAGGAACCGCCGATACCGATAACAAGCAGTACATCAGAATCACCCTGAATCTTAGCGGCTGCTTTTTTTATTCGTGCAAATTCTTCTTTGTCATAATCTACCGGGAGGTCAATCCAACCCAAAAAGTCATTTCCGGCACCGGTTTTGCTGACAAGTACTTCTTTTGCATCTCCAACCAGTTTTTTCATCAATTCCACTTCATCGGCCCGAATAAACGGTGATGTTTTAGAATAATCAAATGTAACCCCTTTTGCCATGTTTCTTACCTCCATTAGTATTTTTATATTCTTATCTATCATAATACCAAAATGACCGGATTTTATCAATGATTTAATCCTTTTCAGCACAAAAATTCTTTCAGGACATCTTCCACAATCTTCGCATCCACCGCGTCATTTTTCCGGTTCAGCCCGTCTTCTCCGTCAAAACCGTCGTAATAATACTGGCTGTTTCTCTCCTTGCGCCGCCCGGTGCCCGTGGCCGCAATCTCCTGAAGCGCCCGCTTATACTGCTCCGGGGCCACTTTCCCGGCCTGTTCCTTATAATCCTGAGCCAGTTTATTGCCAAGATAATTGTCCACATAATCTGCAATACTGTTTGTCAGCAGCCTTTCCTTTGCCCCAAAATCCATAAACATCAAAAGGCCGCCGAGAATCACCGTGCCGAGAACCGACATTCCAAAAATGACAGCTATCTGATACAGCGCCTCGCCCCTGGTCCATCGATACATCAGGTTTCCGCCGCCGATGGCAAGCATCGCCGTCATCCAAAGATAAGGCAGACGGTTCCAGCCCTGCAGCGAAAAAGGGCCTACCCGGAATTTTTTTATGTAGCGGCCAATCAATGCCTGCGTGTCTTCCGGGTGCATACCGATTTTGTAATAGCTCGTCACCTTCAGCTTAATGTATTTAATCAGACGCTGATTCGACGTTCCCATCAAATCTGCTTCACGTATCAATCTTTTGTAAATTCTTCCCGTCATCCATAAAGTAAACAAGCCGGCAACCATCAATATAGCTTCCGCATACATTGGAATACCCTGTCCCAAAAACCAGTTTCTCATTTTTATGAGCTCCTTTCATTGATTATGATAGTTCCATTATAATATCAATGAAAAGACAAAATCTATTCAAATTGGTCGGGCCTATTTTACATATTTCTCAACAGGCTGTCGCCGGATACTTTACATATTCCTCAACATTCCCGTCACCAAATGCACTGTATGCTCAATCGCTTTCATCTCAAATTCACCGTAAGCCATCTCCGCGCTGCCGTCGGCCTTATCGGAAATCGCCCGGATGATCACGAAAGGCACCTGATTCAGCCATGCGGCCTGGGCAATCGCCGCTCCTTCCATCTCTGCACAATAACCGCCAAACATCTGAATCAGGCGTTCTTTGACCTTCCGGTCGGAAACAAACTGGTCGCCGCTGACTACCCGGCCCTTAAAAACCTGGATATCCGGGTTTACTTCCCGGCAGACCTTCTCCGCCAAATCAACGAGCGCCTCATCCGCTTTAAACACCGAAGTTTCCATTCTCGGAATCTCACCCGGTTCATGGCCGCAGCCGCTCACATCCACATCATGCTGAAGCGCATCCACCGAAAGCACGATATCCCCGATATTAATGGCATTTTTCAGGCTTCCGGCAACACCCGTATTGATGATGGCATCCACCTGAAAGACATCACAGAGAATCTGGGTGCAGATGGCCGCATTGACTTTTCCAATACCGCTCCGCACAACAATAACCGACTGGTTTCCAAAGATTCCCCGGCAAAATTCCATCCCGGCGATGGTCCGAACTTCCTGAACTTCCATCAATTCTTTTAAGGCAGCTACCTCTTCTTCCATAGCTCCGATAATTCCTGTTTTTCTCATATACTCTTGTCTCCTGATTTTATTTATTTTGTTTTTAATTAATTTTTTTATTATGATAACACAATATGTTGCCGGCGAGAAGTTTTATATCTTTTTCTTTCCTGAAAACATGAAAATTTTACCCCGGAGAACTTAAAAATTTTACTGGCCTATATATATGGCTTCTGCTATAATAGGATGGAAACAAATTTAAGAACAGGAGTGATTTACATGCGACATTTAAATAAACATACATGTTCCAGGGCTGTGGACTTTGAAGTGGAAAACGGCGTTGTTACAAGCTGTCAGTTCATCGGAGGATGCGATGGAAATACAAA
This sequence comes from uncultured Eubacteriales bacterium, assembly GCA_900549105.1. Taxonomy (GTDB): domain Bacteria; phylum Bacillota; class Clostridia; order Lachnospirales; family Lachnospiraceae; genus Frisingicoccus. The sequence continues at coordinate 29,903 of URND01000025.1, forward strand.
AGGCGTTGCCGCCCTCGTTGTCGGCCGCCCGGTGGACGATGTGATTCAGCTTCTTTCAGGCATTGACTGCGGAGGCCGCGGCACATCATGTCCGGATCAGTTGGCAAAAGCGCTGCAGGAATATAAAAACTCCGCTTCTTCCCAGGAGGTCTGAAAAATGAAAAAAATTGTCCTGACCGGAGGTGGTACAGCCGGACATGTCACGCCGAACATTGCTCTGATGCCTGCTTTAAAAAAGGACGGCTATCAGATTTCCTACATCGGCTCCTATGATGGCATTGAA
>URND01000026.1 GCA_900549105.1 uncultured Eubacteriales bacterium
GCCAGCGGCATGCCTCCGCCAATAATTTTTCCCATTGTCGTCATATCCGGCAGAACATTGTAATAGCCCTGGGCACCCGAATAACCAAGGCGAAAACCGGTGATGACCTCATCAAAAATAAGAAGACTTCCATAATCCTCCGTGATTTTCCGCAGTCCCTCAAGGAATCCCGGCTTCGGAAGAACAACACCCATATTTGCCGCCACAGGCTCCACAATAAGGGCGGCAATCTGATTTCCGCAGGCTTCAAACAAAGCCTTCACACTATCCAAATCATTATAAACCGCCGTCAATGTTTTAGACGCATAGGCTTCCGGCACACCGGCGCTGTCCGGCACATTCTGGGTCATCAGGCCGGAACCGGCTTTCACCAGAAGTCCGTCGGAATGACCGTGATAACAGCCCTCAAATTTAACAATATAATCCCGGCCCGTATAGCCCCGGGCCGCACGAATGGCGCTCATCACCGCCTCGGTTCCCGAATTCACCAGCCGTACCATTTCCACAGAAGGAACCGCGTCGATAATCATTTCACAGAGAGTAACCTCCCCTTCCGTCGGCGCACCATAGCTTGTTCCCCGGTATACGGCCCGGCAGACCGCCTCCGCCACTTCCGGATGGGCGTGTCCCAGAATCATCGGCCCCCAGGAACCGATATAATCAATATAGTCATGGCCGTCCACATCATAAATATGGCTGCCCTTCGCCCGCTCAATAAATCTCGGCGTCATGCCCACTGCCCGGAAAGCCCGGACCGGACTGCTCACACCGCCCGGCATCAACCGGCAGGCTTTTTCAAATATCTCCTGACTCTTATCCATGAATTCTCACTCCTTCATCCACCGGGCAATGTCCAGCGCATAATAGGTAATAATCATTTTTGCCCCGGCCCGTTTCATCGCCGTCATCGACTCCATGACAACCCGCTTCTCATCAATCCAGCCATTGAGAGCCGCCGCTTTCATCATGGAATATTCACCGCTGACACTGTAAGTGCACACCGGCAGCGGGAACGCATCGGCAATAGTCTTTAATATATCCAGATAGGCCAGTCCCGGTTTCACCATAAGAATATCGGCGCCCTCTTCCATATCAAGCTCCGCTTCGATGACGGCGTCCTTTTTGTTGCGCCAGTCCATCTGATAGGATTTCCGGTCGCCAAAGGAAGGGGCGGAATGGGCCGCCTCCCGAAATGGACCGTAAAATGCCGACGCATATTTAATGCTGTAAGCCATAACCAGCACATCGGCAAAACCACTGGCATCCAGCATATGACGCATGTGGCCGATGCGTCCATCCATCATATCCGACGGCGCCACAATGTCCGCACCGGCTGCCGCACAACTGACCGCTGCCTTTGACAGTAATTCCAGCGTTTCATCATTTAAGACTTTTCCCCCATGAATAAGGCCGCAATGGCCATGGCTGGTGTACTCGCAAAGGCAAATGTCGGCAATACAAATGATTTCCGGATAGTTTTCCTTTGTCATGCGAATCGCCCTCTGAACAATGCCATCCGGGTTATAGGCCTCGCTTCCCACCGCATCCTTATGCTCCGGCACGCCAAAAAACAAAATAGCCCGGACACCGCTGTCCCATATCTCCTTCAGATGGATTTTGAAGGTATCCAATGAATAGTGGTAAATTCCCGGCATGGATGGAATCTCTTCCTTCACCGCCGTTCCCTCGACCACAAACACCGGATAAATCAAATCTGAAAGCTCCACATCATATTCATGTATCATATCCCGAATGGCCTGAGAACTTCTCAGCCGCCTCGGGCGTCTTATCATATCCATTCCTTCTCACTCCCTGTTCTGAAGCTGGCATAAACAATCGGTCAGCCCCTCAATCGTATATTTTTCAGCCGTTGCCGCCACCGAAAGCCCTGCCTTCTCCGCCTCCCCGGCCGTCACAGGGCCGATACAAATAAGCTTCGGATATTCTGTCAGGCCCTCTGTCATTTCGGCAAAGGCTCTTATGGCCGACCCGCTGGCAAAGGTTATATAATCCGCGTCTTTTATGGCCCGAAGCAGCAAATCCTGTTTGCGCCAGTCAACCCGGGTTGAATAGGCGGACACATCTTTATAATGAATTCCCTTTGATTCAAAACAGTGATTCAGGGACTTTGAGCCCTCTTCTGCACGAAAAACAAGCACCCTGTCCGAAGAAGCTGTCTGCTCTGCCAGTCCCTGAGCCAGACTTTCTGAAGCATATCTTTCCGGCATATAGTCTGCCCGAAATCCGTAACTTCTCAACATATCTCCTGTTCCCGGTCCCACCACGGCAAATTTCAAATGGGCCAGCCGCCGATAATCAACGTCAAATTTTTTCACGGATTCAAAAAAGAGAGCCACGCCGTTGCTGCTTGTGAAAACCAGCCAGGAAAAACTTCCCACACCTTGAATCACCGGCCGGAGTTCCTTATCCGCCGCCGGTTCTATATAAATCAGACTTAAATCAATGGCTTCCGCCCCTTTTTCAGAAAGACTCTGATGCTGTCTGCGCACCAAATCCCCTGTCCCGGTTAAAATGACCCGTTTTCCGCTGAGGGGCAGCTGCTGCCGCCACCGAAGCTTTTCAGAAAGTCCTGCGACTTCTCCGATGACAAGTATACCCGGCGGTTGAATTCCAGCCTTTTTACAGGTCTCCGCTATAGTTCCAAGAGTTGCCGTTACCTCTTTCTGCCGGCCTGTCGTCCCATTTTGAATGACCGCCGCCGGTGTATTTCTATCTTTGCCCCTTTGAATCAGCGCGCCGCAAATTTCCTCCATCCGTTTTATTCCCATAAGGAAGACCAGCGTACCGCCGCATTTCGCCAGCCCGGCATAATCCACGCTGCATGCTTCGCCGCCGCTTCCGGCCGCCTGCTCATGCCCGGTAATAAAATGAACCTGAGAAGCAGCTCCCCGGTGAGTTACCGGAATTCCCGCATAGGCCGGAACACTATAGGCAGAGGAAACCCCCGGAACAATCTCAAAGGGAATTTCCGCTGTTCTGAGGGCAAGGGCCTCCTCACCGCCTCTGCCAAAAATAAAGGGGTCGCCGCCCTTCAAGCGGACAACCATTTTTCCATCAAAGGCCTTTTCCAACAAAATCTCCCGAATTTCCTCCTGGCTCATATGATGATGGCCCGATTGCTTCCCGGCATAAACCAGTTCCGCATGTTCCCCGGCCTCATTCAGCAGCGTATCGGACGCCAGATAATCATAAACAATCACATCCGCATGTCGAATACACCAAAGTCCTTTCACCGTCACAAGCCCCGCATCTCCAGGGCCCGCGCCAACCAGGAACACCTTGCCCGGCTGCTTTTTTTCAGGCTTAGATTCCGACATCCGCAGACTTTCCGCCAGTTCCTCTCCGAGCTTCTCCGCATCCGCAGCCCTGCCCTGTATATTATTAAAAATCATATGCTCACCATCTCCGGCAAAACCGGCTTTCATAAAAAGCTGTTCTCCCTCCAGCCATGAAAAAGCGCTGACCGGGGCATTGCAGCCGCCGCCGATATTCTTTAGAAAACTCCGCTCCGCCAAAAGCTGATATTCCGCTTCTTTTTGATTCAGTTTCCGGCAAATTTCCGCAAAATTTTTATCTTCCAGCGCCTTTTTCGAAACCTCCACGGCCAAAATCGCCTGTCCGGCCGCCGGAAGAAAATCTTCTGTATCTAAAATCTCATAATAAAACTGTCTGTAAAAATCTTCATCTATTCCTTCCGGATTCGTATGCTTTTCTCCATCCCGGCGAAGCCGCTCAATTCCGGCCCGGGCCAAAACGATGGCATCATACTGCCCTTCTTTTAACTTCTGCAGACGGGTCTGAACATTTCCCCGGATTTCCTTTGTCCGAATCCCCGGATTCAGCATTTTAAGCTGTAAACTGCGCCTCAGACTTCCTGTACCGATGACTGTTCCCGGAGTCATTTCCTTTAAGCCCTTCCCATCTGCCGTCACAACCATATCTTCCCATTCGGCCCGCTCAACAACAGCGCCAAGAGTAAGTCCCGCCGGGAAATCCACCGGCATATCCTTTGCACTGTGTACCGCCATGTGAATTCTGCCATCCAGCAGAGCCTGTTCCAATTCCTTTGTAAAAACACCTTTACCGCCAAAACTTCCCAGAGATTTATCCAGCCGCAAATCCCCTTCTGTAACTATAGGAATAATCTCAATCTCTGTCTCCGGCGCTATATCTTTCAGCTTTTCGGCGACAATCCGGGTCTGAACCCGGGCCAGCAGGCTTTTTCGCGTTCCAATTCGGATTTTATCTGCCATTTTTTTCTCCTGACCGGTTATCCTGAATAATTCTGTCGATATCTTCCTCCGTCAAACGCCCTTTATCTTCCAACGCCGCTTTAAGAACTTTTACCAAAATTTCCTTCCGTTCGCCTGAATCTACGTTCGCCTGATGGATACGCTCCCTTGCTTCAACGCCTGTTTCCGCCAATGTCTCATACCATTCCGGCAGTATTTCCTGAATCTGCCGGGCCACCATTCTCGACAAGGCCGGAGTCCGTCCCCCCGTCGATACGCCGACCATCAGATTCCCCCGGCGTACCACCGATGGAAAATAGAAATCACAGTCCGCCGGATTAGTTGCCGAATTTGCCGGAACCCGGTTCTTTCTGGCCCATAAAACCATCTGATGGTTTATGCGCTCATCATCCGTCGCACAGATGAGCATGGCCACATTGCCTATGCCCTCTTTCCGGGCATTTTGCTCCAGCCATACAGCCGCTGCCAGCGGTCCTCCATCCACCGCATGACATTCCAGCCGCCCCGGAGACTGACATTGCTCCAATTCCGGCTCAAATTCCCGGCTGATGACATGGACTTCCGCTCCCATATCCAAAAGCACCTCCGCTTTTCGAAGGGCCACCTTACCGCCGCCGATAATCAGACAGATTTCATTTTCTAATTCAATAAACATTGGAAATACAGCCATTTTCATACCTCCTCCAGTACATAGCCCCTCGGTGTGAGCATCTTTCCATCACGGATATAGGTCATGGAATTACCTATAATAACAATCGTAAACATATCAACCTCTGCATATTTCAAATCTTTTAAGGCGGTCAGCTCCCAGCAACTGTTTTCCCGTCCGGCCCGCCGCACGATGCCCACCGGGGTCTCCGGTTTCCGAAATTTCAGGATAAGGTCCGCCGCCTTTTCGAGATAATCCTTCCTTTTCCGGCTTTTAGGATTGTAGAGGCAAATGACAAAATCACCCTCAGCGGCACATTCCACCCGCTTCATAATCTGCTCAAGGGATACCATTAAATCACTTAGGCTGATGACGGCAAAATCATTCATCAAAGGGGCCCCCAGCACGGAAGCTCCGGCGCTGGCGGCTGTCACCCCCGGAATAATCCGAACCGGAATGTCTTCTCCCGATGCCTGAACCACCTGGAGCATAATGCCTGCCATTCCATAAATGCCGCTGTCTCCGCTGCTGACCAGCGCAACCTGTTTTCCTTTCATAGCCTCTGCCAAAGCAATTCTGCACCGTTCTACCTCCCGGGTCATCGGCGTATCCAAAAAATTTTTTTCCGGAAACAGATTCCGAATCAAATCAATATAGGTTGTATAACCGACAATCACATCCGCTGATTTCATCGCCTCAACGGCCTGAACCGTCATATATTCATAGCCGCCCGGGCCAAATCCAACCACGTCAATCCTTTTCATATGATTCCTCAACTTTCTTCAAAGCTTCCATAAATATTTCCAATTGATTTGGCTCAAGGCTCTCTCTCAGCGCAAAAAAGAAATGGGATACCGCCTTATCCATTCCCTTCGTCTCCGCCTGAGCGCATATTTTTTCTTTCATACACTGCACATCCCGGAAAGATTTCTGAAAAATCATCCATTTTTTAAATTGAACCCGATAATCTTCCAGAATATCCACTGCAGCAGCCGCCTCCCGCTCTTTTTTTCGATTATTTTCCTCCGCAACCCGGGCAAAATCATCGATATTATAATAGCCGGTATCCGGAAGCTCCCGAACCCGTTTATCAATATCCGGCGGCACAGCCAAATCCACAAAAACCCGGGATTTTTCTGTAACCAGCGCTTTTTTTACCTTTTCCACCGTTACCGTGTAATGGGGGCTGGCCGTCGCACTGATGACAACATCCACCCTGTCCAGCCATGCGTAACGCTCGCCATAGGGGATTTCCTTATATTGATGGCTTTCCCCGCCGTGACAGCGCTGACGCGTCGTCATATATATAGAAGTTTCTCCTTCAGATAAAAGATTTTTTAAAATACTGTTTCCTATATTTCCTGACGCCCCGATGAGAAGCACATTTTTTCCGTTCAAATCACCCAGAAATTCTCTGGCGGCTTTCACGGCAATGGTGGCCGTGGATACCGGAGTTTTGGACAGGGCTGTCTCCGTCTTAACCTTTTTGGCGCCGGTCACCGCATAGCGGAAACAGGTATCCAAAAATGTACCGATAGTTCCCGCTTCTCTTGCCTGCTGCTGCGCCTCCTTAACCTGGCCCAGAATCTGGTCTTCACCCATAACCATGGAATCCAGTCCGGCGGCCACCATGAAAAGATGTCGTTCCGCCTTCTCACCCTCATAAAATCTCAAATACTCCGCACCGTCAATCCCTGCCGGAAATTCAAGCAGCCGGAGCAGCCCCTGGGCCGCCTCATAAAAAATTTCCCGCTGATTCTCATCACCGCCATAGAGATAGACCTCCAACCGGTTGCAGGTCGACAAAAGGACACATTCTTCAATGTATCCTCCGGAAACCATGTTCTCTAAATATTCAATTTGTTTTTCCTTTGTCAGCGCAAAACAGCTTCGTATATTCAAATCCGCCGTCTTATGACTGACACTGATTAATTGTATACTCATAAATCTATCGTCTGCCTTATCTCCGCCGCCGCAAATGTAATTCCTTCATACTTTTGTTTTTTTATGCTTAAACGGGCCTTCTCTTTGGCTGAGGCCTGCCGCCCCGTTTCATAGGCTCCGCCTGCCATGGATTTTGCAGCCAGATAGGCGCTGGCCTCCGCCACTGAACCCACGCCAAGGGTCTTCTCCACAAAAGGCGAATATTCCAACGGGCCTCCCGGCACCGCCTCAAAATCCAGATGACTTATCATTTTTCTTGAAATCACCATCAGCGGGACTTCCAGCCTTTCAGCCAGAGAAAGAATCGCCGCCTCTCCGGCTTTTCTGTCCACTGTGGCCACTGCCCGGATGCACCGTATATCCGGGAGGAATGTCCCGGCAAAACTTCGAAAGGCTTCCGCCATCCGCTCCGGCGCCATCGCTTTTTTACATCCCACGCCCAGCACCAGTGTCTGGGGCCGAAGATAAAGGGTTTTTTCTGCTCTTTCTTCTATATAAAAAGGGTCGATGACAACCTTGACCTCTCCACGGTCAAGCATCTGCCCGCTGACGTATTTCAGCGCGGACAGATTTTCAATCAATAACTGATTCTTTTTCGCCGCCTCATCAAAGGCGATAATTCCTTCCACATCTGTAGCCGTCGTCACCACCGGATGTCCCCCGGTCACTTCCGCCAGCCGGGCAGCCAGTTCATTGGCCCCGCCAAGATGGCCGGATAAAAGGCTGATTACCCATTGCCCCCGTATATCCATGACAATCACTGCCGGGTCTTTATCCTTTCCCCGAAGCAGAGGCACCATATGGCGCACCACAATTCCGGCGGCCATCACACACACCAGGGCATCCAGCCGTCCCCAGGCTTCCTCCATATGCTGTTTTAAATCCGCTTTGGGAAAAATTTCTCCCGGCCACTGTTCATTCAGCCGGCGTGCCAGCGCAAAGCCCTGCTCCGTCAGCGCAAAATATCCTATCCTCATCATTTTCCCCGTTTCAATGTTCTGAGCCGTGCTTTCGTTCCCTTATCCACTCGATAAGATTCACATATTTTCTGAATCGCCTTATTGTGGGTAAAATCGTCCAACTGATTTTCCCTGATATAGCTTTCCGTCATTTCCGGCAAATGAACATAAAATACTGAAATCGCCCAGGCAACGGCCATCTGAACATAATAATCGGGATTTTTCATCGCATCAAAATAGCCGAAGACTGCCGGGGCATATTCAGGCAGAGTATAATAATCCAACGCCATTACTGAAGCAAAACGCCGATAATAGGTCTCCTCCGACATAAAGTAGGGCTTCAAAAACTCCCAGACAATTTCCCGGTTCTTTTCCGTAAACTTTAAAGTAGAGCAAAAACAGTCGCAGACCGCCCAGTTATGAATACTCGGCACAAAGCCACGAATCCGCTCCAGCCGTTCCTCCAAATCCATTTTCCCGTATCCAACCATAAAACCGCGCAGCATATCCTCTTCATAATACAGATTCGGCGCAGCGTCAAAATATTCCCGCCAGTCCTCTTTCACCAGTTTTTTCGCCAGCTTGCGCAGTTCCGGCACCCGCACCCCGAGAATATTATCTGTTCCCGGCACCAGCTTGCTGTGAAAGGCCCGATAATCCTCATCCGCCATCCCTATAAGCATCTGTCTCACAACTTCAACATCCATGGTTCTTCTCCAAATCAATCAATCTCTGCTTCACATCCAGGCCTCCCGCATATCCAACCAACTGTCCGTTCGCTCCAATCACCCGATGGCACGGAATCACGATCATAATCGGATTATGATGATTTGCCATGCCGACTGCTCTGGCCGCTGTCGGCTTGCCAACCGCCTTTGCGATATCTCCATAGGTACGTGTCTCGCCATAGGGAATTTCCTGCAGCTCATTCCACACACTTTGAAAAAAAGCCGTTCCATCCGGCTTCAGCGGCAAATCAAAGCTTTTTCTCACCCCTGCAAAATATTCCCGGAGCTGGCGTTCCGCCTCAGCCAATATCTCTGTTTTTTCTGTTGCCGCTCCAACATAAGTTTCCGCCGCCTTAATAATTTTCCCCTCTGAATTCAGCTTCGCCGCCGGCACATCTGCCAATGAAATTTCCTTGATAAATCCGCCGTCTTCAACCAGCCGGAGCTTTCCAATCGGCGAAGCCATAAAATACTGATACATTCTGCCACATACCTCCTCTGCCCGTAAATCAGTCCATTATTTCCAATTATTCTAAGTATACAACAGGTTCCCATAACTGTCCAATAAAATAGTAAAATCCCCGTAATGGTGCAGATTACGGGGATTTCAGTTGATTTAAGGAAGCTCATTTATTAAATTTTGTTTATCCTATTCTCCAAGCCATTTTACTCGTCTAAATTCAGGTTCATTAATGCGTCTTTAAAGATGCGTTCATCCATTAACCGGATATCATCCATAATTGGAGTAAATTCCATTTTATCGAGAATATCTTTTTGGAGGTCTACACCCGGAGCAATCTCAATGAGTTGTAATCCTCTCGGAACCCTCTTGAACACAGCCCTCTCTGTAATGTAATAAGCCGGCTGGCCGGTTTCCATACCGTAATCTCCCGAGTAGGTAATCTGTTCCACAGCCTTTTTAAATTTAATTCCCGGCGCGTCCTCAAGAATATGAAGCTCGCCGTCCTTAATCTCATATTTTATTTTTCCGGCAGTAAAGGTCCCGCAAAATCCCACGGCCTTTGCATTCTGAGTGATGTTGATAAATCCGCCCGGGCCAACTACACGGCCGCCAAATTTTGAAACATTGACGTTGCCCTTTTCATCAACTTCTGCCAGTCCCAAAAAGGCCAAATCCAAACCGCCGCCGTCATAAAAATCAAAATTATCCGGCTGTTTCATAATTGCTTCCGGATTCACCGTTCCGCCAATGCCGACACCGCCGGTCGGAACGCCGCCCAGAACACCGGATTCGATGGAAAGGGTAATCTGGTCAGATATTCCTTCTTCACCGGCAACCGCCGCAACGGCATCCGGCACACCGATTCCAAGATTCACCACATTGCCTTTTTTCATCAGCATAGCTCCCCGGCGCCCGCAGATTTTACGTAAATTTAATTCCATAGGCTGAATGGCTTCCACCGGAATCCGGATTTCCCCCGTAAGCTCCGGCCGATATCCCGGTTCCAGGAAAGACTGCCAATGATGCTCCGGCTTGGATTCAACGATATAATCCACGAAAATCGACGGAATTTTGATATCTTTCACCGGAAGAACGCCCTTGCTGACCAGTTTTTCCACCTGGAAAATAACAATGCCTCCGTTATTTTTCGTTGCCATGGCCATTTCCAACTGGTCGCCATGGACAGCCTCTTTAACAAGGGATATATTCCCGTCCTCATCGGCATAGGTGCCGCGAAGGAAACAAATATCCAATGGAACAGCCTTATAAAACAAATATTCTTTGCCGTCAAGCTCAATCAGCTCGACAACCTCATGTCCCGAATCAATCGCCGCCTGATTTCCTTTACAGCCCTCAACTCTCGGGTCCGCATAGGTTTTAAGTCCTACATGGGTAATCAATCCCGGTTTCTTTCCTGCCGCAGCTCTCAGCAGGTGACTGCATACCCCCTGCGGAATAATAAAACATTCCGCCTTATTGTCTGCGCACAGCTTTCGAAACCGGGGCGCCAGTCCCACATGGCCGCAGACCGCACGCTTAACAAGTCCTTCATACCCCAAGTGGCTTAAACCTTTATCACCGCTGTCTCCGATACCCGGAGAAAAAAATACGCTTAAGTCTTTAGGCTCCTTCTTTTCAATATATCTGTTTTCAATGGCAATCAGCAATTCCTCAGGCGTACCAAATCCTACAAAACCGCCGACGCCTACAGACATTTCATCCTGCAGCATGGACGCTGCTGCCTCCGCTGTAATCAATTTAACCATCCGTTTCACATCTCCTCTCTGAAAAAGATAACTCCCAGGTCTTTTGACAACACATTTCAGGGTGCGACTATACCTTGTTTATTTCATTTATCAGTAAAGCTTGTTGCGGTGTTTATGTCTTTCTCCCCTGGGAGTTTTCCATTTATCTTAACAGGCTATTATAAAGGGAAAGGGTTCACGCCCATCATAATCGCTCCGCCAAGAATCAACACTGTCAATGCACAGTAAATAAGCATCGGAACCACATTCGAACGAATCAGCCGTCCCTCAGCGCCGATTGTTCCGCAGGTTGTACAGGCTGCAACAATATTATTAACACAGGTCATATTACCCATAGCGCCGCCGGATACCTGCATTGCGATAATCAGAAGCTCAGGCAGGGCCAAAATGGTTGCCGTCTCATACTGCAGCGAAGAAAATAATGTCGTTGACACAGTTGCCGAACCGGAAATAAATGCACCAAGTACACCAATCAGAGGCGCTACGACAATATAGCCTTTGCCGACAAGAGCTGCCAAACCTCTGGCCATTTCAATCAGCATACTGTTTAATCCGCTTGCATTTACATTTGAGAAACGGAATAACTGTACCATAGCGATACCAAACAACAGGGCAATCGCCGCTCCGCTGACCATTCGGCCCGTTTCCTTCCATGCCGCCTTTATCTGTTCGCCTTTCATTTTATGTAATGGAATAATAAGCAGGGCTACAATTGTAAACGGCAGAATTCCCGGGCTCCACGCCCACTTGAATGTCCAGTCAACGCCGGATACGCCAAGAATATTTTTAAGGCTTATAGCCCACGGAAGCGTTCCGACATTCATGACACTCTGAAGGGCAACACGGGTAATCACAAGTACAATAGCTATAATCCCGTATGGAAGCCAGGCCATGATTGGCGACATGGTAGCCTCGCCCTTCATCGTTTCATCTTCCTTCACTTCTGCCACCGATTTCCAATAAGGTTCCCATTCGGATGGGGCGCGGAATTCAAATCGGTTTTTCGGAATAAGAATTCCTTTCTTTGCCATAAAAATCGTGCCGAGCATACCAATTGGCGCTGCCAGCAGTGACGGCAAATCTGTTCCCAGGAAAGTTGCAATCAATAAATACGGAATATCAAAAATCAATGCGGCGACAATAATGAACGGCAAACATTCAACTGCCGGTTTAATAGATTTTGTTTTTCCGTAAATTTTACACATCATAGCCATGGCTACAAAAATGATAATCGGAGCAATGATGGCATTTGGTATCGCCACCCATTTTGCCAGCACAAGCTTGAATGCCTCCGGGTCCGCACCTCTGTCCGAAATCATCCCGGAAATAAGATTCATCGCTGTATTTGGCGGCAGACCTACGGCGCCAAAATTAACAGGAACACTGTTGTATATCAGAGCAACCATCGCCGCACATAATGGCGGAAAGCCCAGACTTATCAATAGTGGAGCAGCCAGGGCTGCCGGAGTCCCGTAGCCGGCAGCGCCTTCAATAAATGCTCCAAACATAAACCCGATAATAACAGCCTGGATTCTCGGGTCATCACTAATTGTCGTAAACATATTATTGATAACCTTCATTGCCCCGGAATGTTTTAAAGTGTTCATGATAAGAATTGCGCCGAAGATAACGGCCAATGTATCCAGAGAATTTAAAAATCCGGAAACGGTATAAGCGCCTACAGTAAGCATGTCCATTTTCCATACTGCCAGTGAAAGAACGGCTGTGATCAGCCACGCCAAAGGCAGCGCCCGCTTTGCAGGCCAGTTAAAACCGGCCATCACAACAACTGTAAAAATAATTGGTATAAAAGCAATAAGTGCATACATATGTAAATCCTCCCCTCAATACATATTTAATTATGGATTTACAGAATTTCAGCAAATGTCTGAACCCGGGTTTTTACCTGTTCAAAGGCAGTGGATTCCTGGTCTATCTCGATAAAGAGACTCCGAATTCCCTCCGGCTCAAATTCCTGAAGAAGAATCGGATAGTCAAATTCTTCCGGGTCACAGAATTTCATCATACAGACAATAACTGCATCTGCGTCATATTTTTTCACGGCATCAATAATAATTTTTCCTTTTGGTTTAAATTCATCGGTGGCAAGGGAACAGCCGTCAAAGTTATTCCAAGCCTTGGCCAGCGCCATCAGCGGGTCCGCATCCTTCGGAACATCCTGCCGGAACTGGCGGGATTCCTGTGCCAGGTCATCAGCCACGATCGCAAAACCATTTTCCTCAAAAATATCCAATATCTCATACGGCTCGGCCATAATGCCGGTAAGTATAATTTTCTTTCCGTTAAATTCCGGCTTTGGTTCAGCCTGTAAAGCCTCAATTAATTCTTTAAGCAGCGCCGTATGTCTGGATTTTTCCATAAACCACCGGGCTTTAATCACCGCATGCCGTTCGGACGGCCTGATTCTTCCCGCATATTCCGCAGCAAGGTCACAAAAATCACGGCAGGCCTGACGGTTTTCGTTATAAATATCGATGCTTCGCTGCAAATCCTTTGTTGTAATCGTCACACCGAGAATATTTTCAAGCTTTTCCTTAACAATTTCATACTCTTCCCGGCAGAAAACATTAGCCACTGCGTAAGCGTCTTTTCGATTTTGAGGATGGGTGAATACGATTGCCGGCGCTTTTCCCTGCCATTTCTGACTCATACATTTTAACGTATCGCAAGGCACAGAAAAGATAACGGCTTCTAAATCATCATAGGCGCCTTCTGCCATAAGCTCAGTAACCGACTGCATGATGGAACATGCAAAAGGCGGCCAGTATGTACGGGCTTTGGAAATTGTTTTTTTCTGCGTTCCCCACATTCCCATAGGCAAATAGCCCGCCGCATGTACGATTTCCTCCGGACAATATACCGGCATAACGCCTACAGCGCCTTTTCCGGTTTCTTTTTTATAATCCTCCATAGCTTTTTTCGGATTATCTGCTATTGCTCTGAATTCTCTGATAATATCATCAACTGCTCTCATATTTCATTCCTCCCTCTACTGGTTTTTCTGGCTGTTCATCATCTCAGACAATGCCTGTATACGCGTCTCAAACTGGGCCGGCGCAAATACACGAGGGTCGGTTTGGTCGCCATCAAAACTGACAAACGGAGCCTTTTTCTTTGTATTAATAAACTCAGCGCCCTCACCATTCAGGAAAGCCATAATCTTGCAGCTTCGATTTGTGTGAAGAATAATGCCGTCACTCCTGGAATTATCCACAACTTTGTAAAATTCCTCATACCGATGCGGCGCTCCGCAATTCAGATAAACTTTAGAGTAGGTTTCAGCCATGGACATCATATCGCCAGGAATATATTCAAAATCCCACATGCCCGGATATGCGGAACCGGTCATCAGGGCTCCTTCATTTTTGAGGCCCTTAAAGGTTGTCCCCAGATACGGCCACACGGCAATGCCTTCCCATGTTACCCGGTTCTTTTCGTTTTCAGCCGCACCAAATGCATATTTTCCGTTCTTATCATTCTCTTCCAGTTCATCCGCAAATTTTTTCAGGACAATTTCCGAATATTTTTTTGAACGGCAGGTTACCGGCATAGCCATGTAATTAAATAAATCAAAACCGTTTAATGGCGACGGTTTTCTGAATGCATAGGATGCAACCCGATTCCACTGATAAATCGACCGCTGTGTCTGAACCTGGGCTGCCAGGAATTTATCATAATCAAACTGCCGTCCGCAAATTTTTTCAAGCTTTGCGATAACTGCCTGGAACTGGCCAACCATATATTCCTTATTGTGTCTCGGAACCGGCATGGTGTGGTTGAACGGCGCATCGATAATAATACAAGGGATATCCAGTTCACGGGCCAGATTTTCGTACCATTTAAGCAGCGTATTGCAAATATTATTGCAGGTGAGGACAAAATCCGGCAGCGGTACTCTGGCCGCCTTGGAATTTGCCAGTTTCTCTGAAGTCACACCGGTCAGAGCCTCCTGCTTGAGCATTTCCATGTAGCCGATATTTGTCCGAGCATAGGAACAGATATCGATGTTGTAACCTTTCTGGTCTGCAATTTCCAGACAGTCCATGGATGAACGTCTTGCACCGCAGCCGGCCGAATGGGTTTCCGGATAAACCATTGAAACATCCATAGCCTCACAAAATTCAGAAGGACACAATGCTGCCGACCAGCAAACCAGCCTTCCCTCACTATGGGCATTTCTGGCTTCTTCATCCAGCTTTTCCTGATAATATGCCAATAACTCCTTAGCACTTGCTTCATTAATGTTAATTTCCATCTTCTTACCCTCTTTCTCCAAAAATAGCACCTGCCTCCTACTTTATCAGCAGCTCATAGGCTAAAAGTGCCGCTCCCAGCGCCCCGGTAATCTGCGGATTCGGAGCAACTGTAATCTTCTGCTGCAATTCTTTTTCAATGGCATCCACAACGCCCCCATCCTGGGCCACGCCGCCGCACATAATCACATCGTCCTTCACACCCACGCGATACACAAGGGAACAGGCTTTGCTTGCTATGGACTGATGTACTCCGGCAATAATGTTTTCTTTAGACACGCCCTTTGACAACTGGGAAATAACCTCTGACTCCGCAAACACGGTACAGGTACTGCTGACTGAGGCCCATTTATCCGCCTTAAAATGGGCGCTCTCCATATCTGTTAAAGGTATTTCCAAAACTCTTGCCATGACATCCAGAAAACGACCGGTACCCGCGGCACATTTATCATTCATAACAAATTTCAAAATATTACCTTTGGCATCCAGTTGAATTGCCTTGGCATCCTGGCCGCCGATATCGATAATTGTCCGGGCTTTTGGAAGCAGATAATAAATGCCCTTCGCGTGACAGGTAATCTCGCTGATTTGTTTATCGGCATTTTCCACGGAAAACCGCCCATATCCGGTTGCCACAGTAAAATCTATATCCTGAGGTTCTAAATCAATGTCTCTGAAAAGTTCCTCCATAACACGGCCCGGCCCTGAAGTTCCTGTTCCGGCCTGAATGACTGCGGATGCCGTCATTTCCGCGCCATCCCTTAAAATAACCGCCTTGCTGGATGCTGAACCAATGTCAATTCCCAAAGTTAGCATCCTGCTTCCTCCTTATACTTTCTGATCGCCGCAATTAATTTCGGAAGTATTGTGTTGACGTTTCCAACGATGCCGAGGTCAGCCACATCAAAAATCGGAGCCGTTTCATTTTTATTGATCGCCACGATATATTCTGCACCTTCCATACCGGCCACATGCTGAATAGCGCCGGAAATACCACAGGCCAGATATAAATCCGGGCGAACGGTTTTCCCTGTCTGTCCAACCTGACATTCATGGTCTATCCATCCCGAATCCACAGCGCTTCTCGATGCGGAAATCGCCCCGTCAAAAACTTCTGCCAGCGGTTTCAGCAATTCATAGAAATTCTCTGCATTTCCCATGCCCCGGCCGCCGGAAACAAGAACTTTAGCTTCCGTGATATCCCCAATCTGACGTTCTTCCTTCAAAACTTCCAGAAGTTCGACTGTCTGGTCCGCCTCGCTGAACTCAATATTCATTGACTCAATATCGCCCCGGCGCTGTCCATCCGTATCCAGCGCCTTCATAACGCCCGGGCGCACCGTAGCCATCTGCGGCCGATGCTCTTCACAGACAATCGTAGCCATAATATTTCCGCCAAAAGCCGGACGGGTCATCAACAGATTTCCGCTCTCTTCATCAATTTCCAGCCCTGTACAATCGGCTGTCAAACCTGTATGGATTCTCGCAGAAACCCTTGGGGCCAAATCCCGGCCAATCGCCGTCGCACCAAAAAGAAAAATCTCCGGGTCTTTCTCGCGAATAACCGCTGCCACCGCTTTGGCATAGGGTTCCGTTGTATACTCCGCCAGCATGGCATGTTCGATAACAACGACACCGTCTGCACCGGCTTCTACCAGGTCTCCGGCCTTTTCTTTAATTTCATTTCCGAGAAGCACAGCAACTACCTTTTGATTTAAAGTATCTGCCAGTTCCCGCCCTTTACCAATTAATTCCAGAGCTACTTTCTGAATATTTCCGTCTCTCTGCTCTGCAAATACATAAATATCTTTACTCATCAGACTTCCAATCCTCTCTACATTAAATCAAATGTTTTTCTGCTAATTTTTTAACAATTAATGCTACAGCTTCATCATCGGAGCCATTAAATTTCTCACCTGCGCCCTTAGCCTGTTTTGTAAAGGATTTCCGTACCTTTGTCGGCGAGCCTTTAAGCCCGATATCAGCCACATCCACTGTATCCTTTAATTCTTCCAGTCCCCACACCTTAATCTCTTTGGAATAAGCCTTATAGACGCCTTTGACCGTCATATATCTCGGTGTATTCAATTCGCTCAATGCGGTTAAAAGAGCCGGCATTTTTACTTTCAGCATATGACTTCTGTCTTCAAACTTACGTTTCACGATCAGCGCTTCCCCGTCAACCCGGATATCTTCCACATAGCTTATCTGAGGAATTCCAAGATGCTCCGCAATCTGAGGACCAACCTGGGCCGTATCCCCGTCAATCGCCTGACGGCCGGTGATGATCAGGTCATAATCCAGTTTCTTTAAAGCCGCGGCGATGGTTGATGAGGTTGCCCATGTATCCGCACCGCCAAATGCCCGGTCGCTGATAAGAATGGCATCATCGGCTCCCATTGCCAATGCTTCCCGCAGCGCTTCCTCTGCCTGCGGAGGTCCCATAGAGACAATTGTCACTGTTCCCCCAACTTTCTCTTTTAATGTTAATGCAGCTTCAATCCCCGCCTTATCATCCGGATTAATAATGCTCGGTACGCCGTCCCGGATTAAGGTATTTGTCACTGGGTCAAGCCGAACTTCCGTCGTATCCGGTACCTGTTTTACACACACAACAATTTTCATTCTCAAAATCCTTTCTTTAAATTTTTTTCTCAAGTATCTGTGCCCTCATTGTTACATTCTTTGGCTATGAATTCAAATATCCTTTTTTCTGAAAAATATAACTTAGAGTTCCTTGCTTTTCCGACAAACTTCGTCATATAATTAACTTTATAATTGAAATCTTACATTTATCTTAGGGGGGATTTTCATGGACATACGAGAAATGCGTTATTTCACAGAACTGGCAAAAACAAAAAATATGACAAAGGCTGCTCAAAATCTATACATCTCACAGCCGGCTCTGCATAAAGCGCTGCGAAAAGTAGAAGCCGAATTGAACACTACACTTTTTTACAGACAGGGAAATGAATTTTTGCCGACAGATACAGGTATCATTTTACTGGAAAACTCAAAATCCATTCTTAACCTGGTTGCCCAGATGGAAGATTCCATTGCAGAGACAAAAAATTTAAAACGTGGAAAAGTTCACTTAGGGTTTCCTACGGTTGTCGGAAACCTGTATATGCCGGACCTGCTTATTAAGTTTCAGCAAATCCACCCAAACATCGCTCTCCACACCACAGAATCCGGCGGCGCAACCCTGGCCCATATGGTTACTGAAGGGGAATTAGACATGGCTATCATTATGCGCCCGGTCTACTCAGATGCTTTAAATGAGATTCCTATCATCAAAAATCAGATGGTAGCCTGCGTCAATAAATCCCACCCCTGGGCCAGCCGAAACTTTGTGACAATTCGGGATTTTAAAGATGTTCCTTTTGTCACTTTTGATGAAAACTTTAATATTCATACCCAACTGCTCGAACGATTCCGGGCCGAAAACATTCAACCTGATTTTGCCCTGACAAGTTCCAGCAGCCAGTTTCTTTACAAATATGCCACTCTTTCAAACAGCATCCTCATTCTCCCTATCCCGATGATTGAGCTGTATTGTAAAGATGACCCAATAAAAATGATTCCCTTTAGTCCGACTTTCCCATGGGAACTAAGTCTTATATTTCGCAAGAATGTTTTCCTGTCTACAGCAGCCAAAGCGCTCATTAATTTCATTCAGGAGTACATTTTTCAGAATAGCCGTGACTCATACTATCACTTTTAGTTATTTATTTAATTACTTTTTATTATCGCAAATAGTAAATATGTCCATATATCCCTTCATAATTTGTCGATTTTTTGACATATTTTTTTCGCATCACATTTTTTAGAACGCAAAAATCCCCGTAACACAACAAATTACGGGGATTTTATTGTCCGATTTAAAGTTTTACTTAAACACAAAAAGAGCCGGTGCTTTCAGGAATAAAAATTCCAGATTCTAAGCGTGCGGCTCCCTGCCGTTTTTTCACCAATTACAATCGGCAAATCATTATATATTCTTCCTCGTTTTCATCAACAACCTCAAAGCCTGTTTTTCGATACATATTCACTGCATAATTTGCTTTTTGAACAGATAAAGATGCCTGCCTATATCCCTTATCCTTTAAAAGATGCAGCATAGCTCTCATAAGCGACGTGCCAATGCCTAAATGCCTGTATTCTTCATACAGCGCCATAGCAAACGAGGGTGTTTCGGCATCAATATGCCCGTAGTCATCCATAATACGCACCCATACTGCGCCCACAATTCTCTCTTCTACTTCCGCCACAAGACACCAATCATCTGCTTTTCCGAAATCTGCAATATATACCTGCAGCTCAGGCTGTTCAATAATAGACTTTGGCGGCTTTTCCATTCCCTCTGGGATAAAAATTGCTTCATACAAAAAATCAGCTAATATCGGATACTCGTTTTCTCTGATTTCCCGGATTTTATAATTCATTATTTTAAATTTCTCCTAGCATATAATCATATCTGAATGATATTCCTGCATTTTATTGAAAAATCCCGATTTGTCCATGAAATCCTCTGAAAACGTTGTATTTTCAAAGTATTTCGCCTGCTTAGTTTCCAGTCTTATGTATTTTCCCTTGTTTTTGCCCTTACGAGCCGAAACAAGGGAACTATGTTTATCTGAATACAAAACTTCTTTCTCGGTGGGTAGTAAGCCCTCGGCGTTTGACAGCGAAATACACCTCTTGCACAAAGCTGTTCTTCGTGCAAAAGGCATTTCGCTCCTACACATGAGCCACCGCCCGAAAGGGGGAGCGGAAAAGCAGCTGAGACAGAGAAGCATCCTGCTATTCCTTCCAATATCCAAGTTCTTTTAATAATTCCTCAGCTTTTGGCTTATACTTGACTTGTGCTGAAACATAAAGAACCGTGTCGCTGATACGAATTTTTGCCACATAAAGTGTTCCGTTTTCTACTGAATACAACTCGTGAACCATTCCGCCAGAATCTCTAATGTTTCCATCCGATATAGGAAGTGTCATACCATTAAATAATACACTGGCACTTTCCGCCGTATCCATAACAACAAAATCCATTCTAATATTGCCATCGTTAAATGAGTATGCCTCTTTAAGCATAGAGCCCACTTTCCAACTCTGGCTTAGCTCTGTTGATGTATCTTTAGCTGTATAACCGGCAGCCCTGACAATTTCTACGAAATGGTCTGTATCTATGGGGCGAATACCCGGAAACAGCTTTATTGACAAAAATGTACCGCCTAAGAATATCAAAATAGCCAAAAGTCTTAAAGCCGCTTTCAAAGCTGGATTTCGGCTATTCCTGTTTCTTTCATTGGATTTGACATATTCTTCAGGTGGAAGAGTTTCCTTTTCTTCCAGTTCACCTTTGCGCCGCATCTTACGAATGAGCGCCCAAACACCCGAAAGGAAAAATCCGATTGTGATAAATATTGCTCCAAAGACAAAGAAAAGTATCAGATTTTTAACACTCGGTGCTAAAATGTCGGTTGAGTTTTCTGGCTCTTCAGGATTATACTTTATTTTGATTTTATCGCCAAGTCCCATTGCCTTGCTTCTATTGTAAAGCTTATCGGAGTATTTATTCCCATTCACTTCATACTGATAGGTAATATCATAATCGACATGTTGATTATGACGAGTACCTGAATACTCACTCGATATATCAATAACATAAGCAGTCGTGAAAACCCAGTCTTTCTGATTATGTTCATCTATGTAGTTGTAAACACCCTCGCCAACCATTCGAATACCGAGAATTAATACAATAATTCCCATTATTCTAAAGAGCATCGTAAAAATTGTTCCTTTTTTCATAATTACACTGTTTTCTAACCTTTAGACGTTTCTATTCTTTCTTTTAATACATTCACTTCATATTCGTGAATTTGCTGCTCATATTGGAATTTATGTTTTTTCCCTTTATTATCGGTAAATTCAAAATAAAAGTAATATTTCCTGTGCAATGAACCATTACCGTATCCTCCATGCCTTACAACTCGTTTTATCTTCCGACAATCTGCAATTTCACTATATTTGTAGCAATTTCCATTAAACGGAGTCGTTTGGCAGTAAAAACTATCCTTTCCGATTTTAACTTGAAAAAACAAGTGATAGTTAAACAATAGCAAAGCAACGGCAACGGCCATTGCAATACTCGGTATAATGATAAAATTAAAACCGATTTCTCTGATTAAGAAAACATCAATGAAAGCAAGTACAGCAAGTATCACAATTCCCAATACAATTCTTGTTTTGCCAAAAAACTTACCGTCAATCAAATAATCGTCTTTTTCTTTTAAGGTATTTGTCCTTATACTTCGTGTATCAGCGTTTGCTCGTTTGATTAAATAATCCACGCTTTTTTCATCATTATAGAAAAATGGGAAACGCATCACCCTTTTGTTATAAAGTGCAATATTACAGTATTCACCTTGTCCGCCGTTTTGAGATCTACCGGAGCTAATCCACGCTTTTTCAACATTGGTATAAGTATAATACTTTCCGTTACGGATACCTGTTTGATAATAAAAGCCTTCATCGGAAATCAGCACTTTATAAAATAAAAGACGATATATTGTGAGTATAAGAACAAGCACTATCAGGGCAGTAAAAATTCCTGTAAATATGACTGCTCTATTGTTTATTCTATACAGCCATAGTGTAAGCCCACCGAATAAGCAAGACATTAAAAATATTAAAATTACAGGCGCTTTACCACTTCCTATTTTATATTTCCATTCTTTACTCACATTAAATTCCTCCAAATACAACAAAATCAACAAATAGAAACAACTGCTTTGTATCAATGTTTCTATAAGCCACAGACCCGATTGCGTTGCATCAATTTTAACATCTTATTATATCACTTCTTTGATGCCCCAATTCAATATTGTCATCTATATAACGGTGTTTATCAGATTTTTCCTCCCTTATTTTTGCCCTGATAAGGTGGCGAGGGAAGCATAAACACAAGTAAAATCGTATAAAGGGCTAAGGCGGGCACATTGCGATAAATCCTTTGTTTTCAAGCGTTTTA
The DNA here is from genome assembly GCA_900549105.1 of uncultured Eubacteriales bacterium. Classification (GTDB taxonomy): domain Bacteria; phylum Bacillota; class Clostridia; order Lachnospirales; family Lachnospiraceae; genus Frisingicoccus. The sequence goes on from URND01000026.1 coordinate 22,091, forward strand.
GAGGATTTTATTAAAGCCCTATGTAGGGAAGTAACCACTTATAAAATTGTGGTTTTCAAATCCCTCTTTATCTGCAACAGATAGATCATTCCACCGCCCGGAAACTACTTGATACCAGCCTTTAATTCCAAAAAATATCTTCATGAGAAATGGTTGGACTTTTATCTGCTTTTGCTTCCATAATAGCTTCTATCTCATCCGGTTCCGGAGTCACTTCTGGAATAAATTTAATAATCACTTTATAAATCGCCTCAATATCTTCATCAGGCACTAAATCAATTAATCCTTTAAGCATTTCTCTGCTCATTCTTCTGCGCCTCCTATATTCTTTTATATATCTGTCCTCGAGGACTTATATCATTTATTGTTATTATATCATTTTCTATAGTAAATAACACCCGCAAATTTCCAACTCTTAAGCGATATTCATTGTCAAACCATGTCGACCATACTTCCAAAATTTTTAAAAACTATATCATAGCTGCATTATAAATTAACCATTTTGTCATCAATTATATAATAATCATATCTGGATGATATTCCTTCATTTTATTGAAAAATCCCTCTTTATCCACAACAGATATCATTACCGCCGACTTGTTCTTATATTTTATTTCAATTCTGTCAAGAGATGCGGCCAGAGAAGAGGAAGCATCTCTTGTCGGGGAAATGGAAAGGATATCGCCGTATGGGATTTTCTTCTTTATAAACCCAAAAACAATAATCAATTCTTCATTCTGAAGTTCTACATAATTATGGAGGACAATGGATAGACAAAAGAATTCCACTGCAAGGAATACTGCCAAAGTAGTAATCAGCGCAGCAGCATTTGGCTCTACACAGGCGCTGAAAATAATAAGCGGTATAAGCAATACCGCAACACCTATAATGATTGCATAAAACCACCATGATACTTTTCCCTTAAATTTCATCATAGCCACCCTCCTTTTTAAATCTCTGTTTATCACATCCATACTTGTTTTAATACCTTCATTGTACCACACCCCTTCTGCCGCTGAACAGCTTGAATATAAAAAACTAAAGACTCTGCGATTGGTGTAAATCGCAGAGTCTCCATATATAATAAAGGAAGGCATTATTATTTTAATATGTATAAAATCCTCTTCCGGCCTTTTTCCCAAGCCATCCGGCTTTTACATATTGTCTGAGCAGCGGGCATGGCCGATATTTACAGTCTGCATAACCTTCATACATAACTTCCATAATCGCAAGCACCGTATCTAAACCGATAAAGTCTGCCAACTGTAAAGGCCCCATCGGATGATTCATTCCGAGTTTCATTACCGTATCTATATCTTCAACGGAGGCAACGCCCTCATAGAGACAATAAATTGCTTCATTAATCATCATCTGCAATACGCGGTTGGAAACAAATCCCGGAACATCCCGAACCTCCACCGGTGTTTTGTTTAATTTTAAAGTCAGGGCTTTGATAGCTTCATAGGTTTCATCTGATGTTGCAATTCCCCGGATAATTTCTACAAGCTTCATCACCGGCACCGGATTCATAAAGTGCATTCCAATGCCCTTTTCCGGCCGTTTTGTTACCGCTGCAATTTCAGTAATCGGCAGCGATGATGTGTTTGTAGCCAATATGCAGTCCGGCTTGCACACTTCATCCAGTTTACGGAAGGTATTGCTTTTAATTTCCATATTTTCAACAATCGCTTCAATTACAATATCGCAATCTTTAGCGTCTTCTAAAGAGTCGGAAGGTATGAGCCTTGCCATCGTTTCTTTTTTCTGCAAATCATCCATCCGGCCTTTGGCGATATCTTTATCAAGAAGTTTATTTATAAACTTCAAACGGCTGTTGACAATCTGCAGATTAATATCATTTAAATATGTTTCAATGTCGGCAGCCGCCATAACCTGCGCAATTCCGCCGCCCATCTGGCCGGCGCCGATAACCATTGCTTTCTTCACGCTCATTTTCTTTTCCTCCTATTCCACTTCAATCCAAACAGCATCGCCCTGGGCCATGCCGGAACAAATCGCCGCAACGCCGCTCTTTTTGCCGGAGCGCTTTAATTCATAAATCAATGTCATCAAAATTCTGGCCCCTGTGGCTCCGATTGGATGTCCGACAGCCACCGCTCCGCCATTCACATTGACTTTCGCATCCATCTCCTGTTCGCTCATTCCAAGGATACCAAGACAGCTTACCAGCGGAACAGCCGCAAAGGCTTCATTAATTTCTATTAAATCAAAATCTTTTACCGTCAAATGATTTTTCTCCATTAAATTCTGAATAGCCAAGCCCGGAACTGTCGCAATATAACGGGATTCTCTGGATGCCTGAGCATAACCTTTGATGGATGCCAAAATCGGAGCTCCAAGCTCTGCGGCCTTTTCACGGCTCATAAGAACAATGGCGGATGCGCCGTCGTTTGTTCCCGGTGCATTTCCCGCAGTTACTGTGCCGTCTTTCACAAATAACGGCGGAAGTTTTGCAAGTCCCTCCATGGTTGTACTCGGGCGAGGAGCTTCATCTTTTTCCACAACCGTTACCTTTCCTTTCGGCCCCGGAACCTCTACGGCAAATCGCTCATCATCAAATTTTTCCTGACCTTCGCCTTCAGCCCATAATTTCTGGCTTCTATATGCCCACGCATCCTGCATTTCCCGTGTCACATTATATTCCGCCGCAACCTGTCCGCCGATGACTGCCATATGAACATCATTTTCCGGGCACCATAAACCGTCCAGCACCATGGCATCCTTTGCCTTCACATCATTCATCCGGGCGCCCCACCGCATATTTTCAAGCACATATGGAATATTGCTCATACTCTCCATACCGCCGGCCACAATAATATCCGCATCGCCGGCTTTAATCATCTGGGCTCCCAAAGTGACTGCTTTCAAAGCAGAGCCGCAAACCTTATTAATGGTCACAACCGGCACTTCATGAGGAATTCCGCCTTTAATGGATGCCTGGCGTCCAGGAATCTGACCCTGTCCGGCCGGAACAACCATGCCGTAAACTACCTCATCCACCTGTTTCCCTTCAATCCCGGCACGCCGCAACGCCTCTTTTATGGCAAGTCCGCCAAGGTCTGTTGCCTTTAAAGGCTTTAAAGCACCGCCCATTTTTCCAAAAGGCGTCCGAGCTGCACTGACTATAACTACATCCTTCATTCTCTTTTCCTCCTCAAAATCATATAACCCTTTTTTTACCCTTACTTTTTTACCGATTCGAATCTGGCCTGTTGTGTTTAGATTCTCTCATAGTTTTTGAGGAGACGCAATCATCGGGTTTTCTCTATATTTATAACAGTATTTTCATCATTTTTTCTCATGTTTTTCTAAATAAATTAGAAAAAAAGTGAAATTTATAATTTATTTTTTATCATCATACCGGTTTAAACTTCACAAAACTGTATTAAATCCACGCTTTTTCTGAAATTTATGCAAAAAATCTGTTTTTTTCTATCTTCTCATATTAAAAAATTTCTACCGCAGGTTTATAGTTGTTCTCTCAACATTGAACAACCATGATATAATACATTTAACAGAAAGTATAATTCAAAGGAGGAAAGCTTATGGAATTAAGGGAATTAAATTACATTACCGCTATCGGAAAAACCCGTCATATGACCCACGCCGCAAATGAACTCTATATTTCGCAGCCCGCGCTGTACAAAAGTCTGCGCAAAATCGAAGCTGAATTCGGGACTCCCCTGTTCTACCGCAAGGGAAATGAACTGCTGCCCACGGATACCGGCGAAATCGTACTTGAGAAAGCCGGTGAAATTTCTGCTCTAATCGCCCAGATGAATGACGCAGTGGCGGCAACCAAGCATCTGAAACAGGGAAAAGTCCGCATCGGTTTTCCTTCGATTGTCGGAACAATGTATCTTCCGAATCTCTTAATCCAGTTTCAGCAAAAATACCCCGGTATTTCCCTGAACACTGTGGAGGCCGGCGGAAATGCCCTTGCTGAAATGGTCGTCTCCGGCGATGTTGATATGGCGATTATCATGCGGCCTGTTTATTCCGAGCTTTTAAACGAAATCCCTCTGATAAAAAATCAAATCGTTGCCGGCATTAAACCATCCCATCCATGGAACAATAAAAACTTTGTAACCATTAAAGATTTTGAGGAAACACCTTTTATCACTTTTGATAAAACATTCAATGTTCGCGCCCAGCTTGATAAACATTTTCGAGCCAATAATGTACACCCCAACATTGCTTTCGAAGGCGCCAGTTGTCAGTTTTTATTTGAACTGGCTGATTTATCCGGAAAAATCATCGTTCTGCCAAAACCGATGATTGAATTTTATGCCAAAGAAGAAATAAAGATACTGCCTTTTAAGCCTGCTTTTCCGTGGGAACTCTCATTGATATTCCAGAAAAATTCATTTCTTTCCACCGCAAGCAAAGCTTTAATTAATCATATCCAGGAATGTGTTTTTACACATTATCAGTAAAAATCTGCAGCAAAAAAGGCTTACCCCGCCAATCAGTTAAGAACAAAAAAAGACGAAATCCGGAAATTCTACCAGATTTCGTCTTTTTATCTTTCGTATACTCATAAAATTATTCCTCTTCTGACGGATAAATCAGGCGGTAAAGTTCCGCCTCGTCCGCCTCCGGGTGACACCTTATCGTATCGGCTATCTTTTCAATACTGTCTTCCGCTTCGCCCATAAATTGTGCAATATCTGACACAGACACACCTTTAGATAAGTTCCTCTTTACAAGAGAAATTGTACGAATACAAGCGCCTTCGACTAAACCTTCAGCCAGCCCTTCCTCCCGCGCCTCTTCCTTATCATAGATTCTTTCTTCCCAGGCCTGCATATACCTCACCCCGACTTGCTCGTTTGTCCGAACCTTGCACACCCGTTTATGTATCCGTTGAATACGTTCACTCGCAATAGAGGCCGCTGTCTCATCCGTTGAATTTTCCACATAACGCAGGAAATCAACAAGTTCCTCCGAAACCTCATCCCTGTTTTTCCCCTTTGTATTCAAAAATATCCGCGTAGCCCCATCTTCCAGCAGATATTCCTGCGCCTCCTGGCATTGGGCTTTGAAAGTATATACATATTTGTCAAGCCCCAAAAGGTCAGACGTCATAATCAAAATGATATAACTATCCTTCAACAGATTATAATCCGTAATCCCCGGTTCCAAAAGTGATGTATCCATTAAAGACTGATAATATCGGCTCCGTTTTTGAAGGTCATTCCGTTTTTTCGGCTGCATCTCCGTATTATATGCCGTATCATTTTCATCAATGGCAAAAACATCCATTCGGACGGAACGGGCCAGAAGCGAAACCCGATGCTCTTTTTCACTTTCATTTTGTTCCAACAGAGGAATATCCCTCCCCAAAATAATACTGAGGACATCCTGGTGGGTTTGAGCATCGTCCATTACTTCATCGAATAAAAACCGATTTGTCAGGTTCAATTGTGTTAATGGTACCAATTGTTGCTTCATAAGCATCTTCTCCTTTATTATAGCATGTTTTTCTTTAATCTCTACTAAAAAAATCAATTGTTGAAAATTACTCAGAATCAAGTACTTGAATATTTAAATATGTGACCGGACAGGCCAAAAGATTTTTCACAGGTCAGCCCGAATGGCTTTCCAGATATGTCTACATCTTATCATCAAAAAAACTGAATTACAATCATTATCTATCGACAAATTTCGCCTCAAAAAAATACTGGCAAAAATTTTATATGCACATAAGAATACAAAAAACTCAAGCTGCCGCTCCATGAATTTTTCATTCATTCAAGCGGCAGCTTTTTCCTCTGCTTTTTTATACAATTGTATACCGTCCATCTTTCCGCTTTGGCGCTCTGGCTTCTTTTGCCGGATAGCCAAGGGGGATCAGCGCAACCAACGGCCCTTTGCCCGGTGCAAAAAGGTCGCGGAGTTCATTGCCGACTTCCGCCTCCACCGGCGCTGTCAGCCAACATGTGCCAAGGCCCTTCTCCCGGGCTGCCAGCAGAATATTTTCCAGGGCAGCGCCAATACTCAGATTAATCATATCCGCTTTATTGTCATAATCCGGTTTCAGTTGGAATGCCAGGATATAAACCGGCGCACCGCCGAGTTTCTTTATAAACTGGGTTGTTTCGTCAACCACCGCCGGAGCATTGGCAAACCGTGCTTTCAGGGAAGGCTCAATCTTCGCTGAAACCCGTTCCATAACATCGCCAAGCAGCGCCAGTTTTTCTTTGCTCTGAATGGCCACCAGATACCATGGCTGCAGATTAACCCCCGAAGGAGCCCAAGTCCCTGCTTCCAAAATTTCTTTTAAATCTTCCGCAGCTACCGGTTTATCCAAATAAGCCCGGATACTCCGCCGATTCAAAATAGTTTCATATGTATTCACAAAAATACCCTCCCTTTTCTGACAGAATATCTAACACAATATAATGTTTTTCACGCATGCATCTCCTGTGCGCCGCTAAGTGCTTTCGCAAATTCTCTTGCATGACTTTCCTTTGCTGCATCCATAAAGGCTTCTTTCAGATTCCTCTGTCTCTCCGCCAACATTCCCGCATAGGTCAGCCCGCAGTGTTTGCAGTAGCGCTTCATCATCTCTTCATAGAGGTCAGCCCCCTTCTCCACAGGATAACCGCAAGTCGTAAGCAATGCAAGCCGCTTTCCCTTAAACAGGGCAGGACCATGAGGGTCGTCCCCATAATATTTGCAGGATGCGTAAATTGCCCTGTCAATGACCGCTTTCACCGGCGCAGGCGCCGCCCAGGCATAGATAGGCGCTGCAATAATCATTAAATCAGCCTCATCCATAGATTTTAAAATCGGCTGCATATCATCGGGAATGATACAACTGACTTTCTCAGAATCTTTCTGGCATGCAAAACAGGCTTTGCATCCGGCAATTTTTTTCTCATAGACGTCAAAATAATCGACAGAAACACCATTTTTTTGAAGTTCATCTATAAAAGGCGCCAGCAAAGCCGCTGTGTTCCCCTTTTTTCGCGGACTTCCATAAATAATTGTAGCCTTCATAGGATACCTCCCCATTCTACTTTTGATTAATATTCTTTCAACAAATGGTTTGCGATAACCACCCGCTGAATTTCATTGGTTCCCTCAAAAATCTGATAAATTTTTGCATCGCGCATCAGCTTTTCAACCGGATACTCCCGACTGTAGCCGTAACCGCCGAAAATCTGAATTGCTTCGGAAGTTACCTTCATCGCCACATCACCGCCATAAGCTTTGGCAACGGCCGATTCTTTGCCGTAAGGCAGGCCCATTTCCATCAGAGTGCAGGCATGAGCCACCATCTGCCGGGCTGTTTCAATCTGAATTTCCATATCGGCCAATTTAAAGGCAATCGCCTGATTGCTGACAATCGGCTTACCAAACTGAATTCGGCTTTTGCCATAGGCAAT
>URND01000027.1 GCA_900549105.1 uncultured Eubacteriales bacterium
GCCGGGAAACCGGGTATACCGGAAGTTTGTTCAGGATTATAAAAAGATGAATGAGCGGCTTGGCAAAAACCAGTATCTCGTGCCCTATCTGATGTCTTCCCATCCCGGCTCCACGATGAAAGAAGCGATTGCACTGGCGGAGTATTTGAGAGATTTGGGATACATGCCGGAACAGGTGCAGGATTTTTATCCGACACCGTCAACCCTGTCAACCTGCATGTATTATACGGGCCTGGACCCGCGGACGATGGAACCGGTTTATGTGCCGAAGAATCCTCATGAAAAAGCCATGCAGAGAGCGCTGATCCAGTACCGGAATCCGAAAAACTATGAGCTTGTGCGGGAAGCCCTCGAATCTGCCCGCCGCACCGATTTGATCGGCTATGATAAAAAATGTCTTATCCGCCCGCGCCGGGGCGAGACGGTAAAGAAAGAGGAACGTAAACCCGCCAAAAAGAAAGCGATACGAAATATACATAAGAAGAAAAAGAAATAAGGTGGAAATATGGGAGAAACCAAATTAATCAAAGGGACCTATGGCTATATTGATAAGTGGAAAAAATCAAAACAGGCGGTTATTGCTCTTTGGGTTATCTTTATCGGGGCGCTGTTTTTAATTCCGGCGGCCATTATGGGTACCCGGTATAATGCCTTTACCGTCGCGGCCATTGTTATGGTTCTTCCGGCGGCGAGACAGGCGGTTCAATATTTTGCAATGATGGGCTTTCACAGCGGGCGGCAGGATGAGTATGAAAAGATTGCCGCGCTGACAGAGGGAAAAACATGGATGGTACTGGCTGCGGATATGGTGCTTGCCAGTGAGAGCGGCCATATGGTTTTAAATATGCTGGTTATCTGCAACGGGAATATTTACGGTTATGCGCCAAAACAGAAAAAGAGCCGGGAGGCCATCGAAGCCTATCTGGCGAACCTCCTGATGGAAGCGGATATAAGCCATAAAAGGCCGGTCGTCCACGAAAGTTTTGAAGAATTCGAAGAAATGGTTATGATGCTGGCTGCCAACGAGCCTTCAACACCTGCGGAGGCAGGAACAATATTTGCCGGCCTGAAAGCCAATTGCATGTAAGAAGAGGAAATTATGCAGAAATTTATTGTAACGCCCAACGAAGCCGGACAGCGGCTGGACAAGCTGTTGTTTAAATATTTAAATCTCGCGCCAAAGAGTTTTATTTATAAAATGCTTCGAAAGAAAAATATTACATTAAATCATAAAAAGTGCGACGGTTCGGAGAAAACCGCTGTAGGAGATGAGGTGAGCCTCTGGCTTGCCGATGAAACCATTGAAAAATTCAGGGAGACAAAGCAGTTTGCACGGGTTCCAAGACATTTTGAGGTTATATTTGAGGATGAGGACTTGCTGGCAGTGAATAAACCGGCGGGCTTGCTTTCCCAAAAGGCAAAGCCGGAGGATATTTCAGTCAATGAGGAAGCTGTCAGCTATCTTCTGGAAAAACATGCGATCACCGAGAAATCTTTGGAAGTTTTTAAACCTTCTGTGTGCCACCGGCTGGACAGGAATACGAGCGGTCTGCTCATTGTCGGCAAAAGCCTGTCCGGGCTCCAGCACATGTCGGAGATTTTGAAAGAGCGAACGGCTAAGAAGTATTATCTCTGTCTTGTGGAAGGGGTCATTCAAAGCCCGAAACACATCCGGGGTTATCTCATTAAAGATGAAAAAACCAATCGGGCGACCGTATCCGGTCAGCCGGTCAGCGGCGGCCATCATATAGAAACTTTGTATGAGCCTCTGGGCAATAACGGTTATCAGACACTGCTGAAGGTGGAGCTGATTACGGGCCGTACTCATCAGATTCGCGCCCATCTGGCCTCGGAGGGGCATGGGATTGTGGGAGACGGCAAATACGGCTCAGAAAAGGTCAATGATTACTTCCGCAGGCATTATCATCTCAAACATCAATTGCTCCATTCCTGGAGAATGGAATTTGACGGCCGCTGCCTGACGGCGCCTTTATGGCCGGAGTTTGAGTCCATACTCAGGGGGGAACATCTGTGGTCGATTTATGGGGACTTGCAGAAAAATTAAATATTGACGATATTGCTGTCTGCCACGCCGGTAAATTTGAGGATGTTGAACGGCTTTTAAAAAAGGATATGGAGCTCGGAATCCTCCCTCCTTTTACTGAAACGGATATCCGAAAACGGGTATACCCATCGGAAACTCTGGCCGGGGCAAAGAGTTTTATCGTCATTTTAGAGCATTATGACCCGCCGGTTTATAAGAAAAGAGAGGGTCTTTACGGAAATATTTCACCGGCAGCCAGCGGTGAGGATTATCACCGGATTGTCCGGGCCAAGCTTTCCGGGCTGATGGAAGCTCTGGCCTCCATGGATGAAGAAGGAAATCGATTAGCCTACGTGGATAATTCGCCTTTTTCAGAAAAACATGTGGCTGTCCGGGCCGGACTTGGACGGTTAATGCGAAACGGTCTTTTTTATTCGAGAAAGTTCGGTTCCAGATGCTATATCGGATTGATTTTAAGCGATAGGCCGGCGGAATTTTATGGCCTGCCGCCGCGCCGTGATAATGAGGATTCCTGGTTTGAACGGTGTCTGACCTGCACAGCCTGCCAGACATTTTGTCCCGGCGGCGCTATTACGGAAAAGGGGATGAACAGTTATCGCTGCGTGTCCTATCTGACTCAGAAAAAAGGCGATTTAACAGATTCGGAGGCAGCGGCCATGGGCAGGCAGATTTATGGCTGCGATGTCTGCCAGAGGGTGTGCCCTCTGAATCCGGGAATACCTCCGGGTTATGAAACGGGAACAGAAGTTTCCCTGAAAGAACTGGCTGCAATGAGCAACAAACAATTTAAAATAAATTATCAGAGAACAGCCGCCGGATGGCGGGGAAAAAAGCAGCTTCAGAAAAATGCGGAAATTGTTTTAAAAAATATAACGGAGAGATGACTATGGCAACATGGAATTCCAGAGGGCTTCGCGGCTCGGAACTGGAAGAGCTGATTAATTTAACTAATGAAAAATACAGGGAAAAGAAGCTGGCCCTTATCCAGAAAATTCCCACCCCGATTAAACCCATTCAGATTGATAAGGCGATGCGCCATATTACACTGGCCTATTTCGACCAGCGCAGTACGGTGGACTATATCGGAACTGTACAGGGAATTCCGGTTTGCTTTGACGCCAAGGAATGCCGCTCAAAAACCTTTCCAATTCAGAATGTCCATGAGCATCAGGTACTTTTCATGCAGGATTTTGAGGGCCAGGGGGGAATCGCCTTCCTTTTGATTTATTTTTCAGGGGAAAACCGTTATTTTTATCTGCCCTTTGACCAATTGGCCGAATTCTGGAACCGCTCCAGAACAGGACATGCCAAAAGTTTTCATATGGAGGAACTGGATAAAAGCTTTGAAATTAAGTGTCAGGGATATTATTTAAATTATCTTCCGGCGCTTCAGACAGATTTAGACCGCAGGGCTTGACAAGAAGAATTCCTATGGTATAATTAATGACAATTCTGTGTGCTAATTTAGTAGCACGTTGATTTAATAAAGCAATCCTATAAATGAAATGGAGATAGAGTAATGAAAGAGAGACGTATTCACACGCCGGAAGGCGTCCGCGATATTTATAACGGCGAATGTGCCCGGAAAAGCCTGATGGCAGAACGGATGAAAAACGTTTTAAAATCTTATGGCTATCGGGATATTCAGACGCCCACCTTTGAGTTTTTCGATATTTTCAATCAGGATAAAGGCTCGCTGCCGTCCAATCAGATGTATAAGTTTTTTGACAGGGAAGGGAACACCCTCGTGCTTCGGCCGGATATTACCCCGTCAATCGCACGGGCAGTCAGCAAGTACTTCAGTGAGGAGAGATTCTCCATGCGTTTTTCCTATACGGGAAATGTCTTTATCAATAATTCCAGTCTGCAGGGGCGCATGAAGGAATCGACCCAGATGGGCGCCGAATTGATTGGCGATGACAGTATTGATGCGGATGCGGAGATGATTGCCCTGGCGATTCATCTGCTTCTGGCGGCAGGGCTGACAGAATTCCAGATTGATATCGGCCATGTGGGATTTTTTGAGGGGCTGATTGAAGAAGCCGGAATGGATGCGGAGAAAACCCAGGATTTGAGGGAACTCATTGAAAATAAAAACTTTTTCGGTGTGGAAGCGATGACGGGAAATCCGGCCCTTATCCGGCTGCCGAAATTATTCGGCTCTCAGGAGATTCTCAAGGAGGCTAAACGGCTGACATCGAATATGAAGGCGCTGATGGCAATTACCCGGCTTGAACGGCTCTATGAGATTATCGGCGAATACGGTCTTCAGAAATATGTCACCTTTGACCTCGGCATGCTCACCCAATACGATTATTATACAGGGGTGATTTTCAGAGGATATACCTATGGCACCGGGGATGCGGTTGTTAAGGGCGGCAGATATGACACCCTGCTTCAGAAGTTTGGAAAGGATGCGGCTTCCGTTGGCTTGGCCGTGGCTGTGGACGAATTGCTGATTGCCCTGAGCCGACAGAAAGTTGTCATGGATGAAGGTGCGCCGGTAACGATGGTTCTTTATTCGGGGGCTATGCTGCCGGAAGCTTTGAAAAAAGCCGGAGAACTCCGGGAAAAAGGCGCCTGTGTCCAGATGAACCGGCTGAACCCGGAACAGACACTGGAGGATTATAAAGCCTATGCCGGCCGCTTTGGCATCATACAGATATTTTACTTTGATTCCATGGGGAATATGAAGGTTTTGGAGGTAGAGCCATGAGATATTTGACATTTGCGCTGGCAAAAGGACGCCTGGCCAAAAAGACGCTGACTTATCTGGAAAAAATCGGCATCGAAATGGAAGAGATGAAGGACCCGGATACCCGGAAGCTTATTTTTGTCAATGAGGATTTAAAGATTAAGATGTTCTTATCCAAGGCCTCGGATGTGCCGACCTATGTGGAGTATGGCGCGGCGGATATCGGAGTTGTAGGGAAGGATACAATTCTGGAGGAGGGGCGGAAGCTCTATGAAGTTATGGATTTGGGCTTTGGCAAATGTACCATGTGTGTCTGCGGCCCGGAGAGCGCCAGAGAGCTTCTCAAACATCAGCAGCTCATCCGCGTTGCCTCAAAATATCCGAACATTGCCAAAGATTATTTTAATAATATGAAGCATCAGACAGTGGAGGTCATCAAACTTCACGGCTCCGTGGAACTGGCTCCAATCGTTGGCCTGGCTGAGGTTATTGTTGATATCGTGGAGACGGGAACTACTCTGAAAGAAAACGGGTTGATGGTTTTGGAGGAAATCTGTCCCCTGTCGGCGCGGGTTGTGGTGAACCAGGTGAGCATGAAGATGGAAAATGAGCGGATTACCGAAATATTAAATGCGTTAAAAAAAGTCATATAAAAATATCTTTATTTTACAACCAGAGAAAAATCTGGTATATTAGGAAGAGAAACCAGGAGGCTATTATGAGAAAGATTAAGTTGACGAAGGATGCGGTGGACGGCCTTTTAGATAATTTATTAAAGAGAAGTCCAAATAACTACGGGCAGTATACGGAAACAGTCGATAAGATTGTTGAGGGCGTAAAATTCGGCGGGGATAAGGCCCTGTTTGCCTACACAAAACAGTTTGACGGTGCGGATATTACAAAGGATAATTTTATTGTATCCAGGGAAGAGATTGAAGAGGCCTATGAGGCGGTTCCTCCGGATATTCTGGAGGTTATCCGGAAAGCCATCGTCAATATAAGGATATATCATGAAAAGCAGAAACAGTACAGTTGGTTTGATTCCCAGCCGGATGGCACGATTCTCGGGCAGAAAGTAACGCCTTTATCGAGAGTCGGCGTTTATGTGCCGGGGGGCAAAGCGGCTTATCCATCCTCAGTGCTGATGAATATCATTCCTGCGAAGGTGGCCGGCGTGGAACAGATTATTATGGTGACGCCTCCCGGAAAAGATGGGAAAGTCAATCCGGGAACTTTGGTGGCGGCCAATGAAGCCGGAGCCGATGTGGTTTATAAAGTCGGCGGGGCCCAGGCCGTTGCAGGACTTGCTTTTGGTACGGAGTCTCTTCCAAAAGTGGATAAGATTGTGGGACCGGGCAATATTTTTGTGGCGCTGGCTAAAAAAGCGGTTTACGGCTATGTGAGTATCGATTCCATTGCCGGGCCGAGTGAAATCCTTGTGATTGCTGATGAAACGGCCAATCCGCGTTATGTTGCGGCAGACCTTCTTTCCCAGGCGGAGCATGATGAATTGGCCTCTGCCATACTTGTCACAACAAGTGAAGCGCTGGCGGACAAGGTTTCGGAGGAAGTGGACGCTTTTGTCCGCCAGCTTTCCCGAAAGGATATACTGGAGAAATCTCTGGAAAATTACGGCTATATTTTGATTGCGGAGGATTTGAACGGCGCAGTGGATATTGCCAACGCCATTGCCTCTGAGCATCTGGAGATTGTCACTAAAAATCCATTTGAAGTTATGACGCAGATTAAAAATGCGGGGGCGATTTTCCTTGGAGAGTACAGTTCAGAACCTCTGGGCGATTACTTTGCCGGGCCGAATCATGTCCTTCCAACCAATGGAACGGCAAAATTCTTCTCGCCGCTGAGCGTGGATGACTTTATTAAAAAATCGAGCATTATTTACTATTCCAGACAGGCTTTGGAACCGGTAAAGGATGATATTATTAAATTTGCCGAATCTGAATCTTTGACGGCCCATGCTAATTCTATACGGGTTCGGTTTGAAAAATAAGATACATTTAAGGAGGTAGGGCGGATGGATATCCGTAAAGCACATGTTTCCAGAAAAACAAGTGAAACCGATATTGAGCTGAGCATATGCCTGGATGGGACGGGAAAATGTGAGGCAGATACAGGCATCGGCTTTTTTGACCATATGCTGAACAGTTTTGCCCGGCATGGAATGTTTGACCTTTCTGTAAAGGTTCAGGGGGACCTGTATGTGGACAGTCATCATACGATTGAAGACACGGGCATTGTTTTGGGAGAAGCTATAAAAAGAGCATTAGGGGATAAAAAGGGTATCCGGCGGTTTGGCTATTTTATTCTGCCGATGGATGAGACCCTTGTCCTTGCATCGCTGGATTTATCCGGAAGACCTTATCTTAATTTTCAGCTGCCCCTGACAGTGGAACGGGTCGGCATGATGGATACTGAGATGGTGCGGGAGTTTTTCTATGCCCTGTCTTACAGTTGTGGTATGAATTTGCATTTAAAACTTATGGATGGTACAAATAATCATCATATGATTGAGGCGGCTTTTAAGGCATTTGCAAAGGCGCTGGATGAAGCGGTTTCCTATGATTCACGAATTACAGATGTTTTATCAACCAAAGGATCTCTTTAAAAATGAAGAAGGTGGTTTTATGCAGTTATACGCAGGTATTCATATTTCAGACGGAAAGTCTGTGAATCCGAATGATTTACATTATCTGAGGGATAATATTTTGACTTTGGACCCGGTTAAACTGGCGCTTCACTGGCAGGAACTGGGAGCTACCTATCTCCATATTATTGATTTGGATGCAGCGGCTATGGGGTATCCGGTCAATGGGGAGACAATTCGGAACATATTAGATGTGGTACATATCCCTGTTCAATACGGCGGCGGCCTGCGTTCCATCAAGGATATTGATTCTTTTCTGAATATGGGCGTTTCCCGGGTCATTATCAGCACTCAGGCAATCTATAATCCGAACTTTTTAAAAGAAGCTATTCAGGTTTTCGGCCCGGAAAAAATTCTCGTCGGCATTGATGCGGATAAGGGAATGGTCGCTGTTGAAGGCCGGGCAAAGGTCAGCACATTTAATTCGCTGTCTCTGGCTCAGCAGGCGGAGAAGCTCGGGGTTCGGACCATCGTTTATACGGATGTGGGCTGTGCCAATATGGTAAAGGGGCCTGACATCATAAATACAAAGGAGCTGGTGGACCATACACGCCTGGATATTATTTATTCCGGCGGCGTTGCCTCTCTCCAGGATTTGAAAAATATTCGAAATGCAGGGGTGAGCGGTGTGATGATTGGCGCCGCATTGTACACAAATAAAATTAAACTGAAGGAAGCGGTCATGCTTTATGAACGAGGTGAACAAGTTGAGTGATAAACAGATTATAGGCTGTATACGAATCGATAAAGAGCCGGTATCGGCAGAGGATATTATTCATATGGAGAATACCGGCGCCGACGGCGTTCTCTTAATTGATAATTCAATGCCGGTCGATGAGGAGCGGCTGATCAAGCTGATTAAGGCTGTCGGCGAGAAGTCGGACATGCCCTTGCTTATCCGCCGTCACTATCAGCGGCTGGAAGATGTGAAAAAGATTTTATACGCCGGAGATACACGGGCAGTGATGTCTGTCGTATCCGCTGCGGATTTCCATTTGATGGTGGAAGCCGGCGAGCGCTTTGGAAAGGATAAGATTCTTGCATGGATACCTGAAAGTCAGCCGGTGACGGATGATCTGGCCAGCGTTGTTCAGAAAAATGGAGCCGGCGCCTGTGTTGTCGAAAATAAGGACGGGGGACTTTTTGAGACCTATCATCTGCCTGTATTTCCAATCCGAAATGTGACGGATGTGGGTGAAATTGCTGAGATTTTAAAGAATGACGGTGTGGGCGGCATTATCTCTGAAAAATTTTATACCGAAGATATGGATTTGATGAGTTTGAAATATGCCTTGGGCGATATGGGTATCGCCACAAACCGTTTTCAAAGCCGGATTCCTTTCAGTGAGTTTAAATTGAACAGCGACGGCCTTATTCCGGTTGTCACCCAGGAATATAAAACAGGTAAAGTCCTTATGGTTGCCTATATGAATGAAGAGGCCTTTAATGAGACGATTCGCAGCGGCCGGATGACCTATTGGAGCCGGAGCCGCCGGGAACTCTGGAAAAAGGGGGATACTTCGGGACATTGCCAGTATGTAAAATCTCTGGATATCGATTGTGACAGGGATACGATTCTGGCAAAGGTTGTGCAGATTGGTGCGGCCTGCCATACGGGAAATGAGAGCTGTTTTTTTACAAATCTCGTATCCAAGTCCTATGATACGACCAATCCGATGACGATTTTTGACGAAGTCATGGAGACGATTATTCATCGAAAAGAGAATCCAAAGGAAGGTTCCTATACAAATTATCTTTTTGACAAGGGAATTGACAAGATTCTCAAAAAAGTCGGAGAAGAAGCGACGGAGATTGTCATTGCCGCGAAAAATCCGGACAGCGATGAGCTGAAATATGAAATCTGCGATTTCCTTTATCATATGATGGTGCTTATGGCTGAACGGGGTGTGACCTGGAAAGAAATCACGAAAGAACTGGCTGGACGCCACTAAAAAAAGTGATTTGCTATTTACAAAGAAACTAAATAATTTTATAATAGAAAACTGGCAGAGTTTATTTCTGCTGGTTTTCTTTTCGTATAAAAGAATTGAATGAATATACAGGAGGCTGAAACAGGTGAGAAAACAGTATGGTTTGAATGAATTGAGAAGTATGTTCCTCAATTTCTTCGAGAGTAAGGGACATTTGAAGATGAACAGTTTTTCATTAATCCCTCATAATGACAACAGTTTATTATTAATTAATTCGGGTATGGCCCCATTAAAGCCTTATTTTACCCGTCAGGAGATTCCGCCGCGCTACCGGGTGACAACCTGTCAGAAATGTATCCGTACCGGTGATATTGAAAATGTAGGTAAAACGGACCGCCATGGAACCTTTTTTGAAATGCTCGGAAACTTTTCCTTTGGCGATTATTTTAAACACGAGGCAATTGCATGGTCCTGGGAATTTTTAACAAAAGTTGTGGGCCTGGAGGAAGACCGCCTTTATCCGTCGGTATATCTGGATGATGATGAAGCTTTCGAAATCTGGAATAAAGAAATCGGCATCGCGCCGGAGCGCATTTTCCGTTTTGGCAAGGAGGATAACTTCTGGGAGCATGGCGCCGGTCCTTGCGGCCCTTGTTCAGAAATCTATTATGACCGCGGTGAAAAATACGGCTGCGGTAAACCGGGCTGTACGGTAGGCTGTGATTGTGACCGATATATGGAAATCTGGAACAACGTATTTACCCAGTTTAATAATGACGGCCATGGCAATTATTCCACACTGGAATATAAAAATATCGATACTGGTATGGGGCTGGAGCGTCTGGCTTCCGTTGTTCAGGATGTGGATTCCATCTTTGATGTGGATACATTAAAAGCGCTGCGTGAGGAAGTCTGCCGTCTGGCGAACTGTACTTATAAAGAAAATGCGGATAAGGATGTCTCCATCCGTTTGATAACGGATCATATCCGCTCAGTGACCTTTATGGTTTCGGATGGTATTATGCCGTCCAATGAAGGCCGGGGTTATGTGCTCCGCCGTCTTCTGCGACGGGCTGCACGGCATGGCCGTCTCCTCGGTATTGAAGGCAATTTCCTTTCCGGCTTGAGCCGTGAGGTGATTGAAGTATCCAAAGACGGTTATCCGGAGCTTAAGGAGCGCCAGGAATTTATCACCCGCGTCATTACGGAGGAAGAAGAGAAATTCAATAAAACGATTGACCAGGGACTGAATATTCTGGCAGAGATGAAAGAAGCGCTTGTGGCAAAAGGGGAGAAGGTTCTTTCCGGCGATGATGCCTTCAAATTATATGATACCTATGGATTCCCGATGGATTTGACCGAAGAAATTCTGGAAGAGGACGGCATCACCATTGATGAAGAAGGATTCCAGGCAGCTATGACCGAGCAGAAGGAAAAAGCCCGGAAAGCCCGGAAGACAACAAACTATATGGGTGCGGATGTGACCGTATATCAGTCCATCGACGCGGCTGTTACCTCCGAATTTGTCGGCTATGATTATCTGACCTTCGAGTCGCCGATTACTGTGCTGACAACAGAAAGTGAAGTGGCCCCGGCCCTTGTTGACGGACAGCAGGGAACCATATTTACAGAGCAGACACCTTTCTATGCAACAAGCGGCGGACAGGAAGGGGATAACGGTATCATTTCGATTGGCGACAGCATTTTTGAAGTCAAAGATACCATCAAACTGCAGGGCGGAAAAATCGGCCATGTGGGTATTGTTACCGCCGGTATGTTTAAAGTCGGCGATAAGGTGACATTGACAGTTAATGAGGCGAAACGGAATGCAACCCGCAAGAACCACAGCGCTACCCATCTGCTCCAGAAAGCGCTTAAAATTGTCCTTGGCAATCATGTTGAGCAGGCCGGTTCCAGCAATAATGACAAGCATCTTCGTTTTGACTTTACCCATTTTTCCGCTATGACGCCGGAAGAAATCAAACGGGTAGAGGATATCGTTAATGAAGAAATCAGCGCCGGACTTCCGGTACTCACAAAGGTTATGAATATTGAAGACGCCAAAAAGACAGGCGCGATGGCTTTGTTTGGCGAAAAATACGGCGATAATGTCCGTGTTGTATCCATGGGAGATTTCTCTAAAGAGTTGTGCGGCGGTACTCATGTTGCAAATACAGCCAATATCGCTCTCTTTAAGATTGTATCCGAGGCCGGTGTCGCAGCCGGAGTCCGCCGTATCGAGGCGCTGACCGGGCAGGGCGTTATTGAATATTATAATAAAGTGGAAGAAGAGTTGAATGCGGCGGTTTCCGCAGCCAAATGCGAACCTTCCCAGCTTGTAAAACGTATTGAAGCCCTTCAGGATGAAATTAAAGAACTGCATCGTGAAAATGATAAACTGAAGAATCAGATGGCGAAAGATGCCATGGGCGATGTTATGGATAAGGTTGTTGAGGTTGCCGGAGTGAAGCTTCTGGCAGTGAAACTGGACAATGTGGATATGAATGGCCTGCGCAATCTGGGCGACCAGTTAAAAGCAAAGCTGGGCGACGGTGTCATTGCTCTGGCTTCCGCAGTGGACGGCAAGGTAAATCTGATTACTATGGCTACTGACGGCGCTATGGCTAAGGGGGCCCATGCCGGAAATATCATTAAAGCGATTGCCAAACATGTTGGCGGCGGCGGCGGCGGACGGCCGAATATGGCCCAGGCCGGAGGAAAGAATCCGGCGGGTATCGATGCTGCACTGGAGGATGCAAAAAACATCCTTGAATCCCAGATTCACTAAATCGGAGAAAAGCTATGAAAGATGTAAGACGGCTTCTTTATGTGGTTGTATGTGCAGTCTTCTTTATAGGACTTTATATACTTTCAGATTTCTATGCCGGTGAGGCGGTTGGAAAGTATGCGGGTGAAATCAGCTCCGGGAACAGTAAGCTGACCTCCAATGAAAAGGTTACAATGGATGGCCTGTCCCTGGAAAATCAGATTGGAAGCTACGTTTCAACGGTCAGCCGGCAGGAAATCCGGCTCTCCTTCCTGGGCGACATTACTTTCGAGGGCGATCAGCTGGAACGATATTACGACTCTTCAACGGAAAGCTTTGATTTTACCAATAGTTTTAAATATATTACAAAGTATTTAAAGGCTTCCAATTTTGTGGCGGCGGATTTTGAGGCAGTCATGGCCGGCCCGGATGAAGATTATGAGAATGTTTTTGACCAGTATGGAACGGCAGGTTTTCTCTATAATGTTCCGGAGGTTGCCGCGGAAAATATGAAAGCTGCGGGAATTTCTCTGCTCCAGACAGCAAATGAACATGCCGGCGATTTTGGCATTGACGGCGTTAAATCGACCTTGTCTTATCTGGACAGCGTAGGCATTAAGGCGGCGGGAACGCAAAAATCCGCCAATGATAAGCGGTATACTATCGCATCCGTCAGCAGCATTAAAATCGGATTTGTGGCCTATTCAAACAACCTGAATATGGAATTGGATGAAGATAACGCCTATGCCGTAAATTCGCTGGACAATTATGATGAAAATAAAATTAAACAGATGTGCAACGATGTCCGGGCTGCACGGCGTGACGGCGCAGAATTTGTTGTCGCCATGGTTTATGCGGGAGAGGTTTATAATACCGAGCCGGATGACAGCCAGAAATCCCTGTTTAACAGTCTCTTTGAGGCCGGCGCCGATATTGTGATCGGAACAGAGCCTTATGCTATGCAGCCAATCGAAGTCCGTGATCTGACGGACACGGATGGCACAGCGAAAAAAGGAATCGCGATTTATTCCCTCGGCACCTTCCTGGGCAGCGAAACCTATGGCAGTGCCGGTATCGATAATGATATCGGGGCCATTTTGGATGTGGTCGTTAATAAAGAGGGGAATAAAAAAGCCAAAATTTCTGGGATTCGTCTGACCCCAACATGTATTACCTATACGGAAGATGATGTTTTCGTCCTTCCGGCGGCAGAAGTAAAGAACAATAAAGACAGCTTTTCGGATGTGGCGGATGAGACCGTGATGGAGCGCATCAACGCGGCCTGCGATGAAATCATCCCGGGACTTTTGGAGGAAACCGGTCTCCAAGGCAGCTATTCGGGGAATACATATGTGGTAAATTTTTAAAAATGAGGTTGACGAATTTGGAATATATGCTATACTACTAATAGTGCTATGTGAAAATATACCCACAGTTGTATAGGCACAATACGCAACTGGAGGGAGGTAAGGTGTGAGCTATGTCAAACGTAATCGTTAAAGAAAACGAAACATTGGACAGTGCTTTACGCAGATTCAAAAGAAACTGTGCAAAGGCTGGTATTCAGCAGGAAATTCGTAAGAGAGAGCATTACGAAAAACCAAGTGTTAGACGTAAGAAAAAATCAGAAGCTGCTAGAAAGCGCAAATATAAATAATCTTCGGATACCTGGATATAAAAAGCTATAACGTAAGTTATAGCTTTTTTTGCGCATATAAACAAAATTTGTCGGATATTCTGTGGACTAAATATATTGTTATAATGTGTCGATACATTATAATTGAAGCGTTATATGCCTTGTGTTAATATAAATTTATCCGAGAGGCCATTCTGGCCGAGCGAAAAAATCATTTGTTTCTATTCAACCGTTCTGTTCAGAACATATTTTCAAAACAAATAAAGAAAAATTAAAATGGAGGATGCGTTTATGGCACAAAGGTTGGCGGATTATTTTCCGATGATTCAAAGTTATGAAGAAATTTTGAATCAGATTGATGAGCAGCAAAAATTGAAAAAAATATATGAAGGATGGAAAGAAAAAGAGCAGAGAGAATTTCTTAATATCTGTACCGGAGTTAAAGGTATGAAAATACTTTATGATGCCTTGTTTAAAGAAGTTATGAATCCTGAATATTCGCCTCAGAGATTAAATGATTTCCTTTCCCTGGTGTTGAATACACCGGTTTCTGTAATGAAAATTCTGCCGAATGATACAACCAGACTCACGGATGAAAGCTCGCTGCTGATTATGGATATTGTTGTTGAATTTGAAGATGGAGGCATAGCGAATGTAGAGGTTCAAAAACTTGGCTATAGATTTCCGGGGCAGAGGAGTGCCTGTTATTCCGCAGATTTATTGCTTAGGCAATATCGGCGTCTAAGGGATGAAAAGAAAAAGAAATTCAGCTATCTGGATATCCGCCCGGTTTATACTATTGTTCTTTTTGAGCAAAGCCCTGTTGAATTTCAGAAGTATCCTTCCGTTTATCATCATTTGATAGAACAGAAATCGAATACGGGAATTGAAATAGAGATGCCTCAGAAATTTGTTTTTTTAGCTCTTGACATCTTTAAGAAAAAACAGCAAAATGAAAATAATACGATACATAATAAACTTGAGGCATGGATGACATTCTTTTGCAGAGATGAACCGGAGATGATTATAAAACTTATTGAGCAATATCCGGATTTTAAAGAAATGTATGAAGATGTTTATGAATTGTGCCGGAATATGGAGGGTATCATGCAGATATTTTCGAAAGAGTTGCTGGAAATGGACAGAAATACGGTAAAGCTTATGATTGATGAGATGCAGGAAGAGCTTGAGAAGCAGAACCAGCAGCTTCGTGAAAAGGATGAAGAAATTGCAGTGATGAAACGGCAGGTGAAAGAATTAGAAAAGATGTTATCGGAGAAATAATGTAATGAATATACAAATGAGAAAATGATGGAACCGGCAAAACGGCTGGTTCTATTTTTTTGGATGGTAAATTTGCATTTAAAAACCGGATGGCGCCTGAATCCAGGGTATATAAATCATAAAAGGAACATAGAATGTAGAAAAAAACGGAGAGTCGCCTTGATTGGGGATTGGCTGCAGAATCATCAGATGGTGCCTGAAAAACTGAGTGCGGATATTCCGATTTTGTTTGCACTTGGACAAAAGGAGTTAAAGATTCAGAATTATAAGAAAATTCTCCAATACAGTCCGAAAGAAATGATACTCCTTTTAAAAAGCAAACGGCTGGTCATTCAGGGGGACCATTTGGATATTTATTATTTTAATGCGGATGAAGTCTGTATTCGGGGACATATTGTTTCGATAATGTATCAAAGCGGATGAAAGGTCGGTGCTGTGAATGGAATGGATATTCCGGTGGCTGCGCAGTTATCTGACATGCCGGCTTAAGGGCGGCGATATGGAACGTTTTTTCAACCTGTGCCGTTATCAGGGCATTGAGTGTTGGGATATGTCCCTGGATGAAGGGGTATGCAGGTGCTGCATGTATTTGGATGATTTTTGGAAAATACGGCCCTTTGTGCGAAAAACCAGAGTCAGGGTACGGATTGAAAAGCGGTGCGGCCTGGCTTTTTTTATGGGCTTTCTGAAACACCGAAAGGGCCTGTGGATAGGTATGGCCGGCTGTATCGGAATGCTTTGTTTTCTCTCGGCTCATATATGGAAGCTGGAGTTTTATGGAAATTCCTATTATACGGATGAACGGCTGACAAAATATCTGGACACGGCGGAGGGAATTGGGTTCGGCATCTGGAAATCCAAGGTTGACGGGGCTTTGCTGGAAGAAAATCTCCGGCTGACTTTCCCGGATATATCCTGGGTTTCTGTGCGGATGGAAGGGACTTCCCTCATTGTGTCCATGGAAGAGATGGTAAAATATGATGCTGCCGGAAAAAAGCAGACGCTGCCGCGCTATATATGCGCCTCCCAGGATGGAGAAATCGTATCCATGGTGACCCGCAGCGGTGTTCCAAAAGTCACTATTGGAAATACAATAAAAAAGGGCGAGCTGCTTATTGACGGAGATATGGAAATTCTGGATGAATCTTTGACGGTAGCCGAGTCCATTCCCGTTGGTGCGGACGGTGATATATGGGCAAAAGTGACTGAAAATTATTCAAAAACCTATCCGGCCGGCCTGGAAAGCCGCAATTATGGCCGGGCAGCCTGGAAATTTACTTTTTCAATCGGAAGCCGCAGTATAAGTTTTGGGAAAAATCCCTATGAAGATGGAGAAACAGTCTATGACCATATAACCCGGGTTTATGACTGGTGGCCCGGTATTCATATTCAGACGGATGCCTTTCGCCCATATACGAATGTACCCTCATGGGAGACGCTTTCTGAAATCAAAGGGGAGGCGGAAAAGGAATTATCGGATATAATTCATGAATTCGAGGAAAAAGGGGTACAAATTCTAGAAAATAATGTTAAAATATTAATGTATGAGGACCGGGTGGAAGCTGTCGGGGATTTTGTCCTGATTAAACCTGTCGGCGAGGGTACAGATATTCCTCCGGAAGATACTCAAATTCATGGGATTGGAGAGACAGATGAGTATAACGGAAACAATGATTGATATTCCGGCGGAGCATACCCGGAATGTCTTTGGACAGTATGATGTTTATATTAAAAAAATCGAACGCACATTGAATGTTACGGTCATTGTCCGTGACAGTGTGATTAAAGTCGTCGGAGAAATCGGCCATGTTGCCAAAGCTAAAAGTGTATTTTTAAATTTATTGGAACTTTCCAAAAGGGGAGAACCGATCAGTGAACAGAATGTGGATTACGCTCTATCCCTTTCTTTTGATGATAAGGAATCCTCAATTTTAACTTTAAATCAGGATATGATCTGCCATACAGTCAATGGAAAACCGATTAAACCAAAGACTCTCGGGCAAAAAGCCTATGTAGAACAGATTCGCGATAAAATGATTGTCTTTGGCATTGGCCCTGCCGGTACGGGAAAAACCTATCTGGCCATGGCTATGGCGATTACGGCTTTTAAAAATAACGAGGTAAATAGAATCATTTTAACCCGTCCGGCCATTGAAGCCGGAGAGAAACTCGGATTCCTTCCGGGAGATTTGCAGAGCAAGATTGACCCCTATTTGAGACCGCTTTACGACGCTTTATATGAGATAATGGGAGCGGACGCTTATCTGCGGAATATGGAAAAGGGATTGATTGAGGTAGCGCCGCTGGCTTATATGCGTGGGCGTACGCTGGATAATTCTTTTATTGTGCTGGATGAAGCCCAGAATACAACTCCGGCCCAGATGAAAATGTTTTTGACCCGTGTCGGCTTCGGCTCTAAAGTTATTATCACCGGGGACTTGAGTCAGAAGGATTTGCCGTCGGGGCAGAGTTCAGGGCTGGATGTGGCGCTGAAAGTTCTTAAAAATATTGACGATATCGGTATCAGTATGCTTTCCAGTAAAGATGTGGTGCGTCACCCGCTGGTACAGAAGATTGTCAAAGCCTATGATGAATACGAGCGGAGGAACGAAAGAGTCTCCCGTCTGAAAAAGTCGAAAAGGAGTTGATAAATTATGGCAATTCATATAGAATATGAAACAGAGCTTCCGTTGGGAATCGATGCGGCGCCGATTATTGAAAAGGTGATCGACATGGCCCTGGAGATTCATGAGTGTCCTTATGCCGCGGAAGTCAATGTTATTTTAACTGATAATGCGTCCATTGCCGCCATCAATGAAGAATACCGCAATCTGGCAAAGCCGACGGATGTTTTATCCTTCCCGATGATTGCCTATGATACACCGGGAGACTTTTCAATTGTGGAGGAGATGGCTGAGGAGGACTGTTTCGACCCGGATTCGGGAGAACTGCTTCTCGGAGACATTATTATTTCCGTGGAAAAAGTCATTGAGCAGGCGGAGGCCTACGGACATTCCAGAGAAAGGGAACTGGGGTTCCTGACAGCTCACAGCATGCTCCACTTATTTGGCTATGACCATATGGAAGAGGATGAGCGCATCGATATGGAAGAAAAGCAGGAGGCGATTTTGGCGCGCCTTGGATTATATCGATAAATACATGGGATAAAAGGAGAGATATCAATGAAAAAAAGAGGAATTATTGCAATACTCGGTTTAAGTATGCTGCTTGGCCTGACAGCCTGCGGCGGTAAAAAAGAGACAACGGCAGAAACGGAAAGTCAGACAGCGGCAGCAGAAACTGAAACTGTCAAGGAGACAAAAAAAGAGAAAGCGGCACTTCCGGAGGGCAAGATGTACAGCTATCTGACCGGTGAAGTTGTGGATGAAGCCATTGGTTCACAGCGCCCTTATGCGATTATGATTAACAATATCCAGGAGGCGCTGCCTCAAAGCGGCATCAGCCAGGCGGAAATTATGTATGAATGTCTGGTTGAATCCGGTATTACACGTTTAATGTGTGAATTTCAGGATATTGAAAATCTGAACAAAGTCGGTTCTATCCGAAGCGCCCGCCATTATTACATGGATTTAGCCCAGGATGATGACGCGATTTATACCCATTTTGGACAGTCTATTTTTGCGGAAGACCGGATTAACCAGGGGTATCCGACAATCAGCGGCCTGTCCGGCTATAGTGAAGCTGTATTTTACCGTACAGATGACAGAGAAGCGCCGCACAATGTCTATTCCTCGAAGGACGGACTTCTGGCCGGCCTCGAAGCTACAGGCATCAGCCGGGACTATCCGGAAAATTATGAGGGACGTCTGAACTTTAATGATGAAGATGTTGTGCCTGAAACGGGAGAAATTGCTGAAAAAGTAACTATGCCGTTCCCGATTAACAATCCATGGTTTGAATACAATGGAGAAGACGGTTTATATTATCGATTCCAGTATGGAGAGCCCCATATTGATGTGGAGAATAATGAGCAGGTCAAATTTAAAAATCTGATTATCGAGTTTGCTGAGAGAAGCATTATCAGCGAACAGGATCATCAGGATTATAAACTCATTGGCGGCGGAAACGGTTTGCTTTTTACAGATGGTAAGGCTGTCAAGATTCTTTGGGAACGCGAGACAGAGAGTGACCGTACAGCTTATTATTATGAAGACGGTACTCCGGTTTATCTGAATGTCGGCAAATCCTATATTGCTGTAGTGCCTTCGGAATTATCGGTCGACTATAGTGCGAAATAGGCCGGACCAAAAAAGACATCATGAAAGAGGTGTGCTATGGGCAACAGTAGACAGCGCGCCGGTAAAAAGCTGATTGTTCAGGGAAGTATTCTGGCAATTGCAACGATTATCGTGCGCTTAATCGGTATCGTTTACCGAATTCCACTGACAAATATTGTAGGCAATGAGGGTATGGGATATTATGGGTTCGCTTTTGAGGTGTACCAGTTTCTCGTTATCCTTTCAACAAATGCGGTGCCGGTCGCTGTTTCCAAACTGACAGCGGCCAGAGTGGCGCGCCGCGAATATAAAAATGCACAGGCTATATTTCGCTGTTCAATTATCTTTGCGGCTGTTTTGAGCGGAACACTGGCTTTATTGACCTTTGTGGGAGCACGTTGGATTTCCATGATTATGTTCGGCGGCATTACCGAAGTGGCTCCGGCCCTCCGGGTATTGGCACCGACAGTGCTTGTATGTGCAGTTATGGGTGTGTTCAGAGGATATACCCAGGGACTGGGCAATATGGCGCCGACGGCCTTCTCCCAGGTGGTTGAACAGTTATTCAATGCCGTTGTATCCGTGACAGCGGCAGCAATTTTGATTTCAAGAGGCGCGGCCTTCGGAGCTGCCGGAGGTACGCTGGGTACATTTATGGGGGCAGTTTCCAGCCTTGTATTTTTATATCTGGTGTATTCTTCTTATCGCCCTCAGTTATCCCGGCGAATGAAGAAAGACCCAACTCAAAAGCTTCTGGAGAACCGGCAGATATATCGGATGATTGGACTGACAATCATTCCTCTGGTGCTGACGTCAACAATCTATCAGATTAGCAGCCTTTTGGATTCGGCGCTTTTCAGTAACATCCTGAAGGCCATCGGTTATCAGTCGTCCTTCATCAGCTCCCTGTATGGTATTTACAGTTCTAAATATCAGTTATTAATTAATCTTCCGTTGGGAATCACCTCCGCATTGACGGTAGCCCTGATGCCGGGCATTGCCGGGGCCATTGCTCTGAAACGGCGTGAACGGGTTAAAGATCAGATGGATGTGGCGATACGCCTGACAATGTTGATTGCCATACCTTGTGCCGTGGGCGTGGCGGTTATGGGCGGCCCGATCATGCAGATGCTGTTCCGGGATACGACAACACTTCCGGGGCGTATGCTGGTTGTCGGCGCAGTAACGATTATTTTTTATGCCTTATCCACGTTGACATCAACGATTTTGCAGGGCAGCAATCACATGCGTATTCCTGTGATTAATGCGGCAATTTCCCTCGGTATTCACATTTTGTTTACAGTGGTGCTTTTGGCCTTTGCCGATTTACATATTTTCGCTTTGATTTATGGAAATATCGTGTTTTCCTTCTGTCTGTGCGTGTTAAATTTGCGCTCACTGGCAAAGGTTGTGGATTATCAGTTGGATATTGTCAAAATGGCCGGTTCCTCTATAGTGGCATCGGCGATTATGGGGGCAGTGACATTTTTTGTTTACAAAGGCAGTATGTATATTCTTCATTCGAATACGATATCGACGCTGATTGCGATTCTTCTGGCTGTAGTGATTTATGCAGTCCTGATGGTGATAACCCACGGCGTGACAGAAGAAGAGCTTTATGCATTTCCTAAAGGGGATGCAATTGTGAGATTTTTATATCGGATGCACCTTTTATAGGGCTGAAATGAATAAAAACTAAAAAAAGGCAGATACTTTTCTCAAAGGGGTGAAACCATGAAGAGAAAATGTATCTGCTTATTTTTATGGATGCTTGTCATCGCTCTCTCATATGGCGGCGGATATCTGTGCTTTGCCTGGCCGTTATCAGGAGCACAGGTCAATGAGATGCCGGAAGTTCTCCCTGTGACGGCAGGAAAGGAGAATTTTATTTTACCGGAAACCCGCCTTGTGATGGAAACATTAAATTTAAAGACGGGTGAAAAATCTATTGATGAACGCACGATGCCGGCGGCATATCTGGGGCTGGAGCGGGAAGAACTGCTGTCTGAATTGAATAATTATATGACAGATCTGCCGTTAAAGGAGCTGGAAGACGGGCTTGTCAGCTTTGATATTGAATCCTATTCCACCAATGAAGTTGTCCTCAGAAAAACCTATTATCCCGATGAAAATTATCAAAAATATTATGTCATTTACCGCCAGGGCCGTATCGTCATTTACTACAGCGACAGGAAAACGGTTTTTGAATACCCGGATATCCGGCTTGGCGATTTGCCTGTTGATTTGCAGTGTGAAATACTTTCCGGCAAAGAAATGAAGGATGAAACAGAATTGTACAGTTTTTTGCAAAACTATTCCAGCTGACAAAAAAGTTGATAAAGAAGAGGCTTTTCTGAATCGCGAAAACATGATATCATGATATACGGAGATTTTTCGAATTCAGATTCAGGAGAGTTTTTAATGAAATCGGACATTATTGTTATCGGTGGCGGCGCATCGGGTATGGCTGCCGCCATTTGTGCTTCACGCCAGGGCGCTTCCGTTCTCATTTTAGAGCGTATGCCAAAGGTTGGAAAAAAACTGCTGGCTACAGGCAACGGAAAATGCAATTTTACAAATAGATATATGAATGTGAAATGCTATCACAGCAGGCAGCCTGAGAGAGTGGAAGCCGTTTTAAGTGCCTTCGGTCAAAAAGCAGCGGAAAGGTTTTTTGCCGAATTGGGTATTCTTCCAAAGGTAAAGGAAGGTTATGTCTATCCGAATTCCATGCAGGCCGCATCCATATTGGATGCTCTGCGTTTTGAGCTGGAGCGGCTGCAGGTGACAGTTCGGACTGATGTGGAAGTCCGGGGTGTCCGGGCAAAAGGAAAAGGCTTCCAGATAGATGCCGAAAAAGAGGTGTTTCACTGCCGGAGATTGATTCTGGCCTGCGGAGGGAAAGCCTCACAAAAGCTTGGCTCCGACGGCAGCGGGTATGGGCTCGCAGCGGCGTTGGGCCATTCGATTGTCCCGGTGGTTCCGGCGCTGACAGGGCTAAGGGCCGGAGAAAAGGTATACAAGGCGCTGTCGGGAATCCGGACAGAGGCGGCCCTTCAATTGTTAATTGATGGGAAGACCGTGGATAAACACCGGGGAGAGATTCAATTTGCAGATTATGGTATTTCGGGTATCCCGGTATTTCAGGTCAGCGGGCAGGCGGCTTATGGACTTCTGGCAGGTCGGCAGGTTCAGTGCATGTTGGATTTTTTCCCGGATTGGAGCAGAGAAACATTGATTCAATTTCTCAAAGAGCGGATTATCCGTTTTCAGGGGCGGCCCGGCGAAGTTTTTGAGACAGGCCTTTTAAACCGGAAACTGATGCATGAGTGCATGAAGCTGGCGAAAACTCAGGGGGATGGACTGCCAAAGGCGGAGAAGCTCGCGGAAATACTGAAACATTTTCCGGCTACAATTGTCGGAAGCCGGGGTTACGATTTTGCCCAGGTCTGCGCCGGAGGCGTTGATTTAAACGAAGTATCTCCGGCAAATTGCGAATCCCTTCTCCATCCGGGACTGTATATTGTTGGGGAGCTGCTGGATGCCGACGGCATTTGCGGCGGCTATAATCTGCAATGGGCGTGGTCGACGGGCTCTTTGGCCGGGACTGCGGCCGGAAAGGAATGTCATGCTTCGTATCGGACAAATTAGAATTCCTTATCGGGAGGGGGAGGACCGGGTTTTTGCCGCGGTCTTAAAAAAATTACATATACAGGAAAAGGACGTCGAAAATTGGAAAATTTTTAAAAAATCCATTGACGCCCGAAAAAAGCAGGAGATTATGGCTGTTTATACGGTGGATGTTCAGTTAAAGCGGGAAAAGGCTTTTATGAAACGAAACCGGAATAAAAATATACGCAGCGTTGAGGATAAACCCTATGTTTTTCCGGGAGCCGGAGATAAAAAGCTGACGCATCCGATAATTATTGTGGGGAGCGGCCCGGCAGGACTGTTCTGCGCCCTGATGCTGGCGCGCCACGGCTATCGGCCCATTCTTTTGGAACGGGGAATGGATGTGGAACGGCGTCAGAAAGCCGTGCGGCGATTTTGGGATGACGGTGAATTTCAGCCGGAAACCAATGTCCAGTTCGGCGAGGGCGGCGCCGGAACCTTCTCCGACGGCAAATTAAATACACTGGTTAAAGACCCGGTGGGGCGGCATCGGAAAGTTTTGGAGCTGTTTGTAGAGTTTGGCGCAGATTCAGAGATTATGTATGTCAATAAACCCCATATCGGCACCGATGTGCTGTGCCATATTGTCCGGGCGATGCGGGAAGAAATTATTGCTCTGGGCGGCGAAGTCCGTTTTGAAAACAAGCTTACGGATATCCGCACGGAAAAGGGCCGTCTTAAAGCAGTCTGTGTCAATAATGAGACCTGGATAGACTGCGAATGTCTTGTTCTGGCTGTGGGCCACAGTGCGAGAGATACCTTTTATATGCTGAAAAAGCGGGGAATTCCGATGACTGCCAAATCCTTTGCCATCGGGCTTCGGATGGAACATCCCCAGGCGATGATTAATCAGTCCCAGTACGGCAGTCCTTCCGATGATATTCTGGGCAGCGCTTCCTATAAGCTGACCCATACCGCTTCCAATGGCCGCGGCGTCTATACTTTTTGTATGTGTCCCGGCGGCTATGTGGTGAACGCCTCTTCCGAGGAAGGCGGCTGTGTGGTTAATGGAATGAGCTACCACGGGCGGGACTCAGAAAACGCCAACAGTGCGGTGATTGCCACCGTGACACCGGAAGATTTTCCTTCGGAGGATGTTCTGGCCGGGGTGGAATTTCAGCGGCTTTGGGAGCACAGGGCTTATCTGGCAGGAAAGGGAAAAGTGCCCGTCCAGCTTTACAGGGATTTTTGTGAAGGAAAAGTATCCGAAGCTTTTGGCGATGTTTTGCCGGTACATAAGGGCGGGACGGCTTTTGCGGATTTAAATCAATGTCTGCCGAAGTATGTCTGCGACAGTCTGAAGGAGGGCATCGAAGCCTTTGGACATAAAATACAAAATTATAACCGGGGAGATGCCATTTTATCCGGGGTGGAAACGCGGACATCCTCCCCTGTCCGCATGGAGCGGAACAGGGAGTTTCAGTCAGAAATCGAAGGTATTTACCCCTGCGGCGAGGGCGCCGGATACGCCGGCGGCATCACGTCTGCGGCCATGGACGGGCTTCGTATTGCCGAGGCCATAAGAAAAGCATATTGCCCGAATGAAGGGATAAAAAATAAGACAGAAGAAAAAAGATAAGTGGAGGAATCATCATGTGTGACAGAGCTTCTTTGAAGCAAAAAAAACGAATTGTAGTCAAGGTCGGTTCATCTTCCCTTGTGCATGAAGAAACCGGATTGATGGATTTATTTAAGCTGGAACAGCTTGTGCGTATTTTATGCGACTTGCGGAATCAGGGAAAGGAAGTTGTTCTTGTTTCCTCGGGAGCCATCGGCGCCGGAAGAAGAGTGCTTGGATTAAATGAACGCCCCTCCACGCTGCCCATGAAGCAGGCCTGCGCCTCGGTTGGCCAGGGCGCTTTAATTGGGCTGTATCAGCGTTTGTTTAATGAATACCATCAGGTCAGCTCCCAGATTTTGATGACAAAGCATACGATTATCCGTGAAAAGAGCGTATTTAACGCCAAAAACACCTTTAATCAGCTTTTGAAGATGGGCGTTATCCCTATTGTAAATGAAAACGATACCGTCTCCACGGATGAGATTGAGTTTGGCGATAACGATACATTGTCGGCGGTGGTCGCCGCATTGATTAACGCAGATTTGCTCATTCTCATGTCGGATATTGACGGTTTATATACAGATGATCCGAATAAAAACCCGGAGGCCAGATTTATCGAGTGTGTTCCGAAAATAGACAAAAATCTCTATAATATGGCGAAGGGGGCCGGGAGCGATTTCGGCACGGGCGGCATGGTTACAAAAATTGATGCGGCGCGGATTGCGACCGATGCGGGCTGCGATATGATTATTGCCAACGGAAAAGACTTTCATCATATTCATGATATTGTTTATGGCGAACCGATAGGAACCTTGTTTTTGGCCCATAAAAATGAAGATTTTGATTTAAAACGATATATTGAGGGGGAACGGCATTGATGACAGATAAAGATATTGCACGGATTAATGAACTTTACAAAAAATCCAAAACTCCGGAGGGATTGACGCCGGAGGAAAAAATTGAGCAGGCAGAACTCCGGGGAGCTTTTCTTGCCTCCGTGCGGAACAATCTTAAAGGCCAACTCGATACCATTAAGATTCAAAAACCCGATGGAACCATTGTTGACTTAAAGAAGAAACATCAGGAAAAATATGGAAACTAAAATTCTGGAAAAGAAAGCTTTAAGAAAGGAGATGAGCCGCCGCCGGAATGAAATGAAGCCGGAGAATATCCAAAAATCCAGCCGGGCGATATTCGAGAGGCTTTGTGCTCAGGAATTTTACCGGCAGGCTTCTATCATCTTTTCTTATGCCAGTTTTCGAAGTGAAGCGGACACCTGGCATTTTAACCGGCAGGTACTTGCCGACGGCAAGATTTTAGCCCTGCCGAAGGTGGTTGGAAAAGAGAAAATGGAATTTTATCATATAAAGTCCATGGAACAGCTTGTTCCGGGATATATGGGAATCCGGGAGCCGGGGCCGGAGTGCCCGCCGGTGAATACTGTCCGGCCTGAAGGCCGGAGGGGAATTATTCTGGTTCCCGGCCTGGCTTTTGATAAGAACTTTTACCGTCTCGGCTATGGCGGCGGTTATTACGACAGATTTCTGTCTGCCGCTGTTTTTAAACGGGATGCGGACCGGGCTGAAAAAAAGACCGGACGGCGCCTTGTAAGCTGCGGGATAGCCTATGACGGGCAGATTGTAGAACAGGTACCTAGGGAAGCGACAGACTGCTCCCTGGATTATATTGTTACTGAAACAGGAATCTTAGAAAGGATGGATGAAAAATGACACTGGAAATGTTGGGAATACAGGCCAAACAGGCCGAAAGAGAATTGCTCCGATTAAATGCAACAAAAAAGAATGAATGTCTCCAGGCAGTGGCTGACGGGCTTATTGCCGGAAGTGAAGAGATTTTAAAGGCGAATGAAGAGGATGTGCGTGCTGCCCGGGAAAAGGGGATGAGCGAATCTCTTGTGGACCGTCTCGCCCTGAGCAAAGAACGTATCCATTCCATGGCGGAAGGACTGGTGTCCCTGATTGGTTTGGAGGACCCGATTGGAGAAATCCTCGAAGCAAAGATTCGGCCAAACGGCCTTGAAATCGGCAAAAAGCGGGTGCCTTTGGGAGTTATCGGCATTATTTATGAGTCCCGCCCAAATGTCACAGCCGATGCCTTCGGCCTTTGTTTTAAGACAAGCAACGCTGTTATATTAAAGGGCGGCAGCGATGCGCTCCATTCCAATAAAGCCATTGTTGATATGATTCGCCGGACGCTCCATGCCTGCGGTGTGACGCCGGATGCCATTCAGCTTGTGGAAGATACAAACAGGGAAACTGCAAAGAAACTTATGCAGATGAACCAGTATCTCGATGTGCTCATTCCACGGGGCGGCGCCGGGCTGATTCGGACCGTTGTGGAGAACAGCACTGTCCCGGTGATTGAAACAGGCACGGGGAACTGTCATATTTATGTGGATGATTCCGCCGATATCGAAATGGCTGTAAATATCATCGATAACGCAAAAACTCAGCGGACCGGCGTTTGCAACGCATGCGAATCCCTGTTGATTCATAAAGATATTGTGGAGCAGGTGCTTCCTGCAATTTGTGAACGGCTCTTTAAGAAAAATGTGGAAATCCGGGGCGATGAAAATTGCTGTCGTTTGAACGGGCAGATTGTTCCGGCAACCGAAGAGGACTGGGGACAGGAATACCTGGATTACATACTTTCCGCCAAGGTTGTTGAAAGTCTCGATGAAGCCATCGCCCACATTAACAAATACAATACAAAACATTCGGAAGCCATTATCACAAAGGATTATGAACATGCCCGCCGTTTTCTCGATGAAGTGGATGCCGCGGCGGTTTATGTCAATGCTTCAACCCGGTTTACCGATGGCTTTGAATTCGGCTTTGGCGCGGAAATCGGTATCAGTACCCAGAAACTCCATGCCCGGGGACCGATGGGTCTTAAGGAACTGACAACAACAAAATACATCATTTACGGCAATGGCCAGGTGCGGCCGTAATATACAGGGGGAACTATGTTGACAGAACATCTTACGGAAGCTGAACGCCAGTATTATTATATGGGACAGTGCCGCCGGTGGGTGGAAGAACAGAAAGCAAAGCTCGGCCGCCCGCTGACGGCTTCGGTGGTAACCTTCGGGTGTCAGATGAATGCCCGAGATTCGGAAAAGCTCAGAGGGATTCTGGAAAATATCGGATATGAGATGATTGACTCAGAAAAGGCGGATTTTGTTATTTATAACACATGTACTGTCCGGGAAAATGCCAACCTGAGAGTTTACGGCCGTCTTGGGCAGATGAAACAGATAAAAAAGAAAAATCCTTCTATGCTGATCGCCCTCTGTGGCTGCATGATGCAGGAGCCGGAAGTCGTCGAAAAACTGAAAAAAAGCTATCGCCATGTGGATTTGATTTTTGGGACCCACAATATTTTCAAATTTGCCGAACTTATTTACCGGCGGATTACAGAAAATCAGATGGTTATTGATATATGGAAGGATACGGAGCAGATTGTTGAAGATTTGCCGAATGACCGGAAGTATTCTTTTAAAACGGGCATTAATATCATGTTTGGCTGCAACAATTTCTGCAGCTATTGTATCGTGCCTTATGTGCGGGGGCGGGAGCGGAGCCGTCAGCCGGAAGATATTATCCGGGAGATTGAAGATGCGGTGGCCGACGGT
This sequence comes from uncultured Eubacteriales bacterium, assembly GCA_900549105.1. Lineage (GTDB taxonomy): Bacteria > Bacillota > Clostridia > Lachnospirales > Lachnospiraceae > Frisingicoccus. The sequence continues at coordinate 28,170 of URND01000027.1, forward strand.
GTCGTTGAGGTGATGCTCCTTGGGCAGAATGTCAACTCCTACGGCAAAAATCTGGAAACGCCGATGAGCTTCGCCGAACTGCTCCGGCGGATCTGCCGGATTGAAGGACTCCTCCGGGTGCGCTTTATGACGTCCCATCCAAAGGATTTGTCCGATGAACTGATTCAGGTTATGGCTGAGGAACCAAAAATCTGCCGTCACCTCCATCTGCCTCTCCAGTCCGGAAGTACGGAGATTTTAAAGAAAATGAACCGCAGGTACACAAAAGAAGACTACCTTTTGCTTGTGGATAAATTGCGGGCCGCCTGCCCGGACATCTCCCTGACAACGGATATTATTGTCGGTTTTCCGGGGGAGACGGAGGAGGATTTCCTCGAAACAATGGATGTAGTGCGCAAAGTCGGCTATGACAGCGCTTATACCTTTATCTATTCCAAACGTACCGGCACTCCGGCGGCTGTCATGGAAGATCAGGTGCCGGAAGCAGTGGTTAAAGACCGGTTTAACCGGCTTTTGGAGGAAGTCCAGAGCATTGCGGCCAAAGTGTGCAGCCGCCATGAAGGGACTGTCCAGGATGTGCTGGTGGAAGAAATCAACCGGCAGGATGACCATCTGGTTACGGGGCGGCTGAGCAATAATACGGTGGTCCATTTTGCAGGGGACGCCTCGATGATTGGAGAAATTGTCCCGGTGCGCCTTACTTCCTGCAAAAACTTTTATTATATGGGCGAGCCTGTAAATTTAACGAAAAATTAAATGGTCTTTCGGGCGGAATTATGAGAAATTAACAAAAATCAAATTTTTTGCAAAAAAATATTTATTTTTCCGCCGAAGTATGCTAATCTATACACGAAGTCGGGCAAAGGTGTTCTCTATTCGTGGAGAGCACCTTTTTTACTTATAATTCAAAAAAATATAGAGGAGAGGAATTATCAATGGCAAAAAAAATTGATGTAGCAGAAATTTTTGGTTCAGACGTTTTTGACGATGCAACCATGAAAGAAAGACTCCCAAAAAAGATTTACAAAGAATTGAAACAGACAATTTCCGTAGGCGGAGAACTTGACAGCCATGTGGCTGAAGTCGTCGCCAATGAAATGAAGGATTGGGCGATTGAAAAAGGAGCTACCCATTATACTCATTGGTTCCAGCCTTTAACAGGAACTACTGCTGAAAAGCATGATTCCTTCATCTCAGCTCCGCTTCCAAGCGGAAAGGTTCTGATGAGCTTTTCAGGAAAAGAACTGATCAAAGGTGAGCCGGATGCTTCTTCTTTCC
>URND01000028.1 GCA_900549105.1 uncultured Eubacteriales bacterium
GCAGCAGATGGTGGCCATGGGCCGCGCCCTGATGAGCCATCCGAAGACCATCCTCATGGATGAGCCGTCGATGGGTCTGTCCCCGCTGCTGGTCAAGGAGATCTTCGACATCATCGTCACGCTGCGCAAGCGTGGCATCACCGTGCTGCTCGTGGAGCAGAACGCGAAGATGGCCCTGTCCATCGCGGATCGCGCCTACGTGCTCGAGACCGGCAAGATCACCATGGAGGGCAAGGCCTCCGACCTGCTGCACGACGAGAAGGTGCGCAAGGCGTACCTCGGCGCGTGACGTCTCACATTACTATGCTCCCGCTGGCGGGAGCTACCTCACGAAGTGAGGCTGAGGGTGGTTATCGGAGATTTCCGGCAACCACCCTCAGTCAGCTCCGCTGACAGCTCGCCAGCGGGAGCATTCATATATCACTGCGCGTAATACTGTAGCGCGGAAGCATCCTTATCCGTAATCTCGCGAATCGGACGGGCCGGATTACCCACGGCCACGGTGTGCGGCGGAATATCGCGCGTCACCACCGAGCCGGCACCGATCACGCAACCCTCGCCGATCGTCACGCCGCCGATTACCGTCACATCATATCTCATTTTCCGGCCTCCTTTGTTCTTCTGAAAAGAATCCTGCTTTCTTCGGTACTCTTCTTGATATCTTCAACAGAACATCCACATTCCTTTGCCAGAATCTGTACGACAAGCGGCGAACAGAATCCACCCTGACATCTTCCCATACCAGGTCTGCAGCGCCGTTTTACTGCATCCAGCGTATAAACCGGAAGGGGAGAACGAAGAACATCCAGTATCTCGCCCTTTGAAATTTCCTCGCACCGGCATACAATTTCCCCATAATCCGGATTTTCTTTAATTAAGGCGTCTCTCTCTTTCTCTGAAAGGGAAGCAAGATGGGGCGTTCCTTTTCGAATCGGATTAAAATCCTTATATTTCTTTACAGGCCCTGTTTCCCTTAAATAAGCCACCGCCCAACGGGCAAGTTTTACGCCAATGGCCGGCGCCGCCGTTGCCCCGGGTGACTGGATTCCTGCCGCCTCCAGAATATTTTTGCAGAAAATCCCCTTCCGAACCTGAAAATCCTCTTCATAGGTCGGAGCGCGCACTCCGGCAAAATAAGCAATCACATCCGATGGTTTTATTTTTTCCGCCACCTGCATCTGTTCTCTCAGAATCCGCTCTGTTGTTTCTCTGTCCGTTGTCACATCCTCCCGGTCAGGAATCTCCTGAACATCCGGGCCTACGATCATATTTTTATCCACCGTATGAATGACTGCGATTCCCTTGCTTGTATTTTCATGGGACAAAGCAAATTTTATCATCTTTATCCGTTCCGCCGTGCTGAGTTTTCTGCCCTTTCCCAGAACAGTAATGGGTGACTTCACCTCTGTGGTGCGAATGTATTTTCCGACTTTCTTATCTAAAATGATATCTGTTCCCTTTCTCGGGTGAATGGTGAAAGTCCGGTCCCCCGCCATCTGAGCAATGACATCCGCATACACGCCCGCCGCATTAATGACAAGCTTCGGGTAGATTGTCCCTCTGTTTGTTTTCACGGAATAGATTTTCTCATCTTTTATCTCCATGTCCAGAACCGCTGTATTCAGGCAGATTTTTGCACCGTTGGCCACAGCGTTTTCTGCCAATGCAACATTGACTTTATAAGGAGATGTAAAACCTCCCGTCGGCATATATAAAGCGCCGTAAGCCCATGACGGAGCATAGGGTTCGATTTTTAACAATTGTTCTCTGTTTAAATATCTCACGCCCGGAATATGAAGCCGTTTTGAATTCATCACCAAAAGCTTCGGTAAAATTTTTTCCCATTTTGCTCCGATGAGCATTAAATGTCCGGTACGCTCAAAAGGAAAATCCAGCTCCTTTGACAATCTGGAATACATGACATTTCCCCTGTAATTAAAATAATTTTTCTGGGATGACGGAGAATAGTTAATTCCCACATGTACTGCCCCTCCGTTTCTTGAGGACTGTCCGGCAGCCACATCCGCCCCCTTCTCCACAAGCATAATATTCAAACGATAGCGGGACAACTCCCTTGCGGCGGCACATCCGGTCAGTCCGCCGCCGATGATCAATACATCCGGCTTCTCTCCATCATAAAGATTATCCTTCTCGCTTGGAAGTTTCTCCTTTGGCTGATATCCCTTCAGCCGGATATCATTAATCACACCGTAATATTTCTTACGATCCACGGCGAGCCGTCCGGCTTTGACGACGGTTTCCCATTGATCCACTTCGCCCCGGAGAACAATACAGCCCTTTTCCTCAGTGACCTCAATGTTCGGAGAAAGCGCCTTAATCTTTTTTACTTTGCTTCTAAAACTGCTCACGAACTCTAAACCCCCTTTACAAAAGCGGTAATTTTCCCTTGCAGATTTTCTCGTTCAAAATCGATATTCCAGTTTCCGAGACGCAGAATATAAGCGATGATATCCCACTTATGGCTCTCCCCTTCCGTGCGGCCGGTCATCTTTTCGTAATTCTTAATAAAACTGTTATAGATGCTTCCCCGCACCATCTGCATAAAGGCAATCTTTATCTTTGAACTGCCCGGAAACAATTCTGCCTCGTGGTGAAGGAAATTCATCATGGCAACCTCCGCCAAAGGATTTCCTCGCACCGCTGTCATCCAGTCAATGACCTGGTAGTTTTCCCCATCGCATAAAATATTATCTGTATGAAAATCCATATGGAGAATATTATTTGCTTCCGGAAGTGACAGAATATATTCTTTTATTTTTTCCTTCTCCGCTTTTGTCAAAAATTCAAAAACTTCCTTTTTTTCAAGTGTTTCTACGGCTTCCATCCGTACATCCTTTAACTGAGGCGCTTCCTTTTCGTGAACATTCGCATGAAGAGCCGCCAGTATTTTCCCCGCCTTAAATAAAATCAACGGATTCTTCGCCGGCATATTTGTCATGGAACATCCTTCAAGCTTCTTTAATATCAGCCCCCGTCTTCCATTAATCTTAACATCCCCATAACAGGCCATCGGCGTACATCCTGTTTCGAAGGCCATCTTTGTATTTAAGATTTCCCTGTCTATGCTGGCGTCTTCTGTTTCCGAAAAATAAAGCTTCAGCACCTTTCCTTCCCCAAGATTATAAACTTCTGATGAACGCGCGGAAAAATCCGGTTTATCAAAATTCACCTGTCTCAACAATTCTTCATTTGTCACTTTAAACCCTCTCCCTTCATCCAATGATAACTAAATTGTACAATATGTATCCATCCTTATTTACATATTTTTAAGATTATTATATAATTTTTAATATAGTTCTGATTGACCATCAGTAAAACGGAGATGATAAAATGAATAAAGACTGCTTACAATTCATCATGAATAATCGAATCAGCGGATTCCAGCATCCAACCCGCGAAAATATTATGGGCCTCTTTCACAAGGTTTCTCACAGTAAAGGCGATGCCAAAGAACAGGTTGCCCAATATTTCAGAGAACTGAACGGCGAACAGGGTTTTCTAAATGATAACGACCTCATGAATCTGCGTTACACCCTTGTCAATGACTGCTTTTATTTTTGTGAATATCTTCTTGGATACAATGTAGATAAAGAGCTGGTTTATAACGCCTCGGACTACTATATTAATCAGATTAATAAAATTAACAGCTCTGACGACGCTCTTAAATTTCTTGAAGAAGTGACTGACACTTTTTTTGAATTGGCACAAAAGAAAAGACTGGTTTCTTACTCGTTTCGAATCGAACGCAGTCTTCAATATATCGATCAAAAACTCTATTCTCCGGTTACGCTGGAAGAAGTGGCCGCCGCAGTATCTGTGACCCCCCAATATCTGACTACGATTTTTCGTGAAGAGACAGGGATGACCCTCTATCAGTATATCCGAAACAGAAAAATAGACGAGGCAAAGATGCTTCTCCTCTATTCGGATGAACCCATTACCACAATTGCCAACGCCCTTGGTTTTTCCAGTAATGCCCATTTTTCCGCTTCTTTTAAATCCGTCACAGGCCATACGCCGAGCAGGTTCCGCCGGAAACGAACAGATATGTTTTCTATTTCTGCTCATTTTTAACTTTTTCCATCCTGTCTGACCCTATTTATACAAAAAAGCTGATGCTTTCCGTGTTCATAAAATCACAGAATGCATCAGCTTAATTTAAGCCCGAATAGCCGCGCTGCGTCAGACTCCGCGCGATATCTTCTATTCAATAAACATGGCGTCTCCAAAGCTAAAGAACCGATACCGCTCTTTAACGGCTGTCTCATAGGCATTCAAAATATGTTCTTTTCCCGCCAGAGCAGATACAAGCATCAGCAATGTGGATTCCGGCAGATGGAAATTCGTAATGAGCGCATCAATACATTTAAACCGATACCCCGGATAAATAAATATTTCCGTCCATCCGCTGGCTTCCCGGACAAATCCCCGGTCATCCGCCACAGATTCCAGAGTCCGCGTGCTCGTTGTTCCCACGGATATAACCCGGCCGCCCTGACGTTTCGTCTCATTAATGATATCCGCCGCTTCCCGGCCAATCATATAAAATTCCGAGTGCATATGATGATTGGTCACATCTTCCACCTTCACCGGCCGGAAGGTGCCAAGGCCCACATGCAGCGTTACTCTGGCAATCCGAATTCCCTTTTTCTGAATATCATCCAGAAGCTCTTCCGTGAAATGAAGTCCGGCCGTCGGCGCCGCCGCGCTGCCCTCATGCTTCGCATAAACTGTCTGATAACGGTTTTTATCCTGAAGTTTATGACTGATATACGGCGGCAGCGGCATTTCGCCAAGCCTGTCAAGAATCTCCTCAAAAATTCCGTCATATTCGAAGCGAATGAGGCGGTTTCCTTCCTCCACGACTTCCATAACCTCGCCGACAAGCAAACCGTCGCCAAAGGAAATCCGGGCCCCCGGACGGGCCTTTTTCCCCGGTTTCACCAGGGTTTCCCAAACCGAATCGCTCTTCCGCTTTAAAAGAAGGACTTCGATATGGGCCCCCGTCCCCTCTTTCACACCATGGAGTCTCGCCGGAATAACTTTTGTATCATTAATAACAAGGCAGTCCTGGGGATTCAGCTCGTCAATAATATCCTTAAATATTTCATGCTGAATATTACCGGTTTCTCTGTCCAGAATCATCAGGCGGGAGCTGGAACGGTCCGCCAGCGGGTCCTGGGCAATCAGTTCTTCCGGCAGATCATAATAAAAATCCGATGTCTTCATAGCCGGTTACTTTCTCAATTCAATGCCCATTTTTTCAAGTTCTGCAAGAATCTTATCCATAACGGCATTGACATCCTTATCTTCCAGTGTCCGTGTCTTATCCCGGAATACAATAGAATAGGCCACGGATTTGAAGCCTTTTTTAATCTGAGCCCCTTCATAAATATCAAACAATTCAAAGCTTTCGAGAAGCTTGCCGCCCCGTTTGCGAATCACTTCCTCAACTTCGCCAACCATGATGTCCTTGCTCATAACCATACTGATGTCACGGGTAACCGCCGGATACTTGGCAATACCCTGGAACTTCCGCTCAAAGGATGCCCGCTCAACCAGATAAGGCATATCCAGAACAGCCACATAGGTTCTTGCACCCAGTTTGTAGTTATCAGCAACTTCCGGATGGATTTCTCCGAGATAACCAATGACCTCGCCATCATAAATGATATTGGCCTGGCGTCCCGGATGGAGATAGTTTTTACCCGCCTTCGGATTATAATTCACCTGCTGCTTCATGCCGATGCGCTCCAAATATTCTTCCACAACGCCCTTCATTATAAAGAAATCGCCGGAACCGTACATACCCAGAGTAAACTGTACCCGTTCATCCGGATAATCCGTCAAAGGCAGCTCCTTCGGCAGATAGACAACCGCCAGCTCATAAAGTTTTGCCTCTTTATTCCGATGGCTGTAGTTAAATGCCAGAGATGTCAGCATACCATTCAATGGTGTCGTACGCATAATGCTGAAATCTTCTCCCAACGGATTCATAATGGTTACCGTCCGGCGAAGCGGGTCATTTTCATCCAATAAAAGTTTATCAAACACCTTCGGACTTTCGAAGGAATAGGTCATACTCTCGGAGAAACCGCAGAATTCAGCCGTTTCTCTTGCCACAGCTTCCACGCGAAGCTTGTAGGATAATTTTCCTGTTGTCGCCTCGCCGCTTGGCAGTGTCACCGGAATATTGTCATAGCCGAAGAAACGGGCAACCTCTTCCGCCAAATCAGCCTGGCCTTCCAAATCCTGCCGGAATGTCGGCACAGTCACCATTTTTGTTTCCGGATTATATTTTAATTCCAGAGGCTCGAAATAGGCCAGCATTTCATCCAGAGTCAAATCTGTTCCGAGCAAATCATTGACTTTTTCAGCGCTGAAAAGAATGTCATGCTCTTCCCGTTTTTCAGGATAAATGTCGACGATGCCGTCAACCACTTCTCCGGCTCCCAGTTCTTCCACAAGCTGACAGGCCCGGTTCATAGCGTCAAGCGCATTATTCGGGTCCAGGCCCTTCTCAAATTTGCTCTGAGCATCGGTCCGCATACCGAGTTTCTTGCCTGAAAGACGGATATTTGTGCCGTCGAAGCAGGCCGCCTCAAAGAGCATTGTCTGAACGCTGTCCGTAATCATGGAGTTTTCACCACCCATGATTCCGGCAACGCCAACCGGTTTCTTACCGTCGCAAATTGCCAGCATGGAATTATCCATCTGATGCTTCTGTCCATCCAGGGTGACAAATTCTTCACCGTCAGCAAAACGGCGAACAACAATCTGATGGTCCTCAATCGTATCCAAATCATAGGCGTGCATCGGCTGTCCGTATTCTTCCATGACATAGTTGGTAATATCAACAATGTTATTGATTGGACGGATGCCGTTGGCAGCCAGACGGCGCTGCATCCATTCCGGCGACGGCGCCAGTTTAATATTTTTAACAACACGGGCAACGTAGCGCGGACATAAATCCCCGTCATCCACCCGGACTTTAATATAATCATTTACGTCGCCGCCGCTGCCTTTGACCTCGACAACCGGAGGCACAAACGGCTTGCGGAAAGTTGCCGCTGCCTCTCTCGCAATGCCGAGAACACCGAAACAGTCCACACGGTTGGATGTGATTTCATATTCAAATACCACATCGTGAAGGCCAAGGGCTTCCACCGCATCATCCCCCGGTTTTACGGAACCGGCCCTGAAAATATAAATACCTTCCTCCGGAGCTTCCGGATAGAAATCCCGGCTGGAACCAAGCTCCTCAATCGAGCACATCATACCAAAGCTTTCCACGCCGCGGAGTTTTCCTTTTTTAATCGCGATGCCATTTTCCGGCAGCGGACCGCCGTCATGGCCGCCGGCCACACGGCCGCCCACGCGGACAACCGGCACCAAATCGCCTTCGCTGACATTCGGCGCGCCGGTAACAATCTGAATATTTTCTTCCTCACCCACATTCACCTGGCAGATAATTAATTTATCCGCATCCGGATGTCTTTCAATCTTTTCAATCTGACCGACAACAATCTTTTCCAGATTTTTGTCCATTGCAGCAAAACCTTCCACCTTTGTGCCGGATAAGGTCATTGCATCTGTGTATTCCTGAGCAGTTACATCAAGGCCAGGAACATAAGCTTTAATCCATGATAATGGTGTATTCATTTTTTCCTTCCCCCTTTTAGAACTGTTTTAAGAAACGTGTATCATTTTCATAAAGTAACCGCATATCATCAATTTCATATTTCAGCAGGGCAATTCGCTCAAGGCCCACACCGAAAGCAAAACCGGAGTATTTTTCCGGGTCAATGCCGCTCATTTTAAGTACATTCGGATGAACCATACCGCAGCCAAGGATTTCAATCCAGCCGGAGCCTTTGCACATACGGCAGCCCTTTCCGCCGCACTTGAAGCAGGTAACGTCCATCTCAGCGCTCGGCTCAGTGAACGGGAAATGGTGCGGACGGAATTTAACCTTTGTCTCTTCACCAAAAAGCTCTTTGGCAAATTCGGCCAGAGTTCCCTTTAAGTCGGCAAAAGTAATATGCTTGTCAATGACAAGTCCCTCAATCTGATGGAAGCATGGAGAATGGGTTGCATCCACCTCATCGGAACGGTAAACCCGGCCCGGAGCAATCATGCGGATTGGCAGTTCCTGGGTTTCCATGGTGTGTACCTGGGTGCCGGAAGTCTGGGTTCTCAAAACAAATTCCTTATTGATATAAAAAGTATCCTGCTCATCCTTTGCCGGATGGTTCGCCGGAATATTCAAAGCTTCAAAGTTATAATAATCCTTTTCAACTTCCGGTCCTTCAATCACCTCATAACCCATGCCGACAAAAATACGCTCCACTTCTTCCAGCGCAATGGTGTTTGGATGGCGGTGGCCCACATTGCTCTTCTTTGCCGGAAGGGTGACATCGATGACTTCCGCCTTTAACTGGGCTTCTCTGGCTTTTCTGGCCAGTTCCGCCTTCATTTCCTCCATCTTCTTTTCAATTTCGGAACGGGTTTCATTTACCATCTGTCCAAAAGCCGGTCGTTCTTCCGGCGCAATCTCTTTCATAGACTTCATGATTGAAGTCAGCTCACCTTTTTTACCCAAAAAAGCGACGCGGATATCGTTCAGCTTTTCCAGAGCACCGGCCTCTTCAATCTGAGCCAGCGCATTCTGACGGATTTGTTCTAATCTGTCTTTCATCTCTATCGATTCCTTTCTAAAAAATACTTCTTGGGGCCTTTATTCTTCACCATCCATGGCATAAAAAAAGCCCCTTCGTTACAACAAAGGGACGGATTCTTCCGCGGTACCACCCTAATTCCAGGCAAACGCCTGACACTCGGATATGCGTAACGTGCATCAACGTCATCTCCTACTACCGTGGATTCAGAGATGCAGCTCCTGTGGGAATTTCAACATATATCTGAACTTAGACCGGCTTCCACCCGATGACCGGTCCTCTCTGGAAGAAAATATATATCTACTGACACATTCACAGCCTTTACACTGTGTTTTATTTTAACATATTCATTTTCTTTGTCAAGTGTCGCGGCTGGATTTGGTTGCCATTTTTTCAAATCCGTGATATTATCGTTGTTATCTGAAAATGATAATACCAGGAGGAAACTGTAATGCTTCGAATAATTGTCTGGGTTCAAAATATATTAAAAAAAATCAGAAAAGACCGGATTGCAGCATACTCAGGCCAGTCGGCTTATTTTATCATACTGTCTTTCCTTCCTTTCCTGCTCTTTCTTTTAATGCTGATACAACATCTGCCGGTTGACATGGACACTCTGACAGATGCAATATTTCTGGTCATTCCAAGGTCCTATGAGAATATCGTCAAAGCTATCCTGGATGATATCTATGTGGAATCCGGAACTACCCTAATCTCTTTATCCGTTATTATCACCATATGGACTGCCGGAAAAGGCATTATGGCCCTGTCTGATGGCCTGAACTCGGTACAGGAGATTGATGAAAATCGGAATTATTTTATCCTCCGGCTAAAGGCTGCCCTCTATACACTGTTGTTTGCTGTCGTTATCGTTTTCACTATACTTGTTCTTATTTTTGGCAACCGGATTTATTCGTGGCTCCGCACGGTGATGCCCCATATGCCCGAATATTCGCAGTTGTTAAATATGCTCCAATCCTTTATTGCTATCGGATTTTATATTTTAATATTTACCCTGTTTTATAAGTTTCTCCCGGCCAAGCCGATGAAAACTTTAAAACAGCTTCCGGGGGCTATTTTTACGACCGCCGGTTGGATGATTGGCTCCTACATTTTTTCTTTATATGTCGAATACTCCAGCAGCTCTTCTTATATGTACGGCAGCCTTTCCTATTTGATATTCTTTTTCATTTATCTGTATTTGATGATGTATATTTTCTTTTTGGGCGCGGAACTGAATTACTTCCTGTTCCCGGAGAAAAAAGAAGATTTCCATCTGCTGTATTAAAAAATCCGGCCATTCCACAGGCAGACAGCTTCCTCTGTCTTCCATGGAAGGCCGGATTTCTTTTATTCTGTAATCAACTCAGAAGAAGACCGGATTTCTTTTACTCTGTAATCAACTCGGAATCCGGGAAAAAGAACTTCAAAATCTCATCATAGCCTTTGCCCATCTCCGCCATTTTCATGGCGCCATTCTGACTCATCCCGCAGCCGTGGCCATAACCGCCGCCGTGAATCAGATAGCCCTCGCAGACGCCGTCTTCAATCATCGCATCCATATAAAAATAGCCGCTCGGAAGCAGGGACCAGCCCGTCACCGATTCTCCGCTTTGGGGCATAAGCTCGGCGTTGGCCGGGGAAAATATCTGCCGGATTTTATATTCCCCATACACTGTGCAAGAATTCAGACTTCCATGAAGCTGAATTGCTTTCAGCAGGCCGCTCTCCGCCCGTTCAAGCACGGTGATATCCTCCAGCTCTCCGATATCTGTCTGACAGACAGCCGCCGCGCTGTTCCGAATATCCTCCGCGGCTATGAAAACCTGCCAGCGAAACCATGGCAAATCCTGCTCAAAATAGGACGTCCCATCTTCCATATTGATAAACCGCCGGAAATCCTCCTCCTGCATTAGCTGAAGTTCCACGGAATCATCACTCAAAAACACCGATACAGCCTCATCATCACCGCTGTCCCCTCCGCTGTACCACACATCCGCCGCATCGGACGTATGGCCGCAGGAGGTTGAAAAGAAATAGGTTGCCGTCAGCCCTTCCGTATTCTGAAGAACCTGGCCCCGGGTCGCCGAAGCGGCCTGAATACTTTCCTCGCACTCCTCCTGATTATTGTACACCTGGCTGGACACCGTATCATCCAGATTGGCCGGATAATCCCTGAAGGTCATTCCAAGGGCCCTCATGCCAAAAGTCCGGGCACATACCGCCTGAACTTTCAATGCCTCCGCCCCATAGGAAACCGGCATTTCTCCCGGGATAACCCCGGCCACATAATCCTCCATGTTCACCTCATTGATAAGCAAAAGGCTTTCTCCCTCATCCTCAATGCAGAGGGCGCCATGATAGGACGGCGTTCCGCAGCTCCGTTCCAGGGATAAGACCCGTATCCGGCCCCGCTCATTCTCCGTCCTTACTCTGGCGCTGCCTGTTCCGGCCGATATGGTCACTTCACTGCCGCCCTCGCAGCGCCGGACATCATCCCCCTGAGTGACGGTAAAAGCTTCATCCGCCGTCACCGTTGCCAGACTATGCTCGTATCCTCCGTCATTTCCATGGAGCAGCACCCGGATAGTTTCCTCGGCATAATCCTGATAAATCACACCGCAGATTTCATTTCCCTGAAGAACAAATCCATACACCGTCCCATCCGCCGCCAACTCTTCCTTCGCTATCTCCCGGGGCGATGGCGAAACCTGATACACCGCCAGATTCCCAGTCACCGGAATTTTGCCATAGTTTTCCAGCACAAAAGCTCCCTCTTCCATCCCTGTCAAAGCATCTTTTATACGGCTTGTCTTATAATCTATCCCGGTGAGTTTCCCATCGGCAAAGGTCAAATCCGCCATATTCGGCTCCAACGCCTGACTCAGCCTTCCGTCAAGCTCCATCCGGCGCTCATAGCCGTCAAAAAACACTCGAAGACTGTCATTTTCGCCGGATTCAATCCAGACATTTTCCAGCCGACATTCTCCCGTTTCCTCCCCGATAATGCACAAAATCTCATCCCCGGCCATATAAGCCTGAACAGTCCTATCCATATAAATATCGACAGCCAGTCCTTCCGCTTTTTTGATTCCCTGAGTTGTCAAAACCTGCCATGCTCCCAGCCCGGCGATATTGGCCGGCGTGCCATGAATCGAAAATCTTTCTTTATTAACCTTTGAACTTTCCGCCAGAAGCAGTTGGTAAACTTCGCACCATTGCTTTTTAGGCACCATGCCGTCATCCTGCCGGTACTTAATAGAAAAGGACAGCAAGTCCTCCGACAAATGAAACTGCTCCATCATATACCGCAGATCACCATAGGAAAATGTATCCGCCGGATGGAAGCCGCCATCCTCTTTGACCTTCATCCATCCCTCTTTCAGGGCAACCGCCGCATAACTGCCATACCATTCGTCCACAGGGATATCCTCAGGCAGCGCCCCGTCCCCATCGGCTTTTCCCATTTCTTCACACTCTGATACCTCATAGCGCATCAGGGCCAACATTCGGGCAATCTGCGCCCGATTCATCATTTCATTTGCCGACCATTGACGGTGGATATTTAAAAAATAAAACAGAAGCACAGTCAACGCCGCTGCCAGTATCCCGATATGTAACAGGTATCTCCACAAAAATCATCCAACCCCTTTCAAAATTCCCCATAAAAACAAAAAAAGACGGCAAAATCACCATCTTTCGTAACTCTTTCATATATACCCAGAGTGCCGTTTCCTGCCTTTTGACGCCTAACCCGACGCCAAGTGGGTTACCTCATCAAGTTTTTTGTCTTCCACTGCAAACGGAGGCCTGACATATTCTTAATATATGGTATCCCGTACAAAATAATGTAGGTTCAAAACAGCAGGAGTATCGAACACCCCAGGCTATTTCTTTATTTATTATATCCCAATTATTATTAAAATTCAAGTATCAATAATGCATATACAGTATATGACAAAAATTGTCATTGGCCTTTATCCTTATGGACTTTTCCTCCTCTCCGTGATACTATTAGTATATGCAAAATTACATATAAAATGAGGTTTTACAATGAAAAAACTTTCAAAACTTACCCAATCAATTACACATTTGCTGACACTGCTTTTCGGGGCCGTTCTTTTTCTTATCTGTCCCCGTCTCATGCTGAATCATCAAAAAAAATGGGCGCCTTTCATGCACTGGGATTATGCCCACCGGGGGCTCCATGACAATATGTGGGGCGTCCCTGAAAATTCCATGCCGGCTTTCAAAGCCGCCGTGGACAAGGGATATGGCATTGAATTGGATGTGCATTTGACTGCGGATAATGAACTGGTCGTCCACCATGATGACACCCTGTATCGGATGTGCCATGTCGAACGGGATATTAAAGATATGACTCTCAAGGAAATCCGCCAATACACACTGCTCTCAACCGATGAAAAAATACCGACACTCCAGGAAGTCCTCGATTTGGTTGACGGCAGGGTTCCGCTGCTCATCGAGCTCAAAACAGAGGCCCACACCTGCAGCCGTCTATGCCGTATCATCTCTAAAACAATGCGCAGCTATAACGGTAAATATATCCTGGAATCTTTCAACCCGCTGGCGCTTCGATGGTTCCGCAAAAATGAGCCCCAGATTTTGCGAGGGCAGCTCTCCTGCAACTTCTTCAAGGAGAAACCGCACTGTGATTTGGTATTATTTATGATTACTGTTCTGGCCTCCAACTTTTTGTCCCGGCCGGATTTCATATCCTATAAATATACGGATTACAAAAATCCGATGGTCCGCATCAACTGTCTGCTGTTTAAGGCCCGGCTGGCCCTCTGGACAATCAACACGATGGATGCCTACGATGCGGTTCGGAACAATGCGGATATGATTATATTTGAAGGGTTTGAGCCTTAATTAAAAAGGGAATATTCCCCGACAGACACTTTAACCTGTCAGGGAGTATTCCCTTATATTTTTAAATACCAAGCCACTGTTTTACGGTCGCTTCCATAGCTTCCACAGCGCATACATTATTATGGCGTACCGGCGCTGTACGGATTTCTTTCACCGCTTCCGGCTCCGGCGTGTTGGAAAGCTTCACCAGTTCGTCTACCAGCTCAAATTCACTGAGGGCATCGTATTTCCCGTCAATCGCTGTCATCACGCTGCGGGCAAATTTATACGGGCTTGCAGTGGATGCAATCACTGTCGGTTTTCTATCATTTGTATCCGCCACATATTTTTTATAGACGGAAGCCGCCACCGCCGTGTGGGTGTCAATGACATAGCCTGTATTTTCATAAAGATTCTTAATAGACTCCGCCGTTTCTTTTTCATCGGCATAATTACCGTAAAAATCTGCCAGTCCCGCCTTCATCTCTTCCGTAATGGTGTATTCGCCCTTGCCGGAAAGAGCCTGCATCATCGCCCCGTTTTTCTCCGCATCATTGCCCGCAATACGATAAATGAGGCGTTCCAGATTACTGGAAATCAAAATATCCATAGACGGAGAAGATGTCACCGTAAATTCACGTTTTTTATCATAAGTACCTGTTGTAAAGAAATCAAACAGAACTTTATTTGTATTGGACGCGCAGATTAATTTGTCCACCGGAAGGCCGATGAGTTTCGCATAATAGGCGGCCAGAATATTACCAAAGTTGCCTGTCGGCACCGTAATATTAATTAAATCACCGTTTTTAATCTGCTCATTTTTCACCAGCGTTGCATAGGCATACACATAATAAACAATCTGAGGCACCAAACGGCCGATATTAATGGAGTTTGCAGAGGAAAACTGGAAACCGGCTCCGGCCAGCTCTTCAGCCAGCTTCGTGTCATTAAACATCTTTTTTACGCCGGTCTGAGCATCGTCAAAATTACCCTCGATGCCTACAACAAAGGTATTCTCACCCTTCTGGGTTACCATCTGCTTTTCCTGCACCGGGCTCACGCCGTCCTTTGGATAAAATACAATAATCCGGGTTCCCGGAACATCGGCAAACCCAGCCATCGCCGCCTTGCCTGTATCTCCGGATGTGGCCGTCAGAATAACGATTTCATTATCCACATGATTCTTCTTTGCAGCCGTCGTCATCAAATGGGGTAAAATGGATAAAGCCATATCTTTAAAGGCAATGGTGTTGCCATGGAAAAGTTCAAGGAAATATGCGCCGTCAGCCTGTACCAGAGGTGCAATGACTTCTGTGTCAAACTTGGAATCATAGGCATTGGCAATACATTTCTTTAACTCCTCTTCCGTAAAATCCGTTAAAAAGAGTTTCATCACCTCATAAGCTACTTCCTGATAGCTCATACCCGCCAGTTTTTCTACCGGTACTTCCAATTTTGGTAAAGATGTCGGGACAAATAAGCCGCCGTCATCCGCAAGTCCTTTTAAAATTGCCTGGGATGCAGTTACCGTTTCACCATGTCCCCGTGTGCTGGTATATGTTAAGTTCATTTTTTCTCCCTCTTTCTTTATCAACCAAATGTGCACTTTAGTATATCACAGTATGAATCAGGCTTCAAGCCTCTTTCGCCATCTGATTTTCATATTGAATGTATAATATTTTAAACAAAAGCCACAGCGCTCCAATAATGATGGCCGGAATCCACCACCGGATATCAAACAGATGAATATCCGATAAGAAGTAGACGCCGCCATAAGCCGCAATCACGATCACCGCGATTAAAACAATCAGTCCCATCATCTGCGGGTTTGTCATCCGATTAGTTTTCGTCTTTAAAATACCTGATACATAAAGATAAATGAAAACCGTCCCCAAAAGAATGGCCGCTGTTGCCGTCAAATATCCAAGATTAATTTCCACAGGGTTTTTAAAAAAGTTTCCGCCGGCAATCAGCGTATCTATCAAACGCACAAGATACATCAGGGCCAGCGCATATATAATCGTCACTCCCCTCGATAAAACCAGTTCCTTGGCGGAGGCATGACGCATATTTTCACACAGTTTATTACAGTATTCCCGGTAATCGCCACCGGATAAGATTTCAAGATTCTTTCGTTTTCCATAAGAACGCAGGGTGTTCCGAATAATTGTCTTACGCACCTGCTCAACATCATAGTCGCATATTTTCCGGGTTTTCATATAACCGACCATATCCGACAAAAGTTTTCTGTCTCCGACGTTCAAACGTCTCTCTCGTTCTTTATTTTCCCTTTTCAGACTGCTTAAGAGATTTTCCATAGACCTTTTCTCTCCTTCAGTTTGTATTTCCCTTCAGGCACACCGAAGCGTACAACAAATGGCGGCCGAAAAAACTCCGGCCGCCGTATAATTACTGTATCAATTAATCTAAAGGCAATACAGCTCCTTCATAAGTTGTTTCAATGTAAGATTTAATTTCATCGCTCTTTAAAACTTCAACTAAAGTTTTAATCTCCGGTCTTTCCTCATCGCCTTCGCGAACTGCGATAATATTTCCATAAGTCTGAGCTGCTTCAGAGTCTGCTTCTTCTTTAGCCAGAGCATCTGTCTCAACATTGAAGTTTGCCTGGAGCGCATAGTTTCCGTTTAATACAACAAAATCTGCATCTGCCACTGCTCTTGCAATCTGAGCTGCTTCCATCTCAACAATTTTTACATTGTGAGGATTTTCATCAATATCATTGGCTGTTGCATTTAAACCGGCGCCTTCTTTTAATGTGATCACGCCGTTTGTTTCAAGCAGAAGTAAAGCTCTTGCTTCATTTGTTGCATCGTTTGGAACGATGATTTCTGCGCCGTCTGCAATATTTGCCAGGTCACTGCTCTTTCCAGGATAGATTCCCAGCGGCTCATAATGAATCGAACCGGCGGAAACAAGCTTTGTTCCCTGTTCTACATTGAAGTTTTCAAGATATGGGAAATGCTGGAAGTAGTTTGCATCCACATCGCCTGCATCCACAACCTTGTTTGGCTGAACATAATCGGTGAACTCGATAACTTCAAGTTCGATACCTTTTTCAGCCATCATTTCTTTTGCAGCATTTAAAATCTCAGCATGAGGTGTCGGAGATGCTGCTACGGTTAATTTTGTTCCGGCTTCGGCAGCGCCGCTTGTTTCTTCTCCTGTCTCGGCTGCTGTTTCTGCTGTTGTTTCAGCCTTTGTCTCTGCCTTTGTCTCTTTTGCAGAATTTCCGCATCCTGTTATTGCTGCAACGCAAAGTGCTGCAGCCAATACGAAAGACAATCCTTTTTTCATTTTTATTCTTCCTTTCCTTTTTCGTCTACTCCCGTATACGTTTATCCGTTTTCTTGGAAATCTTCATACCGATAATCTGGAAAATCTGTACCAGAATTACGAGCAGGATAACCGTCACGATCAGAATATCGAACTGATAACGGTTATAGCCGTAACGAATGGCAATATCTCCCAGACCGCCGCCGCCAAGAGCTCCCGCCATAGCGGAATATCCAAGAATTGTTCCGATGACAATGGTACAGCCCACGATTAATGACGTCTTTGCTTCCGGAATTAAAACCTTGAGAATAATTGTTTTCGTGGAAGCTCCCATACTCAGAGCCGCCTCAATCACTCCCGGGTCTACCTCCAGCAGCGAAGACTCGATCATTCGAGCCACGTAAGGCGCCGCCGCAATGACCAAAGCTACGATAGTAGCCGTGGGGCCATAGCTTTTTCCGGCAATCAGCCGCATCAGCGGAGTAACCAGAATCATCAGAATCAAAAACGGTACGGAACGTAATATATTTACAACCACGTCAGCAATCATATTGACCGCCGGCATCGGGTGCAAACCATTTTTTCGGGTGACAACCAACAGAATAGCCAGAGGCAGCCCCAGAATATAAGAGAAAATTGTAGATACCAAAACCATGTACAAAGTTCCCTGGACACCTTCTGCGATCATCATCCAAATATCTGAACTAAATAACATAATCTTCCAACTCCTCTACCACAAGATTTTTTGAACGGAGATAGTAGATCGCCCTGTCCCCCTGAAGCCCGTCCTCAGGAAGCTGGAGAATCATATGGCCGTAGGCCTTGCCATCGATATCCTTTGTATCTGCAAACATGATATTTACCGCAATCTTGCACTCCATAATGAGATTGGAAATCACCGGCTCATAGGATGATTTACCGTCAAATACAACACGGATACAACGCTTTCCGAGGGCTGCCTGATTTCCTCCGGATTTCTGATAAATAATCCGTTTTGCTGTTCTGGATTCAGGCTGTGTAAATACCTTCTCCACCGTGCCCACCTCCGCCAACTGGCCGTCATCGATAATAGCCACATGGCTGCATATGCTCTCCACAACGGACATCTCATGGGTGATGATTACAATCGTAATACCGTATTTTTGGTTAATATCCTTCAGCAGTTTCAAAATCGACTGGGTTGTCGCCGGGTCCAAAGCACTGGTCGCCTCATCGCAGAGAATAATCTTCGGATTCGTCGCCAAAGCCCTCGCAATAGCTACTCTCTGTTTTTGCCCGCCGGACAACTGGGCCGGATACATCAGCGCCCTGTCCTTTAAATCAACAATCTCTAAAAGCTCGTCAATCCGCTTATCGATATCTTCTTTTTTCATTCCGGCAATTTCCATGGAAAATGCAATATTTCTCCGGACATTCCGCTGCTGGAGCAAATTAAAATGCTGGAAAATCATCGCGACTTCCTGGCGGGTCTTCCGAAGCTCCTTATCGGACAAAGCTGCCAAATCCTTACCGTCAATCTTCACTGTCCCGGAAGTTGGCCGTTCCAAAAAGTTCATACACCGAATCAATGTACTCTTTCCGGCCCCGCTCATGCCGATGATTCCAAATATGTCCCCTTTTTGAATATCCAGATTGATATCTTTCAGCGCATAAACGGTTTGCGTCTTGCCTCTGAACGTCTTATCCAGATGTTCAATCTTAATCATTGGTTCCAATTTTATCATCCTCTACTTTTATTTTATATAAATTGTAAAAAAAGTACTTCAACCAGGATTGTTAAAGTACTTCTTATAAGTCCTTATGATTCTTCCTTCAGGCCACCCGTATATAGTGATGATGCTGCTGGTGAAGCAGTAACATCACAGCCTCAAGCACCTGACGGCATACTTCAACACTGTGTCTGCAGTCAATATCCTGTCCGTCGACTGCCATTTTAATATATTCCATATGGCAGTTTTTAATAAAATTGCAAATATCATCTACGGAAGACATGGACATTCGAATCAACGGCTGATTCTCAATATTCTTCTGGCTGACATAATGACGCATGGCATGCTTGAGAACTTCTTCATAACTCACATGGTCCTTCAGATTCCCCTTGAATTTCTTATTATGAGGCAATGTAAAATAATCTGCAATATAATGGGTGATTACGCCCAAATCCTTACATCTGGACATGGAAAGGCCTTCCCCGCCACTATACTCTTCAATCACCTTACGCAATTTTCTTTCTAAAATGTCAAAAGTCGTATCCATCTGATGCTTTTTTGTAATAAATGACGGCACCAAATCCGGCAAAAGGCTTCCAAACTGAAACATATAGGTATGAGCTATAAACGCATCATCTCTAAATTCATTCAACATATGATTTGCAAGTGAAATATGTGATTTCTTACGCATAATGCCTCCTTTTGACAATAGCATAACTATTAGACCCTTCCTATTGTACAATGATTTTCCATGAATGACAAGTGGAAATCTCTGATTTCCTGTTATTTCTTGACAATCATCTCTATATAAGATAGAATCTTTCATTATAATATTAAAATACAGGAGATGATTTTATTTGGATCCCACGAGTGTGGCGCAACTAATCACGCTGATTATTCTCGTACTTTTATCAGCATTTTTCTCTTCGGCGGAAACCGCATTTACAACAGTAAACAAAATCCGTATCCGAACCTTTGAGGAGGAGGGCCGTCCAAAGGCCGCTTTAATCCGTAAGATTATTGAAGAGCCTCAGAAAATGCTCAGTGCTATTTTGATTGGCAATAATATTGTCAATCTGTCCGCGTCTTCGCTGACAACCACTATGGTCACCCGGATTATGATGAATCTGGGACTGGCTTCAAAAACAGCTACTGCCATCGGTGTATCAACCGGTGTATTAACCCTTGTCATTTTGGTATTTGGCGAGATTACGCCAAAGTCCATTGCCACCCATTCGGCTGAGCGGATTTGCTTTATTTATGTCAAGCCAATCTACTGGCTCACCGTTATTTTCACGCCATTGATTTTTATTGTCAACAAAATTTCCTTTGGCCTTATGAAGCTTCTCGGTATGCGTTATACGGGCAAAGAACGGGTGATGACCGAAAATGAACTTTTAACGATTATTGACGTCAGCCATGAGGAAGGTGTTCTTGAAAGCGAAGAAAAAGAAATGATTAATAACGTGGTTGATTTTGGCGACTCCCTTGCGAAGGATGTCATGGTTCCCCGAATCGACATGGTTTCTGTCCCGATTGGCGCATCCTATGATGAACTGCGCGCCGTCTTTAAAGAGGACATGTACAGCCGTCTCCCGGTATATGAAGAAACCAAGGATAATGTTATCGGCATTGTCACATTAAAAGACTTTTTCAACTATGAAGGCCGAAAAGAAGATTTCAGACTTTCCGAATTGCTTCGCGAACCTTACTTTACCTATGAATATCAAAAGACTTCGGATTTACTTATTCAGATGCGTGAAAACTCCATCAATATCACCATTGTGCTGGATGAATACGGCGCTACCGCCGGTATCATTACTCTCGAGGAC
This sequence comes from uncultured Eubacteriales bacterium, assembly GCA_900549105.1. GTDB lineage: Bacteria > Bacillota > Clostridia > Lachnospirales > Lachnospiraceae > Frisingicoccus. Next base: position 20,407 of record URND01000028.1, read on the forward strand.
CTTCTTGAAGAAATCGTCGGCGAGATTCGCGATGAATATGATGATGATGAAGTAGATGCGATTCAGAAACTGAGCACCAGCGAATATCTGGTGGATGGCTCTACCCGCCTGGATGACATTAATGAAACCTTCGGCTGCCATATCGAATCCGATGACTACGATTCCATCGCCGGCCATATGATTAATGTGCTGGAACATATTCCAACCGAGGGCGAAGAAATTACCGAAGATTACATCCGTTTTGTGATTGAGAAAATGGATAAAAACCGAATAGATACTATCCATGTTTATCTGACGGAACCGGAAGAAAACATGGCGCCGGAACATAAGTAAGAGTTAAAAACGTTATCTGGCAAAAAAACGTTATCTCCCGAAACCTTGAAACGGTTTCTTGGAGATAACGTTTTTTATTTTTTAGACATATATTCCAAGCAATACTTTTCCAATAATTTATAATCCAATGCTGATTTCACATATCCCGCTGAAGTATCTCCTTCTTTTTTCTGTTTATAAATCAACTTTGCATTATTTTCAATTTTTGTTTTATTTCTCCGGATAAAAATAATCTCATTTTGAACTAAATCCTTATATGCCAAATCTGTTTCATGCTCTATATCATATAATTCTAACTCCGTTTCCGGCACAGGTATCATATGGCTGATTCGCAAAGTTCCTTTTAACTCTTTAATTCCACGGCTATTCTTCACAACAATTCTAATAATAGGTACAATACTTTTTTTAATCACTTTATCCTTACCTGCTACCTGATAATCAGACTCCTTTGGCGATGACATTGGGATATAATAACAAAAATCTTCTATCTTTAATACTATCCCTATATATTTTCTTGTATGTACTCGTTGTAATTCCTTATTGGAATATACGTTTGGGCAATGCGCCTTCAAAAAGTTAATGTACCTGTCTGATACACTGTAAATCTTAAATCCATTTATCACCCAATATTCTCCTTAAAAAAGGAAGTGGACTCTCCCACTTCCTTTAAATTAAAATTTCCCACTATATGGCAGGGACTCTCCCGAGTTTAAAATCTCCCACTATACGGCAGGGACTCTCCCAAAGATAGTTTCCTATCTCTATTTTTATTATATGCTATTTTTCAAAAAATGCAATCATCATTCATCTACCAAATACACGAATATGCGACATAAATTACCAACCAAAAAACGTTATCTCCCGAAACCTTGAAACGGTTTCCCGGAGATAACGTTTTTTATTTTTTTATACAATTACAAAATGGATTCTTTACTCAGCATCTTTTTTGCTGAAGCTGATACGGCCCATCTTATCTTTTCCGAGGCATTTAACCTTGATGACATCGCCGAGAGTAAGGACATCTTCAACCCGGTTTACACGTTTTTTATCCAGTTTGGAGATATGAACCATTCCCTCTTTGCCCGGTGCAAATTCAAGGAAAGCGCCGAATTCTTTGATGCTGACAACTTTGCCGACATAAATCTTGCCTTCTTCGAATTCGGAAGCAATCATCTGAATCATTTCGATGGCCTTATCAATGCCCTCTTTTTCGACGCCGCAGACAGCCACTGCGCCATCATCGGTGATATCAATCTTAACGCCGGTCTCATCGATAATCTGATTGATAACTTTGCCTTTGGAACCGACAACATCGCCAATCTTCTGCGGGTCAATCATAATCTGTTTAATCTTCGGTGCATATTTGCCGACTTCCTTCCGAGGTTCGGCGATGGCCGGAGTTAATACTTCATTAATGATATATTCTCTTGCTTCTTTTGTCCGGCGAATTGCTTCTTCGATAATCGGACGGGTCAAGCCATGAATCTTAATATCCATCTGAATCGCTGTAATACCATCATGGGTACCTGCTACCTTAAAGTCCATATCGCCGAAGAAATCTTCGAGTCCCTGGATATCTGTCAATACAACATAATCATCATCCGTATCCCCGGTAACAAGTCCGGCGGAAATACCTGCAACCTGTTTTTTAATCGGAACACCGGCAGCCATCAGTGACATGGTTGATGCACAGATACTTGCCTGGGATGTGGAACCATTGGATTCAAATGTCTCAGAAACTGTACGAATCGCATATGGGAATTCTTCCACACTTGGCAGTACAGGCACCAATGCTTTTTCAGCCAGTGCGCCATGACCGATTTCACGGCGTCCCGGCCCTCTGGAAGGTTTTGTCTCGCCGACAGAGTAGGACGGGAAATTATAATGATGCATGTACCGTTTAGACGTCACATTGACATCAATTCCGTCAATACGCTGTGCTTCAGACATCGGAGCCAGTGTTGTTACTGTACAAATCTGAGTCTGACCACGGGTAAACATGGCAGAACCGTGAACTCTCGGAAGCAAGTCAATCTCTGCGGCCAGCGGACGAATCTGGTTCAGCGCACGGCCATCCGGACGTTTATGGTCTTTCAAAATCATCTTGCGAACTGTCTTTTTCTGATACTGATAAACAGCCTCGTCGATAAGCTCCAGCCATTCTTCATTTTCAGCGAAGGCTTCCGCCAGTTTTTCTTTAATCTGGCGAATATTCTCTTCGCGCACCTGCTTTTCATCAGTGAACACAGCCTCTTCCATCTCTTCCGGCGGAACAAGCTCTTTAATTGCGGCAAATAACTCTTCCGGCACGGCGCAGCTTGTATAGCTGTGTTTTTCCTTGCCGCACTCAGCCACAATACCGTCAAAAAATTTGATAATCTCCTGATTCAGTTCATGGGCGGCAAAAATGGCTTCAATCATCTTATCTTCCGGCACTTCAGTGGCTCCGGCTTCAATCATGATAACTTTTTCGCGGGTGGAAGCAACTGTCAGGGCTAAATCCGAATTCAGTTTTTCCTCTTCCATCGGGTTAAATACGAGCTTGCCGTCCACAAGTCCTACCTGTGTAGCAGCAATCGGGCCGTCAAACGGAATATCCGAAATAGCTACAGCCAGAGCGGAGCCAAGCATGGCGACAACTTCCGGATTGGCATCCGGGTCAACGCTCATAACCAGGTTGTTTAATGTGACATCATTTCGATAATCCTTCGGGAATAAAGGACGCATCGGACGGTCAATCACACGGGAAGTCAATACCGCATGTTCGCTGGCCTTTCCTTCTCTTTTATTGAAGCCTCCCGGAATCTTACCTACAGAATACATTTTCTCTTCAAACTCAACGCTTAATGGGAAGAAATCGATTCCCTCTCTCGGTTTTTCAGAAGCTGTCGCTGTAGAAAGAATGACAGTATCTCCATAGTGAATAAAAACGGCGCCGTTGGCCTGTTTGGCAACACGGCCGATATCAACGCGCAGGGTTCTTCCTGCCAGTTCCATAGAATAACTCTTGTACTCTTTTGACATATTCAATCTCCTTATAAAAATATTAGTCATTTTCACAGGAAACCAATCGAAACTACTGAAAAAGGCAGGCGGGCCATGAAATTCCTCTGTAAAACTGCCCATTAAAAATCCATCGGCTGCATGCGCTTTTCAGTGGTCTCGAATAGCAGATTCCTGTGAAAATTGAATGTAAATAGTGGGATGGAAAGCTCCATCCCACTGTTTAAAATTATTTTCTTAAACCTAACTTCTGGACGATAGCTCTATATCTTTCGATATCTGTCTTCTTGAGATAGTCGAGCATACCACGTCTCTGACCAACCATTTTCAACAGACCCCGTCTGGAATGATGGTCTTTTTTGTGCACTTTCAAATGCTCTGTTAAATCGCTGATTCTTGCTGTTAATAAAGCAATCTGAACTTCCGGTGAACCTGTATCTTCCGGTGTTCTTCCATAAGTTGCGATGATTTCTTTTTTCATCTCTGATGTAATCATAGTATATTTCCTCCTGAATTTTAAAATGCCTCATGCTAAGAACGGGTTGGAGTTTCCCACATCTGAGCACGGGTTATTATTCATACCGTGCTATTATATCATAGACATTTTTCATTGTAAAGATGTAAATTTACATTGAATATTTCTTGCATTTTCATGCAAAATAAGCTAATATTGTGAGGACATACACTATTATTATAGAAAGAAGTGAATCCAAATGGAATTAAAATTATGGGGCGGACGTTTTACGAAGCAAACCGATAAGCTGGTACATAACTTCAATGCGTCCATTTCCTTTGACCGGAAATTTTATAAACAGGATATTGACGGCAGTATCGCCCATGTAACCATGCTGGCCAAACAGCAGATTCTGACCGATGAGGAACGGGATACCATTGTTGCCGCTCTCAATGATATTAAAAATGAAATTGAAGCAGGTACACTTGAGATTTCTCCGACTTATGAAGATATTCACAGTTTTGTGGAAGCAAACCTTATTGACCGTCTGGGAGATACCGGAAAGAAACTGCATACCGGACGAAGCAGAAATGATCAGGTTGCCCTGGATATGAAGCTCTATACCCGGGATGAAATTACGGAATGCGATGCCCTTCTCCGCGAGCTTCTCTCTGTTATTCTTTCCATTATGAAGGAAAATACAGAAACTTTTATGCCTGGATTTACTCATTTACAGAAAGCACAGCCATTGACGCTGGCCCATCATTTCGGCGCTTATTTTGAAATGTTTAAAAGGGACCGCAGCCGTCTGGCTGATATTTATAAACGTATGAACACCTGTCCTCTCGGTGCAGGCGCTCTGGCCGGGACCACCTACCCTCTGGACAGGGCATACACCGCAGAGCTTCTCGGCTTTGACAGCCCGACATTGAACAGCATGGATTCGGTTTCCGACAGGGATTATCTGATTGAGCTTTTAAGCGCTCTCTCCACAATCATGATGCACCTCAGCCGTTTTTCCGAGGAAATCATTGTATGGAATACCAATGAATATCAGTTTATCGAACTGGATGACGCCTATTCCACCGGAAGCAGCATTATGCCGCAGAAAAAGAATCCGGATATCGCTGAACTTGTCCGCGGAAAAACAGGCCGGGTTTACGGCGCTCTCATGTCCATGCTCACTACTATGAAGGGACTGCCGCTGGCCTATAATAAGGATATGCAGGAAGATAAGGAGCTGACCTTTGATGCTATCGATACAACCAAAGGTTGTATTAAGCTTTTCACCGGCATGATTCAGACAATGAAAATCAATAAGCCTGCCATGGCAAAAAGCGCAAGAAACGGCTTTACCAATGCAACCGATGCCGCCGATTATCTTGTGAAACACGGCGTTCCTTTCCGCGATGCCCATGGAATTATCGGACAGCTCGTTCTCTACGGTATTGAAAATAATAAGGCCCTGGACGATATGACGCTGGAAGAATATAAGGCTATCAGCCCGGTATTCGAGGAAGATATTTACGAAGCCATCTCCCTTGAAACCTGTGTCAACACACGAAACACCATTGGCGCACCGGGTGTGGAAGCCATGAAGAACGTCCTTCGCCTTGAGCAGGAATATCTTGACAACGCACCGGTATTGTGATATTTTTGTTTTGTAAGAATTTCATACAGATTCGTTAAGTTTATTTAGCAGATGCTTTATAAAAGGGGTACACCACCGCGGGTGTATCCCTTTTTGTGTTTAAAAAAGATAAAGGAGGTATTTTTCTTATGAAAGTCAACGGTGAAACCATCACCCTCTCCCAATCTGTCTCATTAAAGGAATTTCTGGAAAACTCCGGATACAGGGCAGGACGCATTGCTGTGGAGCGCAATGGTAATATCGTTCCAAAACAAGCCTATGATTCCGTTATGCTCACTGAGGCGGATACCCTTGAAATTGTCCATTTTGTCGGAGGCGGTTGATAATGCTTACGAAAAATGAATATGACGCCATGCTTATTGAAAGGCATGGGCAAAAAACATTTGACATACTGTCCAAAGCCTGTGTGGGAATTGCCGGACTCGGAGGACTTGGCTCCAACATCGCCATGATGCTGGCCCGGAGCGGTATCGGTCATCTGCTGCTCATTGATTTTGACACTGTGGAGCCGAGCAATTTAAACCGCCAGCACTATATGATCTCCCATCTCGGGATGCCAAAATCCGAGGCGATTAAGGATTTAATTCTACAGGCAAATCCCTACATACAGCTTGACACCCGGTGCTTAAAAATCACCGGTGAAAACGCCCCGGAGCTTTTCCGGGACTGTGATTTAGTCTGCGAAGCCTTTGATAAACCGGAAGCTAAAGCCGAACTGATCAACAGCCTTCTCGAAAACTGTCCGGGCCTGCCGCTGATTTCAGGTTCGGGGATGGCCGGATATGGCAGTTCCAATACTATCCGCACTGAAAAGGCCATGAACAACCTCTATCTGTGCGGCGATAAGGTGTCCGGCATTGAAACGGTTGGTTCTCTCATGGCTCCCCGGGTGCAGATTTGTGCGGGCCACGAGGCAAATATGGCGCTTCGGCTATTGCTTGGAATAAAAGAAGTTTAATAATAAATAATCAGGAGGAAACATCAAATGAAAGCAGTATTTGATTTAGCGAAAAAGTACTATCCAAAGTACTGGAGTAAGGAACGATTGGATGTATTGTTAGCAAAGAAGAAACTTACACAGGAAGAGTACAACGAGATAGTAAGGGATAAAAAATGATATTACAAGAAGAGTATAACTTAAATTTAGAATCACAATTATCTAAAAAGTATGTAAAAGTATCACAGTATGATACTGGCAGAAGATTGCTTATTACGCTTTTAAAAAATGATTGTAGCATGTTTAAAATCCCCTCGGAAGCAAGTGCTTCAATTAATGGTTTGAAGCCAGATGGGAAGGGATTCAGATACGACTGCTCAATTGAAAATAATAAAGTAGTAGTTGACATGAAAGAACAAATGACTGTTCTTGCAGGATATGTCAAATGCGAAATTCTGTTATCAAAGGGTGGGGAAAGAATCGCAACAGCGAACTTTATGTTGAGTGTAGAGGAATCTCCGTTATCAGAAAATACACCGATATCTTCAACTGATATTCCGCTATTACAAAAAGCAATTGAAGCAAGTGAAATTGTATTGTCAGTTGAAAAAACTGTAAAAGGATATTCTGAATCAGCTAGTAAATCATCACAGAGTGCACAGGAATCTGCTGAAAGTGCATCTAATGCATCAGCTTCATCAGCAGAGAGTGCTAGAAATTCATCGCAGAGTGCACAAGCATCAGCAGAAAGTGCGAAT
>URND01000029.1 GCA_900549105.1 uncultured Eubacteriales bacterium
TGGTACTAAAATCCATCCAGGCGTAAATGTTGGACGCGGTGGCGATGATACATTATTTGCTTTAGTTGACGGTGTTGTAAGATTCGAAAGAAAAGGTAGAGATAAAAAACAGGTTTCTATCTATCCGGTAGCAGCAAACGAATAAGAATGAACAGGCGACTTCAGATTTTAGTATTAAGATTTGAAGTCGTTTTTTCTTAACTGGGCAAAACATCCCTATAGGAAGGATGAAGAATAAATTTTTGTAGATAAAGCTAAAATATATGTCCGCTCCGGCAAGGGCGGCGACGGCCACGTCAGCTTTCGGAGAGAGCTTTTTGTTCCGGCCGGCGGACCGAATGGCGGTGACGGCGGCAAAGGCGGCGACGTCATTTTTGTTGTGGACAAGGGGCTGAACACGCTGACAGATTTTCGTCATATCCGCAAATATACGGCGGGCGACGGCGAACCGGGCGGTAAAAACCGATGCCACGGTTCCGACGGCGCGGATATGATTATCAAAGTGCCGGAAGGAACCATTATAAAGGAAGAAGAATCCGGCCTTGTCATTGCCGATATGTCCGGCGATAATGAGCGCATGGTTCTCTTAAAGGGCGGACGCGGCGGCAAGGGAAATCAGCATTATGCCACGCCAACCATGCAGGCGCCGAAATACGCTCAACCGGGGCAGAAGGCTCAGGAACTCAATCTGATTCTGGAATTAAAGGTTATTGCGGACGTGGGGCTGGTTGGTTTCCCAAATGTTGGTAAATCCACATTTCTGGCGCGCGTCACCAATGCAAAGCCGAAAATCGCCAATTATCATTTTACAACTTTAAGCCCGAATCTCGGGGTTGTGGATTTGGATGGCAGCGATGGATTTGTCATTGCCGATATTCCGGGAATTATCGAGGGCGCTTCAGAGGGCGTTGGCCTTGGGCATGAATTTTTGCGCCATATTGAGAGAACCCGGGTGATTATCCATATTGTGGATGCGGCCGGAGTCGAGGGAAGAGACCCGATTAACGACATTCATTTGATTCAGAAAGAATTATCGGCTTATAATGAACTGCTGGCCGGAAGGCCCCAGGTTATTGCGGCTAATAAAATCGACGCCCTGTATGAAGGCGAAAATGATGACGCCATTCAGCTTCTGAAGGAGGAATTTGAACCGGAGGGCATGAAAGTATTTCCTATTTCGGCGGTCAGCGGCAAGGGTGTCCGGGAATTGCTTTACTATGTAAACAATCTTCTCAAGGAAATCGGTGAAGAAAAAATTACTTTTGAGAGAGAGTATTTTCCGGAACAGATTGAAGAGAATCTTCCATTTACCGTATTCAAATCGGAGGAGGAAGAGGATGTATATCACGTGGAAGGACCGCGGATTGAGCGTATGCTTGGATATACAAATCTGGAATCTGAAAAGGGCTTTGATTTCTTCCAGAAATTTATGAAAGAAAACGGCGTTTTGGATGAACTGGAAGCACTTGGCATTCAGGACGGCGATACCGTAAAGGTTTATTATCACGAATTTGAATATTATAAATAACAGGAGGGCAAGGTTTTGATAAAAAACAGTAAGCAGCGAGCTTATTTAAAAGGGCTTGCAATGAATATAACCCCGATTTTTCAAATCGGCAAATCAAGCCTGACGCCGGAATTGACAAAGGCTGTGGATGAAGCTCTGGCGGCCAGAGAATTGATTAAAATTTCTGTTTTGCAGAATTGTCTTGATGATCCGCGGGCCATTGCCGAATATCTGAGTGAACGTACCCGTTCTGAGGTGGTACAGGTGATTGGAAAAAAGATTGTTCTTTACAGAGAAGGTAAGGATAAAAAGAAAAAAATAGTTCTCCCGGAAAGATAAGGGGGCTTGGATGTGAAAAAAGTCGGTATTATGGGCGGTACATTCAATCCCATCCATCTCGGCCATCTTATGTTGGCGGAAAATGCCTATGATTTTTTCAAATTAGATGAAATATGGTTCTTGCCATCGGCAGACCCGCCCCATAAGACAGAGCAGAAGGTGCTTGATTACCGTCATCGCAGCCGGATGACAGAGCTGGCAGTCAGGGATATTCCTTATTTTATAAAATCAGATTTTGAAGCCCGTCGCCATGAGAGAAGCTATACGGCAGAAACATTGCGTTTGCTCCATGAAGCTTATCCCGATATTGAATTTTATTTCATTATGGGCGCCGATTCTCTGTTTCAGATGGAAACCTGGTATGCGCCTGAAAAAGTTATGGCCCAGGCCATACTTCTGGTTGCTGTGCGCGACCATCATCCCATCGAAGAAATGCAGAGTCAGATAGCTTATCTGACACAGAAATATAATGCCCGTATCCAATTGATGAATATGCCGGAAATCGACATATCGTCGAAGGCTATCCGACAGCGGGCAGCCCGCCGGGAATCTATCCGCTTTTTTGTACCGGAAGCTGTGCGGGATTATATTATTCAACATGATTTATATAAAGGAGATGAAGCGCAGGATGAAATGCAGCATTGAGGATATTCAAAATAAATTAAGGAAGAATCTGAAGGGCAGCCGTTTCATTCATACCCTGGGCGTTGAATATACTTCCGTTTGTCTTGCCATGAAATATGGAGAAGATTTGGAAAAGGCAGAACTGGCCGGACTTCTTCACGACTGTGCCAAAGAGCTTCCTGAGAAGAAAATGATAAAAATATGCCGCAATCACAGCGAAAAAATTTCGAAAATGGAATTTGAACAGCCTTTTCTTCTCCACGGAAAAGCAGGGGCATGTATTGCAAAAGACAAATTCGGTGTCGAGGATGAAGCAGTTCTCAATGCCATCCGATATCATACAACAGGGCGCCCGGCAATGACCTTGCTTGAAAAGATTGTTTTTGTTGCCGATTATATTGAGCCCAATCGAAAAAAAGCGGACCGGCTCCCTGAGCTTCGCTGTCTGGCTTTTGAAAATCTGGATGAAGCGGTTCTCCGGATTTTAGAGCAGACATTGGATTACCTGGAGAAGACAGGAAAGCAGATTGACCGCCATACAATGATAACACGTGATTATTATAAGAAATTATTAAGGAGTTCAGAATGAATAAATCAAAAAAAATGACAAGTCTGGCGATTAAAGCGCTGGAGGATAAAAAAGGAAATGACATTCGGGTTATTGATATTCAGGATGTATCCATTATTGCAGACTACTTTATTATTGCCAGCGGAAGCAATCGGAATCAGGTGCAGACGATGGCGGATAACGTTGAAGACGTTCTCGGGCGTGCCGGCTACGAGCCGCGCCAGACGGAAGGTTATGGCACAGCCGCCTGGATTTTGATGGATTATAATGACATTATCGTCCATATTTTTTCCGAGGAAGACCGCTTATTCTATGATTTAGAGAGAATATGGCGGGACGGCAAAAGTGTCGGCATCGATGAATTCAAAAATATAGATAGTAAAATCGACTAGTCTCTATCTTAAATTGCGTTTTAAAATTTCATATTCGCAGGGATGTATTCCCCGAATAAAAAATATTCCTCCAAAAAGCTTGAAACGCTTTTTGGAGGAATATTTTTTGCGCCTACATATCCATGCGGAGCAATCCGATTACTTTTCCTAATATTTCAACATGGTCGCAAATGATAGGCTCCATCGTGTCATTTTCCGGCTGCAGGCGATAATGTCCATTCTCTTTATAGAATGTCTTTACTGTGGCGGAATCGCCGATCATAGCAACGACCATATCTCCGTTTTTAGCGGTAGAGCGCTGTTCAACAATCACTGTATCCCCGTTGTAAATACCGGCGTTAATCATACTGTCGCCCCGTACCTTAAGCATAAATACCACGGCATTAGGGAGATACTCAACCGGAATCGGGAAGTAGTCTTCAATATTTTCCTGGGCCAGAATCGGTTCTCCGGCAGTGATCGTTCCAATAATCGGAACATTCGTCATCTCCCGGCGAGTCAGCGCAAAGGCATCATCAATCACCTCAATCGTTCTCGGCTTTGTTGGGTCCCGGCGGATATAACCTTTCTCCTCAAGGGATGAAAGATGGGCATGGACCGAAGATGTGGATTTTAAATGAACAGCTATACAAATCTCCCGGACTGAAGGCGGATAGCCCTTCTGCAAGATTTCAGACTTTATATAATCAAGAATTTGTTGTTGTTTTTCGGTTAATTGACCGGCCATAGAAAATCCTCCTTTTCTTTTTTCTTGTTTACTATCATAACACATTTTCTCGAACATTGCAAACAAATAACGAACAAATATTCGAAAAAATTTAAAAATCCTATTGACAAAAGAACGGATGTTCAATATAATGCAGATATACAAACAAATGTTCAATCTAAAATTTTATGAATTGTGACAAAAAGATAGATGCACATTCTATAAAGAGAGATTACTTAAGGAGGGGTTACTTATGAAGAAGATATTTATGGCAGCGATTTTACTTGGTTTATTGGGGATGATTCTGGTTTTTCATTGGAATGTGGCCGAGGTTGAAGCGAACGATTCCATGAAAATAAACGAACGCAAATATTTTACAAGTTATGTGGTTGAGAAGGACGATACATTATGGGATATAGCCGAGCGTTTTTCAACGTCGGAATATTCATCCATTCATTGCTACATTAAAGAGGTTATGGAAAGTAATCATTTGGAGTGTTCGGAAATCAAAGAGGGACAGTTATTGATTTTGCCCTATTATGCGGATGAACCGATTTTAGATTTATAATTGATAAATATTTGATTACATATTTTTTGAATGTTTTTTTGGTTCCGGCGTATACTAAGCGGAGGAGGATTGTATATGTCGGAATCTATATGGGAAAAGAATACGGCGATTCCAAAAGGGAATCGCCTGGAAAGGGATATGAGAACCGATGTGTGTATTATCGGCGCAGGAATGGCCGGAATACTTGCGGGTTATATGCTTCAAAAACAGGGGTACGAAGTTATTATTCTTGAAGCCGCTCGCATAGGCAGCGGCCAGACCCGCGGTACAACGGCAAAAATTACATCTCAGCACGGCCTTATATACAGCCGTTTATGCAGAAATTTCGGTTCGGCCGGGGCATGGCAATACGCCTTAGCTAATGAGAGCGCCATAGACAGTTATGAGCAGGTGATTCATGAGGAGCACATTTCCTGTGATTTTAAGCGGTGTGCTTCTTATCTTTATACGCAGAAATTGCCGGAATTACTCGAAGAGGAAGCTGAAGCCGCAAGACTCTGCGGTATTCCGGCCAGATTAACAAAAGATATTGAATTGCCGATGGATGTTTCATCTGCCCTGGAGTTTCCGAATCAGGCGTCATTTCATCCATTAAAATTTTTATATGCACTTTCGGAAAAATTAACTGTTTATGAGAATTCAAAGGTTATTGATGTCTCCGGGCGGAGTGTGAAAACCGAACACGGAAAAGTGTGGGCAAAGCATATTATTTTTGCCTGTCATTTTCCTTTTGTGAATATGCCCGGATACTATTTTATGCGTCTCTATCAGGAGAGAAGTTATATTCTTGCTCTGAAGCAGGCGATAAACCTTGAAAACTATTATTACGGTATTGATAGTGACGGCCTGTCTTTTCGAAGCGCCGGAGATAACCTTCTCATCAGCGGCGGTAATCACCGCACCGGCGCCCGATTAACAGAAAGTCCTTATCGCATTCATACTGAAACTGTGGCAAAGCTATGGCCCGACGCCTTTGCCGTGGCCCAATGGTCCGCCCAGGATTGTATGAGTCCGGACGGCGTTCCATATATTGGTCATTTTTCGAAAAAGAAGCAAAATTGGTATGTTGCCACAGGGTTTGGAAAATGGGGCATGAGCAGTTCGATGGTCAGCGCAAAGATTTTGTCGAATCTGATTTCGGGCCATGGAGAGATACGACAGGATATTTTTTATCCGCGAAGAGAATTGTGTGCCGAGGCAGTGATTGGATATTTGAAAAATGGCCTCCACACGGTAAAAGATTTTAGTAAGTATTTGATTCCAAAGCCGAGGAAGGTATGTACCCATCTCGGGTGCCCGCTGACATGGAATCCAGAAGAAGAAACTTATGAATGTCCATGTCACGGTTCACGCTTTGACTCCGAAGGCCATTTGATGAGCGGGCCGGCCCGGAAAAATCTTCATGACAGGTGACAGATAACTTGCCGGTGTACTCGAAGGTGAGAGAACAGGGGCTATTGTTTTTCACGCAGTGTAACGGCTTTGGCGGCCATTCGGCGCCGGCTGTCCTCAAGGGAAGCATAATGCTTTTTCGTCGTATTAACGTCTTTATGGCCGAGAACGTCAGCCACAAGATAGATATCTCCGGTTTCATTATAAAGATTTGTGCCATAAGTGCTGCGCAGCTTATGAGGCGTAATATTTTTCATGGTGGTTACAGTTTTTGCGTATTTTTTAACCAGATTTTCAACGGAACGGACAGACATCCGTTTTCTCTGCATGGAGAGGAAGAGAGCGTTAGTATGCCCCGGAAGGGCCTCAATTCTTTTCCTTTCCTCAAGGTAGGGGAGGAGCGCTTCTAAAACTTCATCGCCGAAATAAACAATCACTTCGTTGCCGCCTTTTCGGACAATTTTGATGCCGTTATTTTTCAAATCAATATCATCTATATTCAGGCCAACACACTCCGAAACACGGATTCCCGTACCTAAAAAGAGGGTGAGCAGAGCTAAATCCCGGACTTTTGTCTTTTCGTGATAAGCCAGTTGTTTTCCGGTCAGTTGTTCGCCGGATTCCACATTGTCCAGAAGCCGGGCCACCTCATCAATATCCAGCCGGATGATGGTTTTATCATGCAGCTTCGGCGCAGAAACAAGGGCAGCCGGATTAGTTACAATTAGTTCCTTTTTGAAGAAGTAATTATAAAAGGTTTTCAGAGAAGCCAGTTTGCGGGCGATTCCCCTTTCTGTATTCGTGAAAGTTTTTCCGTCCTTTTCATAGAGTTTTAAGTATTCCAGATATTCTTCAATATCCAAAGCTTTTACTTTATCCAGTATATCCATCGGTATATCGCGCATCTTCATCTTGCCGACGGATGGATTATATTGCTGGAGAAACTCAAAAAATATCCGCAGATCATAGCCGTATCCCAAACGGGTCCTGGAGGATGTCCGCGGTTCAATTCCACGGAAAAAGGCGAGGGTGAAGGCTGGAAGTTCCTGAAGAAGTTCCCGGAGCTTTCTTTGATTTTCGATATTATTTTGTTCCTGATAGGTATATTCCTTCATTATGACCGCCTCCTGGTTATATATTGTTCAGTTTACCGGCCAGCGCCGCGTCGATTTTAGGCCAGGAAGAAATGTTGCCGTTGATGATGGCGTGAAACATTTTGTCCATAACGCCGGGATGTTCGCTGTTTAACTGTTTTAAAAGATTCTTCATATATTCCCGCTTTGTATTGCCGTCAGCCGGACAAGGATTTTTGCTGACCGGAAGGTCATATTTGTTTTTAAAGCCAACGACATCGGCCTCATAGACAAATAATAATGGCCGTATAACCGTCAAATCCATTCTGTCCAGATAGGTCACCGGGGAATAACAGTAAAAACGGCCTTCAAACATTAAAGACATGAGCATCGTTTCCACCAAATCATCCCTGTGGTGACCATAGGCAATCTTATTGCAGCCGTGGGCTTTGGCAACCTGATTTAAAGAGCCTTTACGCATTTTGGCACAGAGGGAACAGGGATTTTTCTCCCTGCGCTCATCAAAGATGATTTTTCCTATATCTGTTTTGACAACCGTGTATGGGACACCCAGTTCGGCGCACAATCCGGCAATAGCAGCCGTTTCAAAACCGTCGAATCCCAAATCCACCGTGATGGCTTCAATTTCAAAAGGATTCGGATAAAATCGTTTTAATCCATGGAGTGCATATAATAATGTAAGGCTGTCTTTGCCGCCGGAAATACCGATGGCGATTTTATCGCCGGGCTGAATCATCTGATAAGTGTCCACGGCCTTGCGGGTAAAGCTTAAGAGCTGTTGTAATTTCATAATTTGTAAAACCTTTCTCTAAAATCTTTAAAATAAAATCTATAGAAGTGAATCCGGCATCAAAATATCGAATATGGAGATATTGTTGCCGGGACGTTCATAGAATACCATATTCCGGCTTTTTTTGCAATATCTTTTCGGAAAAGCTGTGTTTAGCGAATAGATTGATACAGAAATAGAAGACTGCTCTTTTATCGAACAGTCTCTGAATTTGCCGATATTCACCGGTGAGTTATTTGGACAAGCCTCTCAGCTTATGAAGGATATCTTCAAAATAATCCGGCAACGGCGTTTCGAATTCCATATATTCTCCGGTTGTCGGATGGATGAAACCAAACACCTTGGCGTGAAGCATTTGCCCCTGGGTTTTAAAAGGCTGTCTGGCCGGGCCGTAAACCAAATCGCCAACCAGCGGATGACCGATGGATGTCATGTGTACGCGAATCTGATGGGTACGGCCGGTTTCCAATTCACATTCCACATAGGTATAATTGCCGAATCGCTCTAAAACTTTATAATGGGTAACCGCCGGCTTGCCGTTTTTATAATTGACGGCCATTTTCTTTCTGTCCACCGGGTGACGCCCGACAGGCGCATCCACGGTGCCTGAATCTTCTGTCAGATTATGCCATACAAGGGCGTGATATTTTCGCGTGATGCTGTGAACCTTTAACTGCTCTGCAATACAGTTATGGGCCTTATCGTTTTTACATATAATAAGAACTCCTGTCGTATCCTTATCAATCCGATGAACAATGCCCGGGCGCATCACGCCGTTAATTGATGACAGACAATCTTTACAGTGATATAACAGGGCGTTCACCAGCGTGCCGTCCAAATGTCCGGCGCTTGGATGGACCACCATATCCTTCGGCTTGTTTACGAGAAGCACGTCATTATCCTCATAGAGAATATCTAAAGGAATGTTCTGAGGCTCGATATCGAGGCTGACAGGCTCAGGGAGGGCCACTTCTACCCTTTCCCCTTCATTTACCTTATAATTAGCTTTGACAGGCCTTAAATCGACGGTAACAAGGCCGTCTTTAATCAGCTTTTGAATATAGGAACGGGATACGCCGTCCATGCGTTCACTAATGAATTTATCGATACGCAGGGCGTTCATTTCCTTTTCAACCAACCAGCTATTCATGGCGGCCTCCCTTTTTAGGATTTATGAAATCAAAATCGCTGTCCTCTTTATATACGAATATTGAAACAAAAATTAATAAAAAGGCAGCAATGACCACGTACATATCCGCCACATTGAATATCGGGAAATCAATTAATTCAAAATAAATAAAATCAACGACATAATGTCTGAAAAGCCGGTCGATAAAATTGCCGATAGCCCCTGCTGTGACCATTACCGCAATAATGCGGAGCCACAGATATTTTTTTGTATCCGGAATACGGGAATAAATCCATAAAACCACTGCCAGAATGATGACGGTGGAAACGATTAAAATCGGAATCTGCCCCTGCATGATTCCCCATACGGCGCCGCGGTTTTCATGATATGTGAAGGACAATACACCCTGTATCAGAGGGATGCTGTCTACCGGTTTTATATGAAGCAATACCATATATTTTGTCCACTGGTCCAAAATAATCAGCAGGACGGCTCCAATAAGCGCTTTTAAGTATTTCATAAACAAGCTCCTATTCCTTCCAGAATTTCATTATCGGCCACTTCCCGGTCGATAAAAGCATTTCCCGGCGACTCGAGAAGAATAAATTTCACCTTGCCGCCGTCCATTTTTTTGTCCGATTTCGTTGCCGCAAGAATGTCCCCCGGATTCAGTCCATCCACCCGGATTGGAAGGTGAAATGCCTTCAGCGCTTCTTTTATATCCTGACAATCTTCCTGAGAAATCAGTCCTTTGTGCATGGAAATTGCCGCGGCGGCGACCATTCCGAGGGAAACACATTCACCGTGGAGCCATTCGAAATCTTTCAGTTTTTCAACCGAATGGCCAACCGTATGGCCGAAATTCAAAAGCGCTCTCTCACCCTGTTCCTTCGGGTCCCGCTCAACCACGCCGCCCTTTATCCTGCAGCTTTCATAAATCATATGCTCCAGGGTATCATAATCCCTTTCCAGTATCATAGCCGCATGGGCTTTTATCCATTCATAATAATCTCTATTTTTAATCAGTCCATGTTTGATAACCTCGGCCATACCCGCGCAGACCTGGCGGTCATCCAGCGTTTTTAAGGTGTTCAGATTCATATAGACTAAGGCCGGCTGGTGAAAGGCTCCTACCATATTTTTATACTGCTGGAAATCTACTCCGGTTTTTCCGCCGATACTGCTGTCTACCTGGGACAACAGGGTTGTCGGAAGCTGTATAAAGTCGATGCCGCGCAGATAAGTAGCCGCTGCATATCCGGCCATATCCCCGGTAACGCCGCCGCCAAGGGCGATAATATAATCTTTTCTGTCAAACTTTTCGATAATTAATTTCTCATAAATTTTTTCGATAACTGTGAGATTTTTACTCGCTTCGCCCGCTTCAAAAACAAAATGTGTGACTTTGGAAGCCAGGCCGCAGCACATATTGGCAATTTCCTTTAAATACAAAGGCGCCACCTGACTGTCAGTGACAATACACACTTTTCGGCCGGAAACACCGAGTTCTTCAAGTTTTTCTCTCAGATGGCCGTAGGAATTATCCAGACAGATATCGTAGATTTTCTTTTCTCCGTTTCGAATTTCAATTGTTTTCAATTACGGCACCCTCTTCCATGCAATTGATGAACGAAGAAAGAGCCTGCCAGACACCTTTTAATCCGTGCAGACTCTCCCTCTATTTCTTTTGTTTATTTATCAAAAATGCTTGCAATATCTTTAATCATAGTGTCATCTTCTGTGACTGTTTCATCCATATCATCTTCGGCCTCTTTCGCCGCATTGGCAGCAACCTGGGCGGCCGCTTCCTGATACACCGGTTTTGCTTCCGGAGCTTCGCTGACAACAAGGGATTCCACTTTTGCCAGCTCAATATTAAACGCACTGCTGGACAACAATTCCATCTGGGCGGAAGCCAGAGCTTTATACTGAGATTTATAAGCCTCATATCTCTGGATCAATTCAGTTGTCATGGAACGGATATTTTCAAGTTCCTGCTTTGCATCAGCGACAATCGCTTCTGCTTTGACGCGGGCTTCCTGCTCGATCACAGCCGCATTTGTCTTTGCGGATGCAATGGTTTCCTCAGAAGTTGTCTCAGCAAGCACAAGGGCTTTCTGCAGTGATTTTTCAATATCTTTATAACGGCTCAGACTTTCATTTAAAAGCCCTGTCTTATCTTTGAGTTCCATATTTTCCCTATACAATGTTTCATAATCCGCATAAAGATTGGTCAAAAAGCTGTCTACATCCGCTTTTGAATACCCCATACCAGATTTAAAAGTTTTTGCCTGTACATCAATTGGTGTTAACATAGACACTCCTCCTATACATATTTGTGTATTTCAACGATACACTTGTTTTTCTTTGATTTATTTTTATTATCTGAAAAAATAAATTTTCCTTTGTGGCGAACAGAAATCTTATCCCCATCCTTCAGCGCAGCGCCATTGGATGTGTTCAGACGGCCGTTAATATAAACCTGTCCGCCCTCAATAAGTCCGCAGGACTGGGAACGGGACAAATGAAAAGCCAGACTGATCACCGCATCCAAACGCAGGGAATTGACTGTTCCGTGAATGATCTCAAATTTCGGTTTGGCAATGGATTCGGGAATATCGATAACCTTTGCCCGGACGCTCGTATGCCGCACCTGGGTTAATTCCTGAATAATAAAATCCCGGACCCTCTCCAGGCACAAAACTCTGGCGGTAGAACCTTCCATCAAAAGGTCGCCAATGCAGCTTCTTTCCAGCCCCAGGCCGAGGATACTTCCCAGAAAATCTCTGTGTCCTAATTTTTCTGCATATTTTGGATAGGACGGGCTGATCTCCAGCCAGCAGACCGGATAGTCCCCAACCTCTGTCTCAGAAAAAACGGCAATCTTACGCTCCGCAAAATCATAGCCGCCGTAAAGTTCAGCCCCAATCGGCCCTTTAAAATACTGAAGAAGCAGACTTTGGGCGTTCATATCCAGAAAATCAGAAAAACAGGGACGGCTCTGATAATAGGCTCTTTCTGATAAATCATTAAAATGCTTTAATAACATTTGTTCTTCTCTTGTCATAATTCCTACCTCGGCGACATCGCCAGACATAACTGGCAGCCGTAAGTGACCAGAAGATAGAGAATAATCGGCGACATATCGAGTCCGCGAGTGTTGAATACGGAGCGGCTCAGCATGCTTCGCACCGGCTTCAACAAAGGATTCATAATGTCTTTCATGACAATCTGCAGCTTCGGAAGAAAGGGCAGATAAATCAGAATAATGTAAATAGTCAAAGCGGCTCTAATAATCTGAAAAAACCAATACCCGATACTTATAACATATATGAACAATGAATCCACCTCTAAAATTCATCTCTGAAAGACGGAATACGAATTCCGGAAGACACTTCCTCCGGTGCATTTCCTGAAATTTCGATGGATTCCGGCGTAATAATAAAAATGTAGTTCGAAATTTGCTGAATATGCCCGTTCATTGCATAACAGGAACCGGAAATAAAATCAACAATCCGCTGAGCAAGGGTCGTATCAACACCTTCAAGGTTGAGAACCGCTGCTTTCCCGGATAACAAAACGTCGCTGATCTCGCGTGAATCATCAAATACTTTAGGCCTCATGACACATACCTCTCCTCTGGAAACTTTGGATTTCATCGGAACAATCTTTCCGCGGGCGGAAGATGCCGAAGCCGCTGCAGCCGTCTGGGATGGCTGGAACGTACTCTCGTGTTTTTGCGTTTTTTTTGCAGAACTCTTTGTGTCGCGCCGGGTGTCCGCCGTTTCTTTTTTATACGTTTTTTTCTTTACAACCGGTGCCGGTATATCTTCAAAATCATCTTCATATTCTTCATCGAAATCATCATAATCGTCATAATCATCATATTCTTCATCATTTAAACGAATCATATTTAGAAATTTGTCAAAACCTTTACCCATGAATAATCTCCTAACTTTTTAATCTATTTGGAATATATTCTTGCACCGAAAATGCCGGTACCCACCCGTACCATGGTGGCCCCTTCTTCGATGGCAACCTCATAATCACCTGTCATACCCATTGACAGTACACTCATAGTAACATTATCAATGTTTTTTTCGGCAATGTCAACAGCTAATTGTTTCAAATTCCGGAAATACGGCCGGTTTTCCTCAGGGTTTTCAGTAAAAGGAGCAACAGTCATAAGCCCTTTGATATGAATCGCCGGAAGTTTGGCAATTTCTGTCACCATCTGAATGACCTCATCGGTTGTCAGGCCGAATTTGGACGCTTCCTCAGCCACATTGACTTCAATCAATATGTTGGCTTCCACGCCCTTTTTCAGCGCTTCCTGGCTAATCTGCTGTGCCAGCCGCAGCGAATCCACTGAATGGATCAAAGCGGCTTTATCAACAATATATTTTACCTTGTTCCGCTGTAAATGTCCAATCATATGCCAGTTTAGCGGCTGCTGAATGACCTCCATCTTATCGCACATTTCCTGGACTTTATTTTCACCGTAATCTTTGATTCCGGTCTCCATCACTTCATAGATGTCACTTACCGGTTTGGTCTTGCTGACGGCAATCAATGTAACCTCGTCACGCCGGCGTCCGGCCCGTTCACAGGCTGCCTGAATTCGAGCTTCAACTTCAGCAACATTTTCTTTAATCATGATTTCATCTCCTAATATACTATTTGATTTTCTGTCACAGTCTCGCTGTTTAAGACAATATTATCGTAAAGGGCCACACTGTAATTCAGATTTTCTGTCACAATGCAGTAATCGCTGTTTTTGTGAAGAATCTGCACAATTTCAAACTGAGTGTATCCCTTATTTATATTATAAACTCCCGGAAGCTGGCCCGTAGCGCCAATCCGGAACCGCTCTTCCTCGCTGCCTGTATTCACCTTGCCGATATAATCCCCCAATGAAAAGTCGTCCATACTCACATAGAAATAATCATTATCCCGATAATAAATACCTGTTGTACGGAAATCGGCCACAGTCTCGCCGTTTTCATTCGTACGCTCGCAATAAAAGCCCTCTTCATAGGAACGATTATCCTCTATAAGATACTCAATCGGAATCTGATAGAAATCCTTTGTCAGCAGAGCCGATGTCGGAATTTTTAATCCGGCCGCCTCCTCAAAAACAATCTCGATATCCACATAGCGCTCCGAAATATAGCGGACCATATAGTCATTTAAGGTAAGAACGCCGTAGACGCCGTCACTTCCCTGATGGATTCGGAAATCCGATATAGTTTCTATATTATCCTTTTTAAAGGTCAGATTCACCGAAGTCACATCCTCCAGCTCAGAAGCCTGTTCAGTTGTCAGAGGGATGACGATTTGCCACTGGTGGTTATGCACCAGTTTATAGGCCGGCTGTCCCGATTCCACATAGGTATAGGGATTAATCTGATGCAGCTCATGCTCGCTGCCCGACAACACATTTTTAGTCACCGATTCCACAGACAGATTCTCATATCCATCATAACTGTAAGAGACAATGCCGCTTTGAGACGTTTGAATAACCTGTCCATTTCCCGTATTTGCCTGATAATCCTGAATTTTTGCCGTACTCACCATTTCCGTGGAAAGGCTCTGCAGATTGGAGGCCAGGGAATAGACCTGGGAAAACTGACTGTCGGTATAATTTCTGGAAAAGACAGTCACCTGGTCGCGGATATCCCCATAAGCCGAAGCGTTAAAGCCAATATCCCCGGAATCCTGGGCATTGCTGTCGCTGCTCTGGGGAGGGTTGCTGTTCAGCAGATAAATATTTCCTCCATTGGCCACCTTATCTCCCTCGCCGACATAGAAATTAATATAACCATTGCCGGAAGTATTGACCACTTCCTCATCCCGGATACATACCCCGGTAAAGGAGGCGCTGTTTACAATCTGCCCCTCTTCCACCCGGCAGACGGAAATCCTTTCCTTCATCAAATTCACGACAATTGTGATCGTCAGATAAATAAAAAGAATCATAAAGACAATAAAACCGATATTTAGCTGTAATTTAAACCTTTTACGGTTATCACCCATAATAGTCAAGCTCCTTTAAACTGTCATTTTTATAGTCATTTATGGCCTCTTAAAGACTTTAATGCAGGGCCGTTTCTGTATTCATATCTTTTTCCCTGAAAACTGTCATTGGCTTCCATATGGGCCAGAAATTCATCCTGAAGCTTCCACCAGCTTGTCTGCCAGTTGGAAAAAAGGGCGTCCTCTTCGGGAATACGGCTGAAAAGCCGCTCCACGGCAATATCCGGAGAAAGATATTCGAGAAATTTCTGCAGTCGTATAAAATAATCTTCTTTTGAGCCCGGCGTCAACTCTCCGCCCTCATAAAGGCGGCCCATCTCTGTCCCGCGGGCAATATAAAGCGAATGAACCTTTACAAGCTGATTCCCCATAATCGAAACAATTTTGGCTGTCTCAACGGCATCATCCACGGTATCTCCCGGCAGATTTAAAATCACATGGGTGCAGAGAAAAAAATCCCTGCGGCCTATTCTGAGACAGGCATCGAGATATTCGGCAAGTCCATGACCGCGCCGGATATCTTTTAAGGTATGATAATTGGCTGTCTGAAGGCCAAGCTCTATGGTTATGGCAATGCCGCGGGCTTTTGAAAATTCTTCCATCATATCCAGATAATCTTCCCGAATACAGTCCGGGCGGGTCGATATGGCTATCTCGACAATATCCGGAACTCCTGCCGCTTCTTCCATATAAGCCTGAAGCTGCGTTAGAGGCAGATAGGTGTTTGTATAATTTTGAAAATAGGCAATAAACTTCTGAGCTTTATACCGCCTTCGAATATAGTCCTGGGTTTTTACAAGCTGCTCTGTCACAGATTTTTCAGATGACATGGCTTCAAAACCGGTGCCGGCTTCCGCGCAAAAGCTGCAGCCCTGCCCGTGGATTCGGTTTGGGCATGTCACAGGGAGGTTCATCGGAAGTTTATAAACCTTTGTAAAATAATGTTTTTTTAGATAATCTGAATATTTATAATATAAGTAATTTATGTCCATATCATATTATTATATATGTTTTTGCGATAGATTTAAAGTCTAAATTATTTTTTAAAGTATATTTCACAAAAAATTCGTAAATACTAGAGAGAGAAAAACAGGAGGTGAAACCTTATGGAAAGGAATTGGCTGGATGTAGTTTCGCTTATTTTAATCATCATTGGCGCCGTAAACTGGGGACTGATTGGATTCTTCAATTTAGATGTCGTATCTGCCATCTTTGGAAATATGTCCATGATTACCCGCATTATCTTTGCGGTTGTCGGCATTGCGGGCATTTATTCTCTCGTACTTTTCTGGAAATTAAAAACCGAAGAATAGAGGCAAATGTCTGCCCGTGCAAGCACGGCAGCCGTCCTCCGGGCGTATCGCACAAAAAAAGGGACTCGAAACTGTCTTGTTCAAGTCCCTTTTTACATGTCTTTATAAAGAGATAATGATATCGTCTTTAAATTCATCCGGCAGATGTTCAGCATCTACAGAAATACTTATAACAAAATTAATGTTGAATCTGGAAGAAATATCTTTCAATTTGGAAAGAACAAATCCAATATATTCATCCGATACGGAAGAAATGGTTAAAAAGCTGTCCAGATACATAGCCTCTAAATCATGGTCCTGAGAAATAAGACCGCAGATAAAACCCAAAAATGCATCATATGTATCCAGCGGATATTCGCTTATATTAATTAAACGGATTTTGTTGCTTAATTCATACATATGCTTGTTGTTTTTATCCAGATATACCACATTTCCATTTGCGTTCTTAATTTCTTCATTGGCTTTCTGGATTAAGTATTTTGTTTTACCCTTACCTTTTACACCTGAAATAATCTGTATCATTTTGTTCTCCTCCTCTATATGCCCTCGTCTTATTCGTGTAATAAGCTTACTCCTATTATAGTATAAGCTGACTGAAAATTCAATCTCTATTTCGGAATTTTATTCAATAGAATATTCATTTCTGAATACAGTTCATCGCTGTCGGATGCTCCGAGAATTACGGAAATATATCCCTGATTTTTTTTGTCCACCTCATAGAGAATCAGACAGCAGCCGGCTTCATCGGTTGTTCCCGTTTTTCCGCCGAGCACCCGGACACTCTCCGGATAATCATAATAATCCAGAAAATACTGGTTTGTTGTGTTATAAACGGCATCCACCGTCTCACCGGCGGCATCTCTATAACTTAATGAATAGGAATTCTGGCGGATAACCTCCTGGAAAATATCGTATTCCAGACATTTATCAAAAATCATATACAGGTCATAAGCACTTGTATAGTGGTCGTTATCATGCAGACCGCTCGGATTGACAAAATGAGTATCCACGCAGCCGAGTTTTTTTGCCTCCGTATTCATCATATCCGCGAAAGCTTCAACGCTTCCTGCGATATGAACAGCCAGCGCATTGGCAGCGTCATTGCCGCTGTAAACAAGTAGGCCATAAAACAACTGCTCAACAGTCAACTGGTCCCCCACTTCAAAACCGCATAATTTTGCACCGTAATCCGTGACCACCATATCCTCCGTAAATACAACCGTGTCGCTGAAATTTGCCTTTTCCATGGTCAACAGCGCCGTCATAATCTTCGTGACACTGGCCGGATATACCCTGTCATAAATATTTTTGCCATAAATATTACTTAATGTATCCTTTCCCGCAATCAGGCCGGTTTTGGCATCAATGTCTTCCTCCACGGCTGCGGTCTCCGATGTCTCCTCATAAAACCCGGATTCACTGTCCTCAGTCTCCCCGGTTTCCGAAGTTTCCGAAGTTTCACTTTCGGTTTCCTCCGTGTTTTCCGAAGTGTCGCTTTCAGTTTCCTCCGTGCTTTCCGAAGCGCTGATCGCGCTGGCATTTTTAGGGAAAACAGCCAGTTTCTCAGCAAAAAATGTGTAATCATCCTCGACGGCCGTATTAATAATCAGACTTTTGCTGCTCAGGGCCGTGTCCGTATAAGATTTGATCAATGTCGTTGACGGGGTGCAGCCGCTCAAAAGGCTTAAGCTCAAAAGGCATACTGCACCTGCTTTTATTTTATTCATATCATTATCACCCATTTAAAATCATTTGTAAAATTCGCGCCAGTCTAAATCGCCCCGCTCCAGGGCTTTCACCAGGAGTTCGGCTGTGGCCAGATTGGTAGCCAGCGGAATATTATGGTCATCACACAAGCGGACAAGGGTATGTACATCGGTTATTCCGGATGTCTGAGCCGGGTCCCGCATGAAAATAACCAGGTCAATATCATTGTTTTCAATCTGGGCGCCCATTTGCTGCTCGCCGCCGAGGGTTCCCGCCAGATATTTGTGTACGGTCAGATTGGTTACTTCTTCAATCAATCGGCCGGTAGTTCCAGTCGCAAAAAGTTCATGCTTTGCAAGTATCGCGCGATATGCAATACAAAAATTCTGCATCAGCTTCTTCTTGCTTTCATTTGCAACGAATCCAATATTCATTTTAGCTACCTCCTGCCTTTCTGTAAATCAATATTAATAACAAGCCCGATGCCGGCCATATTCGCCAGCAGAGCGCTTAATCCATAGCTGATAAAAGGTAATGGCAATCCCGTGTTTGGAAGCAGATTGGTGGCAACCCCTATGTTAACAAAGGACTGGAAGGCAATCATCGACCCCACACCGGCAGCAATCAGCCGTCCGCTCAGATTCGAAGCGTTTCTGGCCACCTTCAGACATTCAAACACAATGGCCGCCAGAAGCAGGATGGTGACGCAGCTTCCGATAAAGCCAAGCTCCTCTCCGATGACAGAAAAGATAAAATCCGTCTGCTGCTCGGATATGAAATTGCCGCCCTTAACCGATGTAATCGTATTATTGTTCAGGCCTTTCCCGGTAAGCATCCCGGAGCCAATCGCCATAACTGAATTATACTGCTGATTTGCCGTTGTCTGCTGGTATTCTGACGGATTAAGGAAGGCCAGAATACGGTTAAGCTGATAACCATGAAGCAGAATCTGGAAAGGCTGCTGGATATACCACACAAGAAAACCTATCACCGGCACGGCAAACAGGCAGACCCTTCCGATAAAATGGTAACTCAGGCCTCCGCAGAAAATCATCATCACAAAAATAAACAGGAATACCAATGTGGTCGACATATTCGGCTCCTTATATATTAAAAATACAGGAATAATATAAATAATGCCGATCATGATCAATGTTCTGAGCTGACTTATCTGATCCCTATGGGACGTGATAAGACAGGTTAAAACAACGATCATCATGATTTTCGCAAACTCGCTTGGCTGGAGTGTACCAAAAGAACCGAGTGAAAACCATCGTTTGGCCCCATTGACATTTACCCCAAAAACGAGAACCGCCGCCAGCATGAGAACCGCCGCCAGATAAATCGGCCATTGGAATTTTAAAATAAAGTTATAGTCAATAAAAGAAACTATCACCAGTCCAACCAGGCCGACCGCCATACCTAAAAGCTGTTTTTTGGCATACCCGTCAGCGGCGCTCTCAATAACAAAAAGACCGAGGGTCGTCGCTATAATGACAAGCAGCAATAAACGCCAGTTATATTTTTTTAAGTTGTAGTTTAAAAAACGAAATTTATCTTCATATAAGTTCATTAACAAATCACCTTATTTATTTCTTTAAAAGGTATCCGGGCAACAAGCATCATCGTGCCGTCACCCCGAAGCGGGGCTTCACTTTGAAGGATATTGACCTCCATATGCTCCACATCCACTTCCATGTATTTGGAAAGGGTCAGCCCGATATCTCCTTTAATACCGTTAATTAAATCGGCGGAACAATCCGCCCTGTCCGAAATAAGCAGCGTTTTCAGGCGTTGTTTGGCAATAGCGCCGGATCTCTTCGCCTTTTTTCTGCGAAATCCAGAAAACCATCCCATAGACATCTCACCTACCCTCTCACGAGGAATCGTGTCAGACGACGAAACCACCCGGCCTGATAGCGCTCTGCCAGCAGCGGAACTTCCTGGCCTGTCAGCCTGAGACAGATATTGGCATAGGCTTGTCCGGCCATGGTATTTCTTCCAACGAGAGGTTCTCCCTGATTGGTGGACACAACCACATTTTCATCATCCGGCACGGCTCCGATTAAATCCACCGATAAAATATCCATAATGTCTTCAAGCGACATCATTTCACCGCTTCGAATCATATCAAACCGGAGACGGTTGACGATCAAATCCATACGCCCAATCTGCTTGGATTCCAAAAGGCCGATGATCCGGTCTGCATCCCGAATCGCCGCCACCTCCGGGGTAGTTACGATCAGCGCCCGGTCAGCGCCGGCAATGGCATTCTGGAAGCCCTGCTCAATTCCCGCCGGACAGTCCAGAATAATATAATCGAAATCTTCCCGCATCTGTTCCACCAGTTTTTTCATCTGCTCCGGCGAAACGCTGCTCTTATCTCTTGTCTGGGCCGATGGCAGCAAAAACAGTCCCGGATAACGTTTGTCCCGAATCAGCGCCTGTTTTAAACGGCAGGTTCCCTCGATAACATCGACAAGATTGTAGATAATCCGGTTTTCCAGCCCCAGAATCACATCCAGGTTCCGAAGACCGATATCCGTATCAATCATAACGACGCGTTTATCCATCTGGGCAAGGCCCATTCCTATGTTTGCTGTCGACGTGGTTTTTCCCACACCGCCTTTTCCGGATGTAACAACGATGACTTCGCTCATATCAATTCCCTCCAATGAATTTCCCGATGTTGATACTTCTCACAGGTTCTCATTGGTATTTCGCTGTTCATGGATTAATCGGAAACGGTACTTCCATCGACATTTGCAGCCTGCCGTTTTCCATCGGTTGCTTCATTCTGATGGAAAACATAGGAAAGCATGTTTTTCGCCACGCTTCCTGAGTTGTAAGAGCCATAACCATATGGCAAAACAACAGTAACTGTAATCTGCGGGTCATCATAAGGTGCAAAGGATACAAAAAGGCCATGGTCCGGCCTCAGAGCATTTTCCTGAGCTGTACCTGATTTACCGGCGACTTCCACATCCAGGTCAGAGAAAACGGAAAGGAAGGATGAATTGCCGATAACTTTATACATACCGTTAAAAATCGAATCCCATGTCGACTCCTTAAAGTTGATATGTTCGATAATCTCCGGCGAGTATTCCTGAATGGTTTGTTCATTTGAATCGGTTAATTTATTCAAAATGGACAACCTGTATAAATCCCCCCGGCTGGCTACGGCTGTAATATAGCGTGCCAGCTGAGACGGTGTGTAACTGTTTCGGGCCTGTCCGATGGCTGAAAGAACCGGGTCCATATCGGACATATTCGGCTCGGCTTCATCCAGTTCTATGCCTGAAGTACGGTCCAGCCCAAATAACGCCATATATTTTCGAAGTCTCTGAATACCGTATTCCGAGTTGTAATAACCTTTGGAATCGATGCCGAGACGGTAACCCACTTCGTAGAAGAAATAGTTACAGGATTCCTTAATTGCATCGGTAATCTCAATCGAGCCGTGGCTGTACTGGGTTGACCAGCAGCTTGCCGGCGTTCCGACTTTATCAAAGACAATCATATCCATGATATAACTGTCAGGGGTGATAACTCCCTCTTCCAGTCCCGCGGCCGCCGTAATCATCTTAAAGGTAGAACCCGGCGCTGTTTTCTGCAGCATCGCCCGATTATACAGCGGGAGAGACTCATTTTCCAAAAGGGAAGTGAAATAGCCGGCATCACCAATCCGATTGGCGTCATAACTCGGATAAGAAACAAGGGCAAGAACCTCTCCTGTTTTCGGGTCAGTTGCCACAAGGGAACCGGAACACGGGTCCAGCGCCAGCATATCCGGAGTAATCTCCAGATTTTTTATTTTATTATACATAAATGCATAGGCATCCGTCACATTATTGAGCAGATTATCATATTCCGCATCCTTCTCAAGGACACCCTGCTCGTAGAGCAGCAGGCATACCTGCTGACCGGTAATCATCCCCTGGCTGAGCATGGCGGAATAAACAATTTTTGAAAAGCTGTTGTTCCCATCCAGTTCCAACAGAATAAAATCTGTCAGCGCCGCATAAATTTGATCTGAATCCAGGAAAGTATCTGAAATTTCCAGTGCGGACACCTGAATGGCATCTTTTCCAATGGCATAATGGAGATACTCATAAAGACTTGTATTTCCGGTAGTCCATAGCTGGCTTGTCTCATCATCCGAAGATAATCTGGAAGTATCCAAAATGCCGTTATTAATAATTATATTTTTAATCAGCTCAATATATTCCCGTTCTTCTTCAGAACAGGCATTATAAGAATTCATATTTGTTCCATCGAGCAGGTGACGGATTATTTCAAAACGGCTGCTCTCCTGGGATTCATAGAGAGCGTAGATAGATTTCTCCAATTCGGAAGCTCCCTTATCTTTCATATGCTCCAAATCAATAATTCCGTTTTTTATGAGGGCGGCAAAGACCTCATTCATATCAATCCGTCCCTCACCGCTGCTTGACAGTTTTTGCAAAAGAATACCTGCAATCTCCTCTTCCAGCAGGTTATAGGCCTGAATCTGATAATCCTTATCAATTGTCAGATACAGATTGTTCCCCGGCGATGAATCCACTCGTTCCGCAACCTCGAGAATACTGCCAAGACTGTCAACATAGACGGTCTGCTTTCCTTTTTCACCGTGCAGTTCTTTTTCAAAGGACTTCTCCAGCCCGGTTTTTCCGACAATATCCCCCGAAGCATAGCTGTCATTGCCGGCTAACCGGAATTCTTCCAGCTCATCCTCGGAAATTTCACCGCAATAGCCCGTTATATTTGAAAAATATTTACTGTTTTCATATTGGCGGACATAATCCTGCTCGATAGTTACCCCCGGAAGTTCCGCCGTATTTTCTTTGATTTTTGCCACAAGGGTGTCGCTGACATCCGCGGTGATGGTTACGGACAGATACTGTTCATAACGCTTCATAAAAAGTTCATAACGGACAGCGGCAATTTTCAAAGCATCCTCCGTGGAATAGGAATCGTCAATCCCAAACATGGATGTACTGTCATCGCCATGGCACATGTAATCAAATAATTCCTCGACAGTCACACTTTTCTGCTCTTCCGAGAGCTGGTCAATATTATCCTTGCCATAGACATTTCGGATAAAGCGCAGGCGGCTGTTGCCGCTGGATGTAAATTCCATCGTTCCATCCTCATAAAGGCGAATCGGTATATTATAAATCGCTTCATAGCCGGAGCCCTCAATCAACTGAATCAACCGGAAAATCATTTCATTTTTTTCCGCATTTGTTTTTAAAAGAGAACTGTCCTCTATCGTTATCGAGTTTGCCAGCCGGTTATAGGCCAGGATTTTTCCGTTTCTGTCATAAATGGTTCCTCTGGAACTTGGAAGTTCCGTTTCCTTCTGTATGCGATAGGTAAAACTTTCAAGATAACTTTCGCCCTCGATTACCTGGAGGACAAAAACCCGGTGAACAAGCAAAACAAAAAGAAACGCAAAAAAAGCACCGATTACAAAGATTCTTGATTTTGTCATATCTGAAATGAAGTTTAATATCTTTTTAATCAATACGGTTCTCACTTCCTTTTATCTCAATCTTTTTATTTATCCAGCTGATTATCCGATACAGAAAAACAGCCAGAATCAACGTGTAAATCACTTCCGGGAGAATAATCTTCCGAAAATAAAAGAATACATCCATCCGGCCCCGGGTTAAAAAGCCGGCAATATAAACAATAAGCCCGTAAACCAAATCGCCAATACCGATGATAACGATTGGCAGGGTCATATCTTCCTCATAAAAAATCTGCTGAACATATCCGGCGATATAACCGAGGATTGCCAGGGTCAGCCCATAAAAACCAAAATACATGGTAAACAGGGCGTCCATCAGAATACCGCAAAAAAATCCAATCAGACACCCTTCTTTTTTTCCGCGAATCATACCAATCGATACAGTGCAGATCACCAGCAGATTCGGCACGATACCGCCAAGAGTCAGATTGGTGAATACGCCAATCTGCAAAAAATATGCTGTAAATATCATGGCTATATAAAAAACGAGCCGCCGCATATCAGGATTCCTCCTCTTCTGCTTCCGAAGCTACCAAATCGGCCTTGAGCTGAGTGATAACCATAACATTTGTAATATTATCAAAGCTGACTTTCGGCGTAATATGGGCATTCTGGGACAGATTGGAACTGTCCATCGAAACATCGCTGATATAACCGATAACAAGGCCCGGAAGATATTTGTCGCTGATATAAGAAGTGACGACCTCATCCCCGGCAGCAATCTGCGCATCCTTGGAAATCATTTCCACGCCGAGCAGGCCCTCCTGATAGAGCTTTAAATCCCCGTTGACAATACACAACTCGGTGGACTTTGAGAGCATGCCGCTGACACTGCTTGTATCATCAATAATCGCCCGCACAGTTGCATTATGTGCCGAAACATCGGATACAATTCCAACAAGGCCGTTATCATAAATGACATTCATATCCTTTTTGATGCCATCGCTGCTTCCCTTATCGATAATAAAATTATGATACCAGTTTCCGGGATCTTTACTGATAATTCTGGCGCCGACCATTTCATAATCCGGATACACTTCTTTCATCTTCAAAAGGTCGCGGAGAGATTCCAGCTCGGACAGATTGTTTTCCATAGAGGAGATTTTTGTATTCAACTGGTCAATCTGCTGTTTTAATTGTTCATTTTCAGCCAGCAGATCGTTCACCGACCGGCTGTGCTCCCGCCGTTCTCCAATCCACTGTCCCACACTGTTTAAGCCCTTTTCCATCGGCAGCACAAGGGAACTGATTCCATTCTGAATACTCAGCTTTTCTCCGTTATTTTTCAAACTGACACCAATAAAAACGAGACAAAGGGCGATGATAAGCCATAAAACATATCTCGGCTTCATCTGTTTTCTTTTGTTTTTATTCATAGGTTTAACCTTCTTTAACTAAATATTGCTTCTTTGACGGAATAGGCCAGTTTACGCAGCTTTGCATCCGACATAATAACGCCAAGGCCCTGGACAACACTCTGCTCCGGCACATCCGACATAATTACCGGCACATCCAGTTGTTTTTCCAGATACATCTCCAGATTTGTAAGGCGGCTGCCTTCTCCTGTAATTAAAATTCCAAGATTGAGAATCGAG
The DNA here is from genome assembly GCA_900549105.1 of uncultured Eubacteriales bacterium. Lineage (GTDB taxonomy): Bacteria > Bacillota > Clostridia > Lachnospirales > Lachnospiraceae > Frisingicoccus. The sequence goes on from URND01000029.1 coordinate 25,294, forward strand.
CTCAGGACCTCCGGCGGCGTATGTTCAAATAAATTCTTTGCCGTGTGGACAACCTGAGTCAGCAATTCCTGAATCGGCTGGCAGACAACCTGGGATTCAACCTTTACCTCAGCCGGCAGACCGGAAATCAAATCCCTTCCGAGAACCTTTTTAAAGGACTGGACAGTATTCAGGGCGGAACCCAGTTCCAGCTTCAGATTCTCCGCAGTCTTCATGCCTATCAGCAGGTTGTATTTTTGCTTTACAGCCTCGCAGATGGCTTCATTCATGGCGTTTCCGCCGATTTTCAGAAGACGGCTGGACACGATGCCCCCAAGGGACAGGACAGATATTTCCACTGTGTCCGCTCCAAAATCAATCACCATAATTCCGGGAGTGCGGAGCACGTCCACACTCTCGCCGACGGCTGTGGCCACCGGTTTTTCAACAATATAGAGGTCTTTAGACTTGAATTCAGAGCCCATGGCCAAATCGAAAAAAGCTCTTTTTTCCACTTCGGTAATATCACAGGGAACAGCAAAATAAAATTCATTGCTGCGGATAAAACCGTTGGTGCATTTCACCTTTTTCAAAAATAAATCCAATAAAATCTTCATATCATGAAGGCCGGCAATCACGCCGTTTTTTACCGGGCTGTAAACCCGGATATTTTCCGGGGCCCGCTCATACATGGCATAGGCTTCATCGCCGAAGGCGACCATCTCCGTCTTGCGCCGGATGGCAATCATATTCTTTTCTCTCAGCACCAGCCCCTGGCCCTCTTTATATATTTTAATTGTACCAGTTCCTAAATCCAGACCATATTTCTGTATAGCCATGGGATTCTCCTTTCATATTTCATAAGGCCGGAAGGCTCATATATCCTTCGGCTTTCAAACTTTTATATTGAGCGCCGGCCACAATAATATGGTCCAGCAAATGTATTCCAAGTAACTCTCCGGCTTCCATAAGCTTTTGGGTTATGCTTAAATCCGACGGACTCGGTGTCGTATCGCCGCTTGGATGATTATGTATCAATATAATTGATACCGCGCCTGCGCGCAGAGCTTCTCCGAAGATATCTCTCGGTTCGGCCGGCGAAGCGTTGACCGTTCCCTTTGAAATCAGCCGTTCGCCGATCAGATGGTTTTTCGAATCCAGAAGCATCATCTTTAAATGTTCCTGGCGGTAGGAACGAAATTCCGCCATATAGTATCTCGCAATAGATGCGGGCGAACTGAAGGACAGATGTTCCCGGGATTTTAATCTGGACAGCCGGACAGACAGTTCGCACAGGGCAAGAATCTCTGTCGCTTTTGCATGTCCGATACCATGAATCTCCATCAAATCCTTTTTGGATAAATGATACAGTTTTTCCAGTCCCTCACCGGGGATATCCAGATTCAGAATCTCCTCGGCCAGCGCCACCGCACTCAGATTGCGGCTGCCTGTTCTTAAAATCAGCGCCAGCAATTCGGCATCCGACATCCTGTCGCCGCCATAAAGTTCAAACTTTTCTCTCGGACGTTCGCTTTCCCTCATCTCATGGATCAGAGGTTTTTTTCTACTCATATGCATCACCTTTCATGTGAATTTCAGGCGAACGCTTTACATAAATATAAACAGGTACACTAATTTATACTACCATAAATCGTGTACCTTGTATACTTAAAATCTATGAATAATTTGTGATTTATCAATGATTCCGGCTTCCACAAGCTTCTCCAGAGACATCATAATTCCATATTTTGAATGATACCAGGTGATGCCCCCCTGGAAGTAAACCGCGTAAGGCGGCTTGATCGGACCGTCGGCGCTGAGCTCAATTGAAGAGCCCTGAACAAAAGCTCCGGCCGCCATGATTACATCACTGTCATATCCCGGCATGGCCCACGGTTCCGGGTCCACAAAGCTGTCGACCGGCGCTGCGGCCTGAATACCCTTGCAGAACTTGATAACGCCTTCCGGCGAACCGAGGACAACAGCCTGAATGATATCATGCCTGGATTCACTTCCGTTCGGCACAACCTCAAAGCCGAGCTTTTCATAAATGTTTGCCGCGAAAATGGCGCCCTTTAACGCGCCGGCAACAACCTGGGGCGCCAAAAACAATCCCTGATAAAAGGGCTGATAGCTGCCCGCATAGCTGCCCACCTCGCGGCCGATGCCCGGCGCGGTCAGGCGGTAGCTGACGCGGTCGATCACGTCCTGTCGGCCCACGATATAGCCGCCC